>JAYVSV010000063.1:0-6336 GCA_043775015.1 Verrucomicrobiota bacterium
GTCCGCCGGGGCTTGGCTAAAATATCAAGCGCTCTGGGCGGAAGGACGCGCGGGCGGACAGGAATGTCCGCGCTCCGTCACCCACTTTTAATCACACCCTGCTTTTCAAGTTTGCATAAAAATCAGTGAAAAAGGATTTGCTGTTGTCTTTGAATTCAAAGATTTGCAACATCGGTGCGCACCGAATGAACAACCATTCAGCCGTAACCAAAAACCCCCGCGCTGTTTTGCTGCTGGCCATTTTCTGTTCAATGGCGATTTCAAACCTGTTTGCCCAACCGAAATCCACTGCTGAACCTTTGAAAGATTCTCGCCAAATGCTGTTGGTCACGACGGCAGACTGGCATCAGGTTTTCGGCGTGCTCCGTTGTTTTGAGCGGAAAAATGTGAAAGCAAGCTGGCGCGAAGTGGGTTCCAAAATTGAAATCGTGGTGGGCCGTAACGGGATCGCCTGGGGCAGGGGATTGCATCCGATTACAACTTCAGAGCCGCAGAAAAAAGAGGGCGATGGGAAAAGCCCCGCCGGAATTTTTAAACTTTCCTCTGCATTCGGTTTCGCTCCACCCAGCGAAATGAAGCAGTTAAAATTTCCGTATCTTCAGTTGACTGATGCGATTGAGTGCGTCGATGACGTGCCATCAAAACGATACAATTCGATCGTGGATCGCAACCAAATCAACGGCGTCGATTGGAAAAGTTCCGAAAAAATGCTGGCCATCGGAGAACAGTATCGACTCGGCATCGTCGTGGATCACAACGTTTCACCTCGCATCTCCGGGCAGGGTTCCTGCATTTTTGTTCACATCTGGAAAGGTGACGGAAGCGGCACCAGCGGTTGCACCGCCATGGAAAAGCTGGCGATGGAGAAACTGCTCTCGTGGCTCGATGCGAAGGCGAATCCCGTTCTTGTCCAGCTTCCCGAAGCGGAATTTTGCCGGCTGCAGAACGACTGGCAGTTGCCGAAAATAAAATTGAATTCAGCCACGCCTCGTTGAACCCAAAACTCTTCTCATGCTGAACTACATCTGGCTTGGACTCGTTTTACTCGCCGTCATTATTGGCGGTTACAACGGCGCGATGGAACAGGCCGCGAACGAAGGTTTTCTTTCCGCAAAAAAAGCCGTGATGGATCTCGCGTTGCCACTTTCGGCGACCATCACACTTTGGCTTGGAATCATGCGGTTGGTCGAAAAATCGGGACTGATTTTTATTCTTGCCCGGGCGCTTCGTCCGGTCATGCGCTGGCTTTTTCCCGAAGTGCCTGCGGACCATCCGGCGATGGGATCGATGCTGATGAACCTCGCGGCGAACATGCTTGGATTGAACAATGCCGCCACTCCTTTGGGTTTGCGCGCCATGGAACATTTGCAAAAGTTGAATCCCCATCCGGGAACCGCGACGAATGCGATGTGCATGTTCCTGACGATCAACACGAGTTCCATCCAATTGATCCCTGCGACGACGATTGGAATTCTAGCCGTCAACGGCTCAAAAAATTCCACGGCAATTGTCGGAACGGCATTTATTGCGACGCTCTGTTCCACGGTGGTTGGAATCGCGGCGGCAAAATTATTTGAGAAGTTCAACAAAAAGGAACTTGTGGCAACCTATGGCGGAGAGGTGATGCAAACGATTGCTCGGCCTGAAGCGGAATCATTATCCAAGCCGCAAGAAATTTCTCCTTGGGGAAAAGTGGCTCTGACCGCTTTCGTTGCAATGTTTTGCTATTTTTTTCTGGCTCTCATTTTTCCGGAAATGAAACTGCAAAAACTTTGGCCCAATTTTTTCCCTGACCTGACTTCGGCGAAATTCGCCGCCGACGCTGCGTCTTCAGTTCCGCAGACGACATTTATGAAAGTCGTCCAGGCGATTTCTGTGCTCGCGGTGCCGTTCTTCCTCTCGTTTTTCCCACTTTACGCCGCGTTGTCGCGCGTGAAAGTTTATGAAGAATTTGTCGAGGGCGCGAAGGAAGGGTTTCAGGTTGCGATCAAAATCATCCCATTCCTCGTCGCGATTTTGACTGCGGTTGGAATGTTTCGCGGCGCGGGCGGAATCGAATTATTGAGTCGGCTTCTGGAAAAACCGCTCGCGTTCATCGGCTTTCCCGTGCAATTGCTGCCGTTGGTTTTAATGCGTCCATTGAGCGGCAGCGGTAGCAACGCCATGCTGCTTGATCTGATTCAAGCAAATGGGCCGGATAGTATTCTCAGCCGAATGGGTGCCACCATCATGGGCAGCACCGAAACCACTTTTTATGTTATCGCGGTTTATTTTGGTTCCGTTGCGATTCGGCGGACGCGCTACGCGGTTGCTTCTGGATTGCTCGCGGACCTTGCCGGAGTCATTGCCGCCATCATTATTTGCCGAATCATGTTCGGCTAGAATTATGCCCGTGAAAAAACCACAACTCGTTCGCGGTCTCACCTTTCGCGACACCACTGCGCTCGTCGTTGGGACGATCATTGGCACCGGAGTTTTTTTGAAGACGGCAAAAATGGCGCAAGCCGTCGGATCGCCTCAACTCGTTTTGCTCGCGTGGGTCGCTGCCGGGATTTTGTCACTCGCCGGAGCGCTGACCTATGCGGAACTGGGGGCCATGCTGCCAAAGGCGGGCGGTGAATATGTTTATCTGCGCGCTGCTTATGGAGATCTGCCCGCGTTCCTCTTCGGCTGGATGCGAATCGTCGTCGGCTCGACCGGTTCCATCGCCATATTCGGAGTCGCGTTTGCCACGTTTCTGTCCGCACTGGTTCCATTGAAAATAGTTTGGGCCGAAAAAACCTTCCTGTTGCTCGGCCAAAAAATCGATTGGCAATTCGGCGAGAAACAAATCGTCGCCGTCGGGATTATTTTACTCTTCTCTGCGATCAATTGTTTGCGAGTTGTTTTCGGCGGACGGATTCAATCGTTCCTTACCTTCGCCAAGGTGCTCGGCATTGCGGCGATTGTTTTCGGCGTGTTTTTCTTTGCGCCCACGGCGACTTGGGAAAATTTCCGAATGCCGGCGGGATCGAGCAATTGGACCGGTTTCTCTGCTTTCGGTGCCGCGATGCTTGCTGCGCTCTGGGCGTTCGACGGCTGGAACAACATGCCGATGGTGGCCGGAGAAGTGAAAGACCCCGGTCGAAATATCCCACGCGCGCTCATTGTTGGCATGGTCATCGTCCTGCTGGTTTATGGATTGGCGAATCTCGCTTATTTTTACGCGCTGCCGTTTCAGGAGATTCTGACTTCGAATTCCACGGCGCACCGCGACGCCTTGCCTGTTGCCAGCAAAGCCGCGATTGCTTTTCTAGGTGAACGTGGTCCCGCGCTCGTTTCAATTGCTTTTTTGATTTCCACGATTGGCGTTCTGAACGGCTCAATTTTGACCAGCGCTCGAATTCCATTTGCCATGGCGCGCGATGGACTTTTCTTTGCGCGCTTCGCTGAACTCAGCAAACAAAGCGCCGTGCCAGTGGCCGCAATTTTCCTTCAGGCAATCTGGGCCAGCGTCCTTGCCATCTCGGGCACATTCGATCAATTAACCGATTACGTTGTCTTTGCCGGTTGGATTTTCTACGCGGCCACCACCGCTGCCGTTTTTGTATTGAGGAAAAAAATGCCGGACACGGCCCGACCCTATCGCACCCTTGGATATCCTTTCGTCCCGTTCATCTTCGTTCTCGTTGCGGTCGCCTTATTGATCAACACCTGGATGACCAGTCGAGTCGAATCCACCGCCGGCCTGATCCTGATTGGACTTGGTCTGCCTATTTATTTTTGGCAACGGTTCAGGCGTTCGTCGGCCGTGCGTCAGCCCGATGTTGAAGAGACAAGTGCCGGATGAAATGGTTCTCATTTTTAATGGTTCTGTTGGGTTGTTCCAACCTCCTTGGCGCGACCAATCAGTTTGAAATGCGCGAGGGTGGAATTCTTCGTGGACCGAAAGACAAGAAACAGATCGCGCTGGAGTTTACGTCCGGCGGATTTTCCGAAGGTGGAAAACTCATTCTCGATCAATTGGCCAAACATCACGCAAAGGCTTCGTTCTTTTTTACGGGCGAATATTTTACCCATGCGGAAAATATCGTGCTCGCCAAACGGTTGCTCAAAGAGGGTCATTACCTTGGGCCGCATTCTGACACGCATCCGCTTTACTGTCCCTGGAGCGGCCCGAAAACAACGCTCGTTACCAAAGAGTTTTTTATCAAAGACCTTGAAGATAATTTAAAGAAAATCGAAAAAGTCGGCCTGAAGCGAAAGCAGATGAAGTTCTGGATCCCGCCGTTCGAACATTACAACGAAGAAATCGTGTCGTGGAGTCGTGAACTCGGACTGACGTTGATTAATTTTTCTCCGGGCACCCGCTCCAACGCGGACTACACGGAGGATGACGCGAAGAACTTCGTCCCTTCGCAAATCATCTACGACAGCATCATCAAAAAAGAACAGACCGATGGCTTGAATGGTTTTCTGTTACTGCTCCACTTCGGTGTTGGCCCCAAACGCACCGACAAGATGCACGATCGCCTCGGTGAACTTCTGGATTATTTGGACAAATGCGGCTACGAGTTTGTGCGCGTGGATGAATTGTTACAAAAAGGCAACAAGCTGCCGAAGTTTTAAAATTTCCCGGCAACCCTTGGCCCAAAATTCAATCGCAAGTTTGACACTTTGGCGATTTGCTTTATACCTTTCGCCAACCTGAGAACCCCCGCAAAGAAACGCATCGTATAATGGCCACGGCAATTCAAGGCACAGACGAATTGAAGATTGCGCACGTGCTCTTCATGGATTTGGTGGGCTACTCCCGCCCGCCGATGGACGACAAGACCCGCATTCTCTGCCAACTCCAGAACTTGGTTGCAGCGACTACTGAATTTTGTCGCGCTAAAGCGAGTGATAGGTTGATTTCCCTGCCGACGGGCGATGGCATGGCTCTCGTGTTTTTTGAAGACCCGACGGCTCCGCTGCGTTGTGCTCGTGAAATTGCGCGCGAACTGAAAAACAATCCTGACATTCAGTTGCGCATGGGAATTCATAGCGGTCCGGTTTACCGGCTCCAGGACATCAATGCCAACATGAACGTTGCCGGTGGCGGCATCAATATTGCCCAGCGAGTCATGGACTGCGGTGATTCTGGACACATTCTGCTTTCCGACACAGTTGCGGGATTCGTTGGTCAACTTAGCGAGTGGTCCGGGCATTTGCACGATTTGGGGGCGGTTACGGTCAAGCATGGCGGATGTATTCATCTCTACAATTATTCCGACGGTGAATCTGGTAATCCAAGTCTGCCGGACAAGTTGCGTGCGCAATCCTCGCAACGCCGCGTTGGCCTTGTCACCCGAATGTCTGCGGCTATCGCCTTGGCGGTTCTTTTGATTGGCCTGGTGATTTTCCTTGTGTCATCTCAATCTTCAAACTTAGTCGCGAAAGCGATTCCTCCGCCCGTACCCATTCCTGCCGGTGTGCAAGCCCAGGCTGCAGCGGATGTTTTAAAACTCGTCTATAACGGCTCTCCGCCGCCAGCACCCGCAGCCGCCGCTGTGCCACAACTTCAGTTTACAATTGTGGCCAAGCAGAAAGGTGAAACCACTTTTAGCGCGCTCAAGGATGGAGACGCTCTTGCATCGGAGGCGGATGATTATTTATTTGTGGTACGACCGTGGTCCACCGGTTATCTTTACGTCTTCCAAGTGGATGCTTCCGGCAAAACGCAAGGGCTGTTTCCTGAGAACAATGCGGTGCCATTCTCTTCCGGCTCAAATCCAGTGAAGCCGGAGCAAATCCTCCAAGTGCCTTCCTCAGATAAGAGCGCGTTTTTCCTGGACACAACCACCGGGATCGAACACATCTACGTCGTTTTTTCCGCAACCCGTTGGCTTGAGTTGGAAACAGCACTATCGAAGCCGGCATCGCCCTCGTTGCCATCCAGTTCCACATTTGCAGCGGTTCAAAATCCAAACAACTTACGTTCGCGCGGAGTTCAATCGACTCGCGTTCATGCCGCCAAAGTTAATATGGCGGACGCACTTTCTGCCGAGCGGGTTTATCAAGGCGCGGCCTACAAACTGCCCATCACCGGCCAGCCGCTCGAAGCGTCGGGCACGTTTTTCGTCGTCGAACGCTGGTTCAGGCACGTCAACACGCGACCATGAAAACATGAGACTGTCCCGCATGTTATTGGTCGCGTGCAGGCTGATGTTTTTGGCGTTACTCCAAAATGCTCAAGGCGCTCAAGATGTCGAGACGCTGTCGCGGGGCGAGCAAACCAGGACAAGTCGTGTAGTTAGCAAACCAGGACTCTGCTTGTCGGCACGTCCCGTCTTTGAGGAGGGCGAGCGAAGCGAT
>JAYVSV010000064.1:0-16321 GCA_043775015.1 Verrucomicrobiota bacterium
AGCGCACGCCGCTGGCGTGCGCTTTTCGGTGGCCCACCGAAAATTTCATCTCACAAATTTTTTGCCACCCGTGATCCCGGACGGAAGTGTGGAACGAAGTTTGGGCGAGCCGCCCAAGCCAGCACGAGGGCCGCGTGCGCTACCCAACTGCGGAGTTCGGGTTGAACCAAGTTGATGGATTATCTGGCACTTTTATTTAACTCGGCCCGCGTTGAATCAACCGGATCGCATCCAGACGGAGGCGGGCATTCGCCAGGTGCTGATCCAATGAGCGTTGCTGCTGAATGAGCAACTCAATTTCTTCGTCGCGCACGCTGTGGTTGACCTTCTGCAATTCGTCGAGGCGCGCGATTTCCTTGCCAAGCTGGGCGTTCATTTCACGTCGGGCCTGCACAACGATCCCGCCGATTTGGCTGCTGGCGATGGTTTGCGTTTTTTTCAGCAGATCGGGGAGGAGGACTTCGCGCCATTCCGCTTGATCGAGCAAGGCGTAGGGTTCGGCCGGTTTTAGATTGCGCGCGAAAATTTCCTGGCTGATGGAGTGGCCCGCATCGGTGCCGCGATGATCCACCAGCACGCGCAATGGGGTCGGCGGAAGAAATCGATCGACGTGAAGATCGGGCGGCGCGATGCATTCGAGCAGGTAAATCGTTTCGAGATATAACCCGGCGACTTTGTGGTCCGGCCATTTGGCGAAGGAGCTGTTTCCTTTTTCTGAACCGAGGAGAAGGTCGAGCGCTCCAGTGACTAACGGATGATCCCACGTGAGAAACTGAATGTCTTCACGCGACAGCGCGCGCTTTCGATCGCAGGTGACGGTTAATCCCTCGGTCGGCAAACCGGGAAACGATTCGGCAAAAACTCCTGCCGAGCCAAGTTGAAACGTGCGATGCGTCAGCTCTTCGACGTGAATGGAGTAGTGATCGAAAATGGAAATCATGAAGTCGTCCAGGGAGATGTCGGCGTCGTGCCGTTGGATTTCGCCGACCAACTGCGCGGCAGCAGCAGGGCGGGAGGAATTGAGTTCCAACAGCCGGTCGCGGCCTTGCTCCAGGCGTGTCGCCACTTCCGTCCGGGCGGCCTTTGTTTCGACGATCAACTGCGTCAACTCCGCGCGCGATGTCTCCTCCGTTTCATGAAAATCCTGGGCGAGGTCATGAATCGGCGCCCCGAACCGCTCCAGCAATTCACGACCGCCGTGCAGATTTTTTTCAAAGGCGTTCAGCCCGTCGTGATACCACTTGGCCAACACTTCCTGCGAACTGCCCGCGACGAACGGCACATGCACTTGAATTTCTGAGGTCTGCCCAATGCGGTCGAGCCGGCCAATGCGCTGTTCGAGTAATTCCGGGTCGAGTGGCAGATCGAACAAGACCAGATGATGGGCGAATTGGAAGTTGCGACCTTCACTGCCGATTTCCGAGCAAATCAGGAGGCGCGCTCCATCTTCCTCGGCGAACCATGCGGCGTTTCGATCGCGTTGCACGAGCGGAAGCCCTTCGTGAAACACCGCCACTTTCACCGTCAGGCGCGCGCGCAAAGCGGAGTCAATCGCTTCAACTTTGCGTTGGGTGCGACAAATCAGCACGATTTTTTCCTGTTGCAGAGTTCGCAACAAATTGGCCAGCCAATCGAGGCGTGGATCGTTTGTAAAATCGGGTTGGAATGTTGTCGCCGCAGTTACATTCGTGTCGGCGGCAAATTCCTCCGCGAGTTCATGAAACAAGTCCATGTTTTCACGCGGCTCTGGCAAGGAATGCAATTGCGCCTTTCGTTTTGGAAAACCTGAAACGGTCGCGCGCGTGTTGCGAAACATCACGCGGCCCGTTCCATGTTGATCGAGCAACGCGCGAATCAATCCATCGCGAATGGCTGCGTCCATTTTCTCGAGCGTCGCGGGCAGTTCGTCTTCGGTTTTGGCGAGAATTTCCGATAACTTTTTGACATCGGACCGCGTTAAAACTTTCTCGCCGAGAATTTTCTCCGCGATGCGTGCGACGTCTCGATAATGCTCTGCTTCGTGGACAAATCCGTTGAGGTCATGGAAGCGATTCGCGTCCAACAACCGGAGCCGCGCAAAATGACTGGCCATGCCGAGTTGCTCGGGAGTTGCGGTCAGCAGGAGCAGGCCGGGTGTGCTGCGGCCCAGCGTTTCAACGATTTCGTATTCGCAGCTGACCGATTCCGGCGACCAGCCGAGATGATGCGCTTCATCGACCACGAGCAGGTCCCATCCAGCGGCGAGCGCTTGCCCGACGCGCTTCGCATTTTTCACGAACAGACCAAGGCTGCAAAGAATGAGTTGATCGTCGAGAAATGGATTTGCTTCGGGATTGGAAGTTTCGATGGCTTCACACCGTTCTTCATCGAAAATGTGGAACCAAAGATTGAAACGCCGCAGCAACTCCACAAACCATTGATGCACCAGCGATTCGGGCAGAAGAATCAAAATGCGTTGGGCGCGACCGGTCAAAATCAGGCGATGCAAAATGAGGCAGGCTTCGATCGTTTTGCCCAGGCCCACTTCGTCGGCGAGCAGGACTCGCGGCACCAGTCTTCCCGCGACTTCCGACGCGATGTAAAGTTGGTGCGGAATGAGATCGATGCGTCCACCGACGAACCCGCGCACTTTGGATTTGCGACGGCGATGCTGCTGTCGCAGGGCGACCAGACGCAGGTCGAAAATTTCCGGCGCATCCATCTGCCCGGCGAATAAACGTTCCTCCGGTTTACTAAAACTGATGAAATCGCTTATCTCGGTTTCGCACAGCTTGCGCCCGTCGCTGTGGTAAAAAATCAAACCGCCTTCTTCGCGAATCGATTGTACGACGAGCGGTGCATTTTCACGGTCCTTGATCGTATCACCGACGCGAAAGCGGACTCGTTTGAGCGGCGCATTATCGAGGGCATATTCACGCGTCTCGTCGCTCGCGACGAAAGCAACGGTGACGGTTCGCGCAGTGACGCGGCGCACGGAGCCAAGACCGAGTTCAGGCTCGCTCTCGCTAATCCAACGCTGGCCGACATGAAAACTTTGTGTCATCGCTCCAGAAAGCGTAATCCAAGCAACCGGGTTGGTAAGAAAATTCCCTGTGCAAATTGCGCAGGTGTTGGGTTATCGCGCAGTTTTAAAACCGGAATGTTTAGAAAACCATGCGGCAGCACGCAAATTTGCTATTGCGTTAAGCCATTCAACCGGTAACTTTACCGGCTCTTAGAATTTAACTAACGGAACTTTGAATAGCGAATTTGTAAAACAAGCACTGGCGAAAGTTGGCAACCCCAACGTTCTGATTAATTTAGTGTCCCGCCGCGTTCGGCAATTGACCACGGGCGGTGCCCAGGGTCGTCCGTTGTTGGCCGACACCGCTGGTTTGGGCGCGGCCGATGTGGCGTTGCTGGAAATCATCGAAGACAAAATGGATTTTGTCCTTCTGGAAAGCCCGGAAGAATTGCAACCCGTCGCCAAACGGCGAAAAAAGAACTGATTTATTTCGGCTAACGCGCGAGCCAGAAGGAATGCCTTCTGGCTTTTTTTATGGCTGACATTCTGAACAATCCCAAAGCGCGACGCGATTATCATATCCTTGATACGTTCGAGGCGGGCATCGTTTTGCATGGGACAGAGGTCAAGGTTCTGCGCGCCGGAAAAGGTCAAATCACCGATGCTTTTGCGCGAGTGGAAAAGGACGAAGTCTGGCTCTACAACGCGCATATTGACGAATACACCTTCGGCAATCGCGAGAACCATCAGCCCAAAGCACCGCGGAAACTGCTCCTCCACAAAAGCGAAATCAGGAAGCTGTTCGGTCTCGCCTCCATCAAGGGAAATGCGATCTTTCCACTTTCGTTCTACTGGAAAAATGGAAAAGTGAAAGTCGCGCTCGGAGTTGGAAAAGGCAAAGTCGAGTTTGATAAACGGGATGACATTAAGAAGCGCGATGCTGATCGTGAAATGAAGCGCGCAACGATGCACCGTTCCAAAGGAAAATAGGCACCCTCCCGGAGCGCAATGGAAAAGAAAAATGGCGGCCTTTCGGACGCCATTTCGAAAATCAATTAAATAAGAACTACGCTTTTTTAGCGTCGCCCTTTTTCCAAGTGCGCTTGGGCGCTTTGACGACCAAACCTTTTTTGATCGCACTCGCGGTGACGCGGATATAGCGCACTTCGCCGTTGATCACGGCTTTCACGCGTTGCAGGTTGGGCAGAAAGCGGCGTTTGGTAATCGCGGTGACGTGCGTACCGATGCCGCCTTTTTTCTTCGCTTTACCGCTGCGCCAAATGTGGCTGCCTTTGATTGGTCCTGTGCCGGTTAATTCACAAATTCTTGCCATAAATAAGCCTTTTAGATTTAAGTAGCCGTGAACGTAGCAATCTTCAAGAGGAGCGCAAGTTTTATTTCCAGCGGATTAGGACAAAAGCTTCGTGATGACATTGCCATGTACATCGGTAAGCCGCATGTCGCGTCCACCAAACCGGAAGGTCAGCTTCTCGTGATCCATGCCGAGTTGATGGAGGATGGTCGCGTGGATGTCGTGGATGTCCACGGGGTTTTCCACTGCGGACATTCCCATTTCGTCGGTTGCGCCATAGGTTATTCCGCCGCGAATACCACCGCCCGCCATCCAAATGGTGTAACCGCTGACGTGGTGGTCACGCCCATCGGCACCGGCGGAGTGGGGGGTGCGACCCATCTCGCCCGCCCAGAGAACAAGCGTGTCATCCAGCAGGCCACGCGCTTTCAAGTCCGTGATTAGCGCGGCGACGGGCTGATCGGTGATGCGGGCATTTTCCTCGTGACGTTGCTTGAGTTCTCCGTGCTGGTCCCAAGGGGCGTTGTTGTTGTGGGTGAGCGGACAGGTGATTTCGATGAAGCGCACCCCGGCCTCGACCATGCGCCGCGCGCGCAGGCATTGCAGCGCGTAGAAGCGATCGTAGTCGTTCGTTCGATCCACGCCGTAGAGCTTGAGCGTGGCTGGGCTTTCACCACTCACATCACACAGGCCTGGCACGAGGGATTGCATATGCGCGGCGGTTTCGTAGTTCCGGATAGCAGCCTCGATTGCGTCCGAGCCGCCGCGCGCCGTGGCAAACGCACCATCCTGCTCGCGGAGGAAATCCAGCTTGGTGCGTTGGAGATCGGCAGAGTCTGAGGCGGTGATGTTGTCCACGGGTGTGCCCTTGGCGCGAACCATCGTGGCCTGATGATTTGCCGGCAGGAAAGCGCTGGCGAAGTTTTGGGAGCCGCCGTTTGGAACCCAGTCGTTGTTCAACAAAACGTAGCCGGGCAGTTGTTCGTTCTCCGTTCCAAGTCCATAGGAAATCCATGCGCCCAAACTTGGCGCAGCCCCGATGCTGCGTCCCGTGTGGAGTAGAAGATTCTGCGCGCCGTGCAATGGGGTCTCGCCCACGACGGAACGGACCACGCACAACTCATCTGCCACGTTTGCAATGTTCGGCAGCAGCTCGCTCACCCAGAGGCCGGACTTTCCGCGCTGTTTGAAATCCCAGAGGCTCTTCAGCCACTTTCGATTTGGCGTGAGTGCTTGCGAACGAGCATCAGCCTGCCATTGCGCCAACTGTCCGTTGCGTTTCGTCAGCTCGGGCTTGGGGTCAAACGTGTCCACGTGTGACACTCCTCCATCCATGAAAAGAAAGATGACATGTTTGGCGCGCGGCGGGAAATGGGGCAGGGGGCGTTTCGTTTCTGCTGTAGCCCACTGATTGGTGAGTCCGGCCAACGCGAGCATTCCAAATCCCATGCTGGAGCGCTTGAGAAATCCGCGCCGCGTCACAGGGGGCGACTCGCAGCCCGGACAAAGCGGGTTGAGGGACAGTTGGTCTCGCTGAGACAGTTCACTGGACATAAATAAACTCCTTCAAATTAAAAATCGCGTGGGCCACATCCTGCCAGACCGGTTGGTAGGATAGCAATCCGCTGGCATCCAGTCCGCGTAGTGCGGCGGATCGTTGTGCGAGTTTGATCAGCCGCACCGTTTCGTCTGACTTCGGAGCGCGGGCAAATGCGGCGGTGAACATCTGTTGCACGCGCTGTTCAGGCGCCACCGCTTTGTCTAGCAACACGCGCTCACTCCAATGCCTTGCCATCGCGACGACGAACGGATCATTCAGCAACGCAAGTGCCTGGTCAGGTACGTTGGTGGCATCGCGTCGGCCAGACGTGAGTTTGGGAATTGGCTGATTGAAGAGCGTGAGGAACTTTGGCGGTTCCATCAATGTCATCTTCAGGTATAGGCTGCGCCGACCATCCCCGTCAATTGGGCCAGTGAAGAGTCGTTTGGCGGCATCCTCGGCGGAGCGATAGGGGTTAATCGGTGGACCATAAAGCGAGTCATCAAGTCGGCCTGCCACTGCGAGCATTGAGTCCCGGATTTCCTCGGCTTCAAGGCGGCGCATTGCAAGGTGATGCACAAGACGATTTTCTGGATCAGCGGTGAGCGATTCCTGACTGGCGATGCTGCTTTGTCGCCAAGTCTCAGATGTCACCAGCAACTTCACAAGTTTCTTCACGGACCAGCCATCATCCATGAAGCGTTGCGCGAGCCAGTCTAGCAACTCCGGATGAGACGGCTTTTCACCCAGATGGCCGAAGTCATCCACGGTTCGAACCAACCCGGCACCGTAAAGATGATGCCAGATGCGGTTCACGAAAACTCGGGCGGTGAGCGGGTTCTGGTCACTCACGAGGTTGCGAGCGAACTCAAGGCGTCCACTGGATTGCGGAATTTGCCGGGCTGCCGCACCGCCGAGAAAATGGATGTTGCCACGGGGCACTTCATCGCTGAATTCGATGTATGAGCCGCGCACTCCAATCTTCTCATTGCGGCCTTCGTTCCAATCGGCGACGGAACCGATAACGCGATCGGGCTGTAGTCGCTTCTCCACCTCACGATAGCGGGCGACCAGCTTTGCGAGAATAGGCGTTGTGTTGGTTTCATTTGGCAGCCACCTCGCCGTCAAGGCTTCGTTGATCAGGCGCACGTCCTCGCTGTCGCACTTGTCATGCGACCAGCGTTCGATTGCACCCATGACGACGTCGGCAAGTCGCGAGGCAAGTTCCTGCTGTTTTCGGGGTGCAGATGGGTTTCCAAACAGCGTGACAAATCGAGTCATTTCATCTGTGGGCGACTCGCCTGCCGCGTGTTGGTAGATGCGGGTCACGCCGAGCCATGAGCGATCGTCAGTTAAATCACTTTCTTTCACGCCGCCGTAAGCTGCGCGCGGTGGGAAGTAATTGTTGAGCGACTTGGTGACGAGTTCGACATAGACGCGACGAGGCAGGGTATCAATGCTGCCGGCCAAGGTAGGGAAGTTGCCAGTAGTAAGAGTAAGCCAGCCGGGCGTGCGTTGATCGAGAAATTTCATCCGTTCGCTATGAAAACAATTATCCACGATGAGTGACTCAGCTGAGTGCTGACCGGCTGCGTAACCCACTGACATGGTGACCGGAGGCGTTGAGTCGAACAGACGGCTGCGCACCGCGCCTGCAAGTCGCGCCGACCACAGGTGAGACCAGCGACCCGCCGGCAGGAGTTGCGCAATCGCCGTGTCGCCTTCGCTCGCAATTACCATCTCGCCATCATCAGCCAGTCCATGCTTCATGCCGAAGCCATCCACCTGCCAGTCCGCCGGCAACTGCTTCTGCGTAAAGTCGGCCAGCAGATGAAGATTGGTCTGGTTGGCAGCCATCCGCTTGCCTCGTTCCATCTGGAATTCCTCCATCAACTTTGTCCAGTTAGCTTCGAGTGAAGTGCTGTTTGTGTCTGCATCATTCAACTGCTTCCATATCGCTGAAACCGAATCGGGAAAACCATTCTTTTGCTGTGGCTTTGTCTTGTCATCTGCTTTTGCGTCCGCCGGCTTTTCTAAATCGACGGCAGACAAAGCGGTGATCTTCTCCTTTATGGAACTTTTCGCGGCTAGCCATTGCCTGGTGAGTTCCCGGTGGATGTTTCGCTTGATGCCGTTCAGCTCATTTATTACTGGCAGATTTGGATCATTACTGTCAGCGCCGCGCACTCCCCAGCGCGTGCTCATCAACATACCCGCTAACCCGTAGTAGTCGCGCTGGGCCACAGCATCGAGCTTGTGATCGTGACATTGAGCGCAGGCAACCGTGGTGGCGAGAAAGCCCTTGCTCACGGTGTCAATGATATTGCCGGTTGCCTCCTGTGTGACTCCCTCGGCATCTGCATTGTCGCCGTGCCGCCGTTCGCCAAGACGCATTGCCATGGGGCCGAGGAGGGATTCGTTCAAACCGCTGTGCGGATCCAAGCGAGGACGGATAAGGTCGCCCGCAATTTGTTCCAGCACGAGTTGTCGGAAGGAAACATCTCCATTGAATGCGCGGACTAGATAATCGCGATACATCCACGCGTTCTTGGCAGGAGTATCCCACTCGTAGCCGTGCGTGTCCGAGTAGTGAACCACGTCCATCCAATGTCGCGCCCATCGTTCGCCGAAGTGTGGACTGGAGAGCAATGAATCAACAAGATCATCGTAGGCATGAGGCGAAGTGCTCGTGGCAAAACGTTCCACATCCTCAGGCTTGGGCGGCAAACCAGTCAGCGCAAAACTTAGCCTGCGTGCAAGCGTGCGGCGGTCGGCCTCGATGGATGGCTTGAGGCCCTTCGATTCGAGACCGGCGAGGATGAAGTTGTCCACTTTGTTCCGTGGCCACGATTTGTTTTGCACACGCGGCGGCTGTGGCTTTGAAACCGGTTCAAGACTCCACCAGTTCAGACGGTCGCGATAGACTGATTCCCATTCCGGGCTGGCTGGCTTCGCCGCTGTGGTCATACCGCTGGCAATGGAACGGGGATCGGGTGCGCCCCGCTTTACCCACTCGACCAACACGGCGATTTCTGCGTCCGTGAGTTTTTTCTTCGGCGGCATTTCTAAATCCTTATTGACATACTGCACCGCCGCAATGAGTCGGCTCGACCCGGGCTTGCCTGGCACCAGCGCAGGGCCGCTTTCGCCTCCGTGCTCCCAGCCAGCGCGTGAATCCAGTGCCAGCCCACCTTTGATCTTCTTGTCGTGCGAATGGCATTCGTAGCAGCGCTCCACGAGAAGAGGCTGTACTTTAGTTTTAAAAAAATGTTCGTCAGCTGTTCTGGCTGAAAGCGCCTGAACGAGCGGCGGATCGCTGCCAAGCCATTGCAGACCGATGATGCGATGCTCAACCAAGCCGGTGGTTGGTTCGAGTGATCCTGGCTTTTGGCCCACAAAGGCATCCGTGGTGAGTTTCCAGACCACGCGTTTGTCGGGAGTGACCTCGAAAACCTGGACGCGATTTTGCCCAGGCTCATTGTAATGCCAGTCCGAGTTGGCGATGAGCGTGTTGCCGTTTTTGAAACGATGGAAGCCGCCAAAGAGAATTACGGGAAACGCGATGATGTCCGACGTTTTCAATTCCCAAACAACCTGATGGTTCAACGCTACCTCGATGAGACCTCCACTCCAACTCATGAGCGTGTTTCCGTTCGCAAGTCTCTCGGCCACCACGGGCAGATCTGGAACAGTGTGACGCCAAAGTTCTTTTCCTGACTCGTCCACTTCGATAAACGCCTTCTCGTGTCGGAGGGCGAGCAGGAAAGTTCCCGTCGGCGTGCGGCGCAGGAGATTGTAACGGGTATGAATCGAAGCTTCCCTTTTCGTGGGCACGGGAATCCTCTTCGCGACGCGACGACCCTGATCCGTCACCTGCACGAGTTCCATGTTTTCCGCATCCACCGTCATCACATCGCCATTGGGCAACGGCACGCAGGTCTTCAATTCGCTTGGTGCGTTGAGTCGGAATTCCCAGACGAGTTTGCCAGCGGGCGACAGTTCTCGAACGTAACGATGTGAGGAATACAGGTAGTTGCCAGACTCAAGTCGCCAGCCGTCATAGACCATGTCGTCCCACTCGACCGGCCCAGGTGTGTTGTCCTTGACGGTGGTGACGAAATGCCCGAATGGCATCGCGCCATTACGATTGAAAACACTAAGGCCTTCGGCGGAGGCGAGCAGTAACTCCCCGGCTTCCGACGCTGGAAGGCTTGGTGGCGAGTTTGTGAGCGCCGGATTGGCAGCGACCGGGTTGATTTTCGTGGAATTAGATTTGGCGAAGGCCGACGGCAGGAACGAGGCGGAAATCAACATCATCACCGTGACTGTGCGAACGAGGAACCGGGAAATCGCCGCAGCAATAAAGACAGCACGCCGCCAGGCAGTGGTTTTCATTAACCGAAGATTCATGTTCGTTTCAGCGTAACGAATTTAGCTCCAATGAAAATGCAAATCCTCACGCAATAGCGGCGAAGCTTGGAACTGGCGTGGCGGGTACCAAAGGAGAAAAATGGCGATTTCCCGATCTGCACGTACTTCGGAGTTCAGTTTTAGCTCACACACAGACACAACTCCTGCCCACAAAATCAAGGCAAGGCCAGTAATCACAATCGACAAGATCGTCCTCATTTAAAATTAAGGTGCGTCAACTCTCTCATCTGATTTTAAGTCTTTGAGCAAATTCTGTTTCGGATCAAATTCAATGTTGCGCGAGTTTGGCGTGGGATTCAGATAATACGTGAAAATGATGATCATCGTTTTAGAGTTAATTGGATCTATGACAAAGTCACCGTGAATTTTTCCGTACAACGAACTTTTGACCGCGCCCTTTTCGTCGATGACGGTCCTAACTCTAAAGAAATAATTCTGTTCTTTCTTAGCGTCATCTTTCCATGCGTTGCCCGGCGTGTTTCCTAAGCTTTTTGTCATTTCAGACGCATAACCGTCAGGTGGGGCGATGGGCGGAAGGCGAAGTTCACTTTCTTGGGCTATTGGAACTGGCGTGGAAATCAGGCCGTCGCCATCATTTGAAAACCTGACTTTTAAACTAGAGTCAAAATCTCTGCGGCTGACCCACCACGGCGAGACTCAAAAATGAAATCGCTTCGTTGCCCTTTCCCGAATGGAACTTCCCAGTCAAATTCTTCGAGATCAAACCCTATCAATTTGTCGTTTTTAGGAATTTGAATTTGAGCTTTCCGCGCATACATCGGAATTGGTTGGCCGATTTTTTAAGAACCAAGGTCAACGTTGGATTTCGATTTGCGGCGGCTTTTTTATCATCAAACTGCTCCGGCACATACAACCCATGACCGCGAGAACTTGGGTAATATCCTTCTTTGGAAATGTTAATGCCTAAACCCGAAATAACGTGCGCTTCAAGTTGTATCGGAGCGCGGCGTTGACGCCGATTCAAGTTGGAATGTTTTTGTGCGCTCGCAACCCCACTTGATTGTCGGCGATGATGCGGCGTCAACGCCGCGCTCCATTCCAGATCCCGCATTTCAACCTCGGAGTTCGGGTTAAACGGTCTTCGTTATGGTTGCAGCTTCGTCAGCTTCGCCAGCTCCGTCCAACTTTTCACGCCGTCGCCGTCCAGGGTAAGGTAAATGTTTTTCAACCAGGTAGCGTTGTTGGGGTTCGGAAAATCGGTGCGGTAATGCGCGCCACGACTCTCTTCGCGCAGCAACGCTCCTTGCGTAATCAGGCTGGATGCGGTCAAAAGATTGCGCAGGTCCAACGCCTGCTGCCAGGTGAGATTGAAAACACGCCCTCCGGTGGCGGCCATTTGGTCGGCGCGTTTTTGCAGGTCGCCAATTTCGGCGAGGCCCAATTTTAACGTCTCCCCGTCACGCACGATGCCGACTTTGTCCCACATCATTTTGCCAAGATCTTCGCGCAAGCACCAGGGGCTTTCTCCTGATTTGCGTTCGAGAAATTGGTTCGCAGTATTTTGCGCTTCCGCAATTTGCTCTGCGCGTGGCGAATCAAGTTTCACATTTTTCACCCACGCCGCCACCGCATCACCCACGCGCGCGCCGTAAACTGTGGATTCCGCAACCCCATTTCCGCCGAGACGATTTGCGCCATGCACACCGCTCGCATCTTCGCCCGCCGCAAAAAGGCCTTCGAGATTTGTGGCGCCGTCGCGGTTGATGCGAATGCCGCCCATGTTGAAATGGGCGGTTGGCGCGACTTCAACTTTTTCGCGAGCGAGATCGTAGCCGATGCGCAGACAGCGGTCGCGCATCCCGACGAAATTTTTCTCAACGAATTCCGCGCCGAGATGGGAAACATCGATGAACACCGCGCCGTTTTCCGTGCCGCGCCCGGCCATGATTTCCATGTAACCGGCGCGAGAAACCCGGTCACGCGTGGAGCGTTCTTTTTTTTCAGGATCGTATTTCTCCATGTAACGTTCACCGAGGCCGTTGAACAAATGCGCGCCCGCGCCGCGCAAACCTTCTTCGAGCAACGCGCCGTTGAGTCGAGAGCCGGGAACAACCAAACCAGTCGGATGAAATTGCACCATCTCCATGTCCATCAGATGCGCGCCGACGCGAAATGCCATGCCGATTCCGTCGCAGGCTTTTTCCTGCGCGCAGGCGGAACGTTGATACATCAGCGGCCCTGCGCCGGTCGCGAGAATCACTGCTTTGCTTTTTACCGTGATAAATTTTCCGGTTTGAATATCGAGAAGAACCGCGCCGATAACACGTTTGCCATCAGGAGAAGTGAGCAATTCCAAACCGCGCGTATTTTCCAGACAGGGAATGTTGCTGGCAAAAATTTGATCGCGCAAACGCGACATGATTTCGATCCCCGTCAAATCGCCGACGTGAACCGTGCGGTCGTAACTTTGTCCCGCGAAAGCCTTCTGGTGAATGTATCCATCCGGCGTGCGATCAAACATGCAGCCGATTTTATTTTCCAACTCCTTGACGATGCGCGGCGCATCTTCGACAAGATGCCACGCCAAATCCTGGTCGTTCAAAAATCCGCCGCCACGAACCGTGTCCTCGAAATGCGCCTGCACGGAATCTTTCGCGTTGAGCACGACGTTGTAACCGCCTTGCACCATGCGCGTGCAACCGCTTTTGCCGAGCAACCCTTTTGAAACGAGTAGAATTTTTTGTTGAGGATCGCGCCAGTGCGCGTGCAGCGCGGCCATCAAACCCGCGCCGCCGGTTCCGAGAATTAAAATGTCGGTCGTCATCTGCCCGGACATGCGGAAAAATTTACTCGTGCTTCAAGGCGACACGAAAGGAAATTGTGTTTCGCAAGAAGGATGGAAACCACGGATGATCGGGCTGGTATCAATTGAGGCTGGGCAGGGAAATGTCATCTGATCCAGGTCTGTCTGCAATCATGTTGCGCCTGAAAAACTCTCTGAATAGGATCGGACGAAGGTGGAGTTGGCGGGTCGTCGCGGACAAACGCAGCGCGCCGTGGCAAAGCGGTTTGGCGTCAGCCTGGGTGTTTCGCTGGTGGTGGTGCTAGGGGTGCGGAAGATCAAATTTTTTACACTGAACAGAAGCGAACAAGATGCCGATTTTCTATGAATGCCAGCGTTGCACCGCGTGTTGTCGGTGGCCAGGGCAAGTGCGTTTGACTGACGATGAGATCACGCGCTTGGCGGCGTTCAAGAAACTCAGCGAATTCGATTTCATCCAGCATTTCACGAGGCTAACCACTGGGAAACGCGGGTTGGCGTTGTTGGACAGGCCAAACGGCGAATGTATTTTTCTCGATGGAAATGATTGCGCGGTTCAATCCGTGAAGCCGCAACAATGCCGCGATTTCCCAAACCGGTGGAATTTCCCCGGATTTGAAAAAGTCTGCAAAGCGCTGCCGAAAATCCTCAACGAACAAGAACATAAAAAATTAGTCGGAACGGAACCACAAACGAATGCGGGGATCGACACGAATGCACAGGAATTAGAAAAACCGTTTCATTAATTCGCGGCAATTAGTGAAATTCGTGTCTAAAAATTGCGTTCCTCCTCACCAATTCACCGGCACCGTCATTTTTTTCCCAAAACGATTTGTGTAATGAAGCTGCTTTTGCGCGACGCCGTATTCGTGAACGAGTTTGGTAATCTTCACGTCGTAGCAGCAATATTCGGCGATTTCCAAAAGCTTGCCCTCGCGAAACCAGCGGATGGCTTGCAAACCTTCGGCCGTTTTTTCCACGCCAAACGTCGCATGGGCGATGGAGTCGAGGGAGAGACGATGCTGCAACGTGTTCTGCAAATCCACGAGCATATCGAGTGTGGGGATTTGCGTGTGATCAAAAAAATCGTTGTGGCCGAGCAGCACTTCGTAATCAAAACGTTGGTTGTTGAAGCCGACCACCAAATCGGCGCGGCGCAATTCGTCGATCAATTCGTTGACCTGTTTTTCTCCGTAAATTTTGTAATCGCCGCGCGCCGTGCTGTAAGTCACGCCGATGCTCATGCGCATGTCGCGAATTTTGTCCCAACCGCCCACGTCATCGGCGGAGTTCTGCGTTTCGAGATCGAAATAGACGATGTTTTTCATGCGCCGATAAATTTCATGGGCGGCGCGATTCTGTCACGGAGTGCGGCGACGGAAAAGAAATTGTTACTCAGAACTTATTCTTCCGATATGCGCCCATCTTTGGCGCATCCGGATTCACCTCGGGGCCGAAATAGCGGAGGACAACGAGCGGTTCGGTTTCGCTGTGGTTCTCGAAGGTCACGCCGCGTTTAGCTCCGTCTTCGGTGCAGAAATATTCATCCTCGGTCAGTTCGGTGAAGCGGATGAGTTTCGGGCTGTTGAGCGGTTGGCCGTTGATCTTGCCGAGACCCTGCACACAGATGAGTCCGTAAGCGCCGTTGTCTTTGATGGTGGCTTTCACGCCGGGTTCGACGGTGAGTTCCTTGGCGGTGAAGAGTTGCTCGCCGTCCACCTTGCCATAGACGATCCAGCGATCGACAAACCCTTCGCTGCGCGTGTCGGCGACGGGAACCGGCTCCAGATAATGGTTGTCCTTGAATTTCGGATCGACGTTCTTCTCCCAATCGAGCTGGTCCACGATGAAGTCGAGGTCCTTGTGTTTGCTCCTGGGCATGTCTTTCACGAGCAGGCTCCACGGCACTTCGCGGCCTTCGACGAGGTTTTGATACATGCCGAAAACGTCGCTGCCCCATTGCGGCTCGTAGGTGCAAAGGCTGCCGGCAGCGATGAACGCGAGTTGCTCATTGGATTTCTGTACTCCTCACTCCCGCGCAACCACGGTGTCGTAAAGCCCGTAGTGCGTTAGCCCCTCGTGGCTCTCGATGCCCGTGTAGCGCAGCGAGGCGTCTTCATAACGGCGGAAGGCGAAGACGGCCTGATTCATCTGCTCGGTATTAAACACCTTGAGCCGCACAAGCAGGTGAAAATCCTTCACGGTGAGCCCAGTCACCGTCTCGAACAAGTCTGGCTCAATCTTGGTGATTACGTCTTGCAGCGTGTTCTCCCGGAAATCGGTGAGATACATGAACGCAGGGATGCGGGTCGCGAACTTGATGAGCTTCTCCTGGATCAGCTTCCGCTTGGACTTGTATTCCCTCTCTTCGTCGGTGAGTTGCTTCTTCTCTTTCGCCGACAAGTCCTTGTTCTTCGCCTTATCCTTGAGCTTCTTCACCAGGTCGCTCTTGTTGATAATCGTCTCGATGACGTTGTCGCCGAGCGCGCGCCAGCCTTCGATGCGCTCCACTGCGGCCATCGCCTCCGGGTTGTCGAGGATGCGGCGCAAAGTATCGTTGTCCACGTTGACCAGCAGCGCACTCTCCCACTTGCGCGCTAGCAATGTGGCCGATGTTCCGGCCATCGCGATGTCGAGGATGCCGCCCGCATCAATCTGCGTCATGTTCGCGCCGTCGTAGGCCAGCACCGGCAGGAAGGACACGAGGTCCTTAACGGCGTTCTCCGGGTTCGGCTCGTTGGGCGAAAGCCCTATCCCGTATTCAGAGAGCTGCCGCAGCGCACGGGTGGGTGCGAAGTCGAACACGAAACAGATCGGTTTGAGAATTTCCTCCTCTTTGGGGTCGTCTCCGTTGGGGTTTTTAATAGACCACGGAGATTGCACGCGAAACGCTGCTTGGAAGTAGGTCTCAGGCGACTTCAGGTTGCGCAGCATTAAGATCGACGACCACTGCGGCACGGTGACGCCGGTGGTCAGCTTGCCGCACGAGAGCGTGATCGTCTTGGTCTCGAACCCGCTGCCAATGGCCTCACGCACGGGGGGCAACGCCTCCAAGCCGATGCCCGCCGAAGCGCCAGCGGCAACGAGCGCGTCGTAGTCGTGCCAGAAGACGTTGTGCTTCTCGGCCAGCAGATTCGCCATCGCGTGACAGGCCGCGACATTGGGCAGGAACCAGAATGAATGCTGGAGATAAGGCAGCAGGCGCACGTCCGAATACGGAAACGGCGGGCGCGTGCCGGTCTTCAGAAACTC
>JAYVSV010000065.1:0-23019 GCA_043775015.1 Verrucomicrobiota bacterium
GGCTTGGCTGGTAGGCATGGCTGAGAATAATCCACCGCCGTTTTCCCAGCTACAATTTCCTTTCAGATTTTTCATGTTTTAGTTTCCGGAGGTGCCCTAGTTTTAATAATAATAAATGTGGTTGGATTTTCATAATGTTGCAGGGTTAGTTATTTGACTTTTTTAATCTATCATTCAAGCATTACCTCACCCGCTACGGACTCGGCCGGGGCAAAACTTTTTTGATTTTTCTTCGAATTTTCCACGATAAAAAATGCGTGGATTCCCCGATACTCAATTCCTGAGAAATAATTGCAAGCATTTCTTTTGAACGTGTGACAAATTTTCGAGTTCGGGCTTTCTGGCAAGGAGCATTGCCGTAGTCGCTGACGGGAGAAAGCGGAGACTCACCCGCCAAACGAAGTCCACTTTTCCACGTCGGCGGCTACGGTTCAGGGGTTCGATGCGCGACATTTTCATTTGGGAATTTGGGAAATTCCTCCCCTCACCCGAGACATTAAGGACGATTGTTGATGGGTTCGTTGTCTCAAACCGTCTGCAAACTCTGCACGACGCTGCGCACCGCATTCTCGTCGGTAATTTTGCAGGTGAATTCCGAATGGCGGGTGGCTGCGCCCATAAAACACCGCAAATTCCGGAAATTCATCCTGCTTTCCACGATTGTCCTCGCGCTCAGATGAACCTCCCTGACGCCCGTGCCTTCGACGATTTGCCGCACATTCTGAGGCGTGATGCCACCGCCGGGCAAGACGATGATGCGATCTGCGGCCTGCTTCTGCAGCGCTGCGATGAGGTCGAGACCCTCCACACACGATTCATCCTGGCCAGACGTCAACACCCGATCCACACCGAGATCGATCAATTCCTCCAGTCCTTGCCGTGGGTCGCGGCACATGTCGAAGGCGCGATGGAACGTGACGTTCAAAGGCCGGGACAGATCGAGCAATTCGGACGTGCGTGGTTGGTCAATGTGGCCATCAGCGGTCAAGCAGCCGATCACGAGGCCGTCTGCTCCAAGTTCCTTCGCCATGCGAATGTCCTCACGCATGGTCTCCATTTCGGATTCGCTGAAGAGGAAATCTCCGCCGCGCGGCCGGATGATGACCTGCAATCCGATTTTAAGATGTCGTCGTGTCGCTTTGATACAACCGGCGCTGGGAGTGGTGCCGCCCTCTTTCAGGTTACCGCACAATTCCACACGGTTCGCCCCACCACGCTCAGCAGCGAGCGCGCTTTCCGCTGAGTCCACACATATTTCAACTAACATTGTGGGGCGGACGCTAACCGGGCCGAGATGAAAAGGGAAGGGCAATATAGGCCGTCCCATCAAAACTTGAATGGGCGACAATGATCTTGATGTTGTTCTATTTTTTACGAATAAGGCAACAACAGGTTTCTCGCCAAAGACGGACTGGCATGGTGGAAGCCGGAATTATTTGCCGCCGACCGCCGGGTTCAACCACGGCGTTCCCGACCAGTACCAAACGGAGGAGCGCAGAACCTGCGAATGACCATCCGCAAACATCACTACGCTGCTTGCGTTGTGGCGGAGGCGCGGGCCACCCCAGTTCGGGTCGTCTGTGGGGGCCATGGGACCCGGAAGTGCGGAGGATGAAGGGTCCTGAACGATCCAACACCCGGCCTTCTCCTTGGATGCAGTGGTGACGCACTTGGTCGGATCCACGGTATCAAGCGGCATGCTCCCACCATCGGTAAATTGTACCGTCGCAGTCGGCTTGCGAACATTACTGAGGTTCTGGGGCGGATAGACTTCCTTCGGCCAGACACCCGGCCAGTCGCAACCGCCTAGACGGAAGTTGTATTCGTAGTTGATCACGGACTGATCGCTCGGGTCGCTCGGATAAATGACATAGACCTTTTTTAACGCTACTTTTGCATCGGTCGGACACAAAGCCAGCTTCTTGCTCGGTCCGTATACCCCAAGATAGTTGAACCACAGCCTGCGTTTCTCCTGGTTGCCGATGAGCGAAAACGTGAAGCACAACCGGCCTTTGTTGTCATCCGCGTACAATTGCGATGCGAGGAACATCTGGCGGGTATTGTTCAGACAACTCACGGTGTCGGCCTTTTGTTTCGCCTTGGATAGCGCTGGCAGAAGCAGGGACGCCAGGATTGCGATGATGGCAATGACGACGAGGAGTTCGATCAAGGTGAATGCACGTGGGACGGGGCCCAGATAGTCCGCCATGGATTGGTTTGTTTTCATAGGTAACTTTCGCGTTCCGCCGTTTTCACTGCCACTCGAACTCCTCATCACCTGGCACCAAGTGGACGGGGAATCCGGCGTGATTCCCGCTTGAGTCAGAGCTGTACCCCAACTTTCCATCTCATTTAACATGCTATTGGCAAACTCTGCAAGTCCCGCGAACGACCTGTCGCGACTTTTTGAGAATGTCCCCTATTGGACTCGATTATTTTGACCTGGTTCACCTGGCTGCGCATTCTGTGGGCGGATGGCGGTTACACCGGCGAGACGTTCGCCAACTAGATTAAAGAACTCCGTCCAAAGCTGGCGGTCGAGGTCGTGAAACGCTCGGACGACACCACGGGATTCAAAGTGCTGCCGCGCCGCTGGGTGGTCGAACGCACCTTCGGCTGGCTCATGCATCACCGCCGATTGGTGCGCAATTATGAAACCTCCCAAACCAGTGCCGAGGCTTGGATTTTCATCGTCATGATCTGAATTCAACTCCGCCGACTGTGGCCTGATCGCTCAGCTAAAATAAATTTTAAGACGGTCACTGAGGTCACCTCCGAAAAAACCGATGAAGGCAACGAGCGCAGATGTGTTTCGTGAAACCGAGTGGGAGAAGACACGCGCGTTGCTCACGCCTTCTTCTTCTCGACCCTCTTTTTCTTATTCGCAGCTCTCTTTGTTCCGCCTTCGCCGTCGGTCTTGCCGCCGGCGGGATTGAGTTCAGCGAGCACGGCGGTCAGCCGACCGCGCGCGGCCTTGCTCGCGTCGGTGTAGGCGGAGGCGGCGACGGGCTTCTCCACGAACGGCGCGTCGCTCATGTCGAAGAGTTCGGCGCTCTGGTTCATCTTCCACCCCTGTTCGCGCACGAACCACTTCGCGCCGAGTTGCACGTAGGCCCACTCGCGGGGCGTGCCTTTCTCTCCGCGCAGTTGCGGCGCGATGCTGCGGCTGTCGTATTTGAATCCTTCAGGGAGCTTCGAGCCACCAAGTTCGACGAAGGTCGCGAGCATGTCAGAAAAGTTCACGATGTCCTTCGAGACCTTTCCGGATGGCGTCACGCCAGGCCAGCTCGCGATAAGCGGTACGCGCGAACCGCCTTCGAGCATCGTGGCTTTCCAGCCGTTAATCATCCGGCCGCGCACGGGCGAAGGATAGCCAGCAGCGGTGCCGTTGTCGCCGGCGAACATGACGAGCGTCTTCTCGCGCAGGCCGAGTTTTTCCAACTCAGCAACGAGCGCGCCGACCTGCTTGTCCATGTAGGCAATGTTGTCCTGATAGCGCTCGGGGCCGTCCTTTGACGGTGAGTCGGGCGTGTGGAGGGTCGGCTTGTGGACAAGGTGCATCGAGTAGTAGAGAAAAAACGGGCCGTCCTTGTGGCGCCGGATGAAGTCAAGACTGAACGCCTGAATCTGTTCAGGGTTATACATCACCGTAGGCGTCGTCACGGTCTGGCCGTTCTTGATAAAGCTGTCCTTCCAATACCAGCCGCCCGCCGTGGGGTCGGTCAGGTATTCGTCGAAACCCCAATCCTTGGGCGTCTCGCCGACCTGCCGCCACTTGCCGGACTCGCCCGTGGCGTAGCCGGCCTGCTTCATCAACCTGGCAACAGGCTGCTCATCCTTCGACAGCGCGCCCGGACCACCAGCGCGCCATGAACCGTTGCCGATGCCGCCGGTGCGAAAGGCGTAGCGCCCCGACATGAGCACACAGCGCGACGGCCCGCACAATGGCGCAGCGTAACACGTCTCAAAGCGCGTGCCTGACGCGGCGAGCTTGTCAATGTTTGGCGTCTGGTGCGCGTCGGCGCCATAACAGCTCACACCATCGAGGCCGAGGTCGTCAGCGAGGATGAAGATGATGTTGGGCTTCGCTGGCTGGGTGGCTGGAAGTGCTGTACTCGGAACCAGCGACAGTATGGTGAGTATTAAATGCAGAGGTTTCATAGTCTTTCGTGGATGCTATGGGTTGGTAGTATCCTGACTCAAGCTGAAAGGCGGCGTGGATGAGGAATGTTGGCTTCACGAGGTAATCTATTTCCAAAACTTTCGCACCACACGCTCCCATTCATCGGCCATGAGCTGATGCCCCGAGTAGGTTGGATGGGTGTCGCGGTGTTGCGTCCGCGGTTCCCATCCGTGATTGAGTCACCTTGAAACAAGATATGTGTGCCGGGCGTAAAGACGGGCATGGTTTCAATGGCTTGCAACAAGGCCACCGGTGCGAACAGCAGGGTGGTGAAGATGATGGATTTCAATTCGTGGATCATTTGGATTTCGCAAGTTGGTTTTGCGTTGGCGATTCCAACACCAAGTAAGTTAGCAAGTCGCTCATCTCGACTGAGGTGGAGGCTTTGCTAAAATCGGCGGGCTTTATAAGAATTAAAAGACAAGCGTACATCCGCATTGAATAATGCTTGGGCGACGGGCCACGTCAAAAACAGTTTTCCAACGGCGGCACTCATAGGCGGGACTGGACATCAAGACGGCACGCTTCGGAGCGGTAGTAGAGATACATGCTGCCCAGACTCAGACCCGTGAGCAGATGCCAGATGGCATGACCTTGAAACCAAGTGTCCGGCCCACTGAATTTTCCCGCCACATCCAGTTGCCAGCAAACCCGCGCACCCACTAGGGCCAACCCGGACAACATCACCCAGAAAACTGTAAATTTGCGCCGCGGCAGGAAACGGTCAAACACAGCAAAGAAAGTAACGGTGAGAATCAGCGCTGGCAGCACCACGGAGGAGCGCATGGACCATTTGTAGAGGAAGAGCAGCAAACTGGTGACGAGGACCAGTGCGGTCAGGAGCGGCCAGGTTGGAAAACCATTTTGCCAACCACCAAAACGCAAGCGCGGAATGAAACGTCCCAAATTAATCGCGATGAAAACGAGGAGCGGCGCATACATGGAGGCGACATCCAGTTGTTGTCCCAACCGGGTGAGTGACGCGTGAAACAAGCCGCTCGCAAAACCTAAATAGCAACACATGATTCCAAACAAAAAACTCAGTGAGGGAGTTTGCAACAAATAATTGTTGTCCGAAAAATGCTTGCGACTCAAGTCATGTCGCCCGATCGCCAGAGCGTAAAAACCAACCAGCACATAGGCGAGATTCGACCAAGTGTTGGCGCGCGTGCGGAAAACTTCATCGACATGGATGGTCTCAGCATAGCCGGGGTGCCGAAGTTCGGAGGCCTCTGTCCAGCCGTCCCAAATTTTCCGGCCTTGAAAAACTGTGGAGAATCCAATCAAGAGCAGAATGAGAACAAGCATTCCGCCGAGGGCCGTTGCGTGAACCCAGGTCGGCACACCAGCCCGTGGGTTCCCAGACAAAGACGTATCGCGATTATCATTCATGTTGGGTCGTCAAGGTAGCTTTGGTCCCAATAACATGAAGGCCTGCAATTGATGATCACTCCTGCAATTCAACATCGAGTGATATGCCTCTTGTCTAGGCCAACAAGCCCTTTACCACTTCGCCATGGACGTCAGTGAGCCGGAAGTGGCGGCCTTGAAATTTGAAAGTTAACTTGGTGTGGTCAATGCCAAGGGTGTGCAGGATGGTGGCGTTGAAATCGTGGATGTGCACTGGGTCTTTGACGACGTTGTAGCAGAAGTCATCGGTCTCGCCGTAGCTGATCCCGGGCTTGATGCCGCCACCGGCCATCCACATGGTGAAACAGCGACCGTGATGGTCGCGCCCGTAATCAGTGGCAGTGAGCGCGCCCTGGCTGTAAACCGTGCGGCCAAATTCGCCGCCCCAGATCACCAGGGTTTCATCGAGCAGACCGCGGGCCTTGAGATCCTTCACCAGCGCAGCGGCGGGTTGATCTATATCTTTACACTGCCCGCGAATCTGTTTCGGCAGACTGCTGTGTTGATCCCAGCCCCGGTGCATGAGTTGCACGAAGCGCACGCCACGCTCGACCATGCGGCGGGCGAGGAGGCAGTTGCGGGCAAAGCCGCCATCGGTGCCCTTGTCGTCAACTCCGTACATATCGAGCGTTTCCTTGGTCTCCTTTGAAAGATCCGTGAGTTCTGGCGCACTGGATTGCATCTTGTACGCCATCTCGTATTGAGCGATGCGCGTGTTGATTTCCGGGTCGCCAAAACTTTTCGCAGCCATCTGGTTCAGTTGGGCGACGGAATCCAACATGCCGCGACGGGCCTTGGCGTCAATTCCCGGCGGGTTGGAAAGGTAAAGCACTGGATCGCCACCCGAACGGAAGCGCACGCCCTGATGCTCACTCGGCAGAAATCCGCTGCCCCAGAGACGGGAGAAAATGGGCTGGTCGGTCTTGTTGCCGCTACCCTGAGAAATCATCACAATGAAAGCAGGCAGTTGCTGGCTCTCGGTGCCGATGCCGTAACTAAGCCAGGCGCCGAGACTGGGACGACCGGGTTGCTGGCTGCCGGTCTGGATAAAGGTGGTGGCCGGGTCGTGGTTGATGGCCTCGGTGTTCAGGGATTTGATAATGGCAATGTCATCCACAATGCCGGCGGTGCGCGGGAGCAATTCGCTGATCCATGTGCCGCTCTTGCCATGCTGTTTGAACTCAAACATCGGCGCGACGCAGGGAAAGGAACTTTGCCCGGAAGTCATGCCGGTGATGCGCTGGCCCATGCGGATGGACGCGGGTAATTCTTCCTTGTGATGCGCCTTCAGGTTCGGCTTGTAATCAAACAAATCAATGTGCGACGGCCCGCCCGACATGAAGAGATAAATCACGCGCTTGGCCTTCGGCGCAAAATCCAGCTCCGGCAACGCTCCGCGCGTCTTCAAGTTCAGGTCTGCCCCTGCTCCAAAGAGCCGTCCATTGAGCAGTGAAGCGAGGGCGAGCGTGCCAATTCCAGTGGTGGTGCGGCCAAAAAACTGGCGGCGCGTGAGCATGGCTTGAAATTCGCGATCGAGGTTCATGGTCTATTGCTTGGTGATGGTTTCATCCAGGTTGAGGACGCTGCTCGCCACCATGGTCCAGGCGGCCAGTTCGGCAGGATCCAGTTTCTCGTTGCGGGGCGATTCCCCCACGCCCAATAATTTCAGCGCTGCCGAGGGGTCGGATCGATACGCCGCCAACTGGTCGTTATGGAGTTTGAGCAAAATTTTGGTCTCGGGTGACTTGGGCGCGCGTGCGATGGCGAGACGGAAGACCAGCGCGATCCGGTCGTTGTCCGAATTTGCCTCGGTCATTAGACGCTCGCCGAGCTTGCGCGAGGCTTCGATGTAGGTGGGGTCGTTCAACAGCACGAGCGCCTGCAAGGGCGTGTCGGTGCGGGCGCGCCGCACGGTGCAGGATTCCCGATCAGGCGCATCAAAGGTTGAGAGCGTCGGCGGCGGCGCGGTTCGTTTCCAAAAGGTGTACATCGTTCGACGATACAGATCCGGGCCGTGGCTTTGCGTGTAGGTTTGCGCGCTCCAATTCTTCCCGTCTTCACGCGAGGCCAGCTCCTCCCATATTCCGTCCGGTTGATAGGGCGAAACGCTTTTGCCGCCGATTTCCTGATTCAACAACCCGCTGACCGCCAGCGCCTGGTCGCGGATGAACTCCGCGGGCAAGCGGAAACGTGGGCCGCGCGCCAGCAGCCGGTTTTCCGGATCTTTCGCCGTCAATCCCGGCGTCGTGGCGGACGACTGGGCATAGGTCGCGCTCATGACAATTTGCTTCTGCATCCGCTTAATGTCCCATCCGCTGCGGATGAAATCTGTCGCGAGCCAGTCCAGTAACTCAGGGTGACTGGGCCACTCCCCTTGCGACCCGAAATCTTCCGCCGTCTTGACCAGCCCGAGGCCGAAATACATCTGCCAATAACGGTTCACGATGACGCGCGCCGTCAGCGGATGAGCGGGCGAGACTAACCATTGCGCCAGCCCCAGTCGGTTCGATGGCGATCCCGCGGGCAACGGCGGCAGGCTGGCCGGCACGTTCGGGTAAACCCGATCACCGGGTTTGTCATATTGACCCCGAACCATCAGGAAGGTGTCGCGCGGCTTTTCCATTTCGCTCATGACCATGGTTGACGCAATGCCCTTCTCCAATTGTTCAAGAGCCTTGCGCGCGGCCTGCAAAGTCTTCTTGGCTTCGGGCAGGGCCGGGTAATGTTTTTCACGGAAATATTTTTTAAGTTCCTCGGCCTGCTGCGGAGTGCGTTGTTCGGTCGGGATGCGCACCAACGTTAGATTGGTGGCGTCTGCAGTCGTGGCGGCCCGTTCTTTTTCCCAGCTGACCTGCGCCCCAACCTGATCGGCTTCGAGCTGTTTCACTTTCGTTTCCCCGGTTGCGATTTCAGATTCGAGCTTGACCTTGGTCACCGTTTCCTCGGCTGTTGGAAATTGCAGCAATGGTTGGGCATTGCCAGTATTACCATCCAAGCCTTTCTCGGGGACGTTGTGGAAAAAGGCGTAGAGCTGGTAGAATTCTTTTTGCGTGAGGGGATCGTATTTGTGGTCGTGACATTGCGCGCAAGCCACGGTCAGCCCCAGCCAGACGGTGGCGGTGGTGTTGACGCGATCCACGAGATAGGCGTTGTGATACTCCTCTGGGATCGCGCCGCCCTCGAAATTGATCATGTGATTCCGGTTGAAACCGCTTGCGATTTTTTGCTCAACAGTGGGTTGAGGCAGCAGGTCGCCAGCGAGTTGTTCAATCGTGAACTGGTCGAACGGTTTGTTCTCATTGAAGGAATCAATCACCCACTTGCGCCAACGGGTCATATCGCGGCCCGAATCAATGTGATAACCGTGCGTGTCGGCATAGCGCGCGGCGTCCAACCAATCCAACGCCATCCGCTCGCCATAATGCGGCGATTGCAGCAGACGATCCACGACCCGCTCATAAGCGCGCGGGCTTTTGTCCGCGAGAAACGCGCTGACCTCGGTTGGCGTGGGCGGCAAGCCGGTCAGATCCAGCGTAACGCGACGGAGCAGCGCCGCCTTGTCCACGGTGGGTGACGGTTGAAGTTTTTCCTGTTCCAATCGCGCCAGAATAAAACGGTCAATCTCATTCTTCGGCCACGAGGTTTTCTTTACCTTCGGCAACAGTGACGAAACCGGCGCAATGAGTGACCAATGTTCTTTGTAGTGCGCCCCTTGTTTGATCCAGTCCCCGATCAACTTGATTTGCGCCGCAGTCAGCTTCATGCCCGAATCCGCAGGCGGCATCAAGTCATCGGCGTCCTTGGTGTTGATGCGACGCCAGGCATCGCTCTTCTCAAGATCGCCCGGAACGACGGGCCGAATTCCTTCACGATCCGCGAACGCTCCTTCGCGCGTATCCATCCGGAGCTTGGCTTTGCGTTTGTTCGCATCCGGCCCGTGACACTTGAAACAGGTCTCAGAAAAGATCGGTCGGATGTCGCGATTGAAATCAACGGAAGAGGAGGACGAATCTTTGCCCCGGGAACTGAGTTCGTGGCCGCAGATGGTAATAAAAATAAAAAATCCTGTTGGAATAAATTGTTTCATATCAGCGCTGATTCTAATCTCATTTTCTCTGAGATAACGATATTTGGCTATCACAATTGTTTCGTACGTTACGCGAGGTTTTGCAAAACCGGATGGACCTCCGGATGGCGCTGCAAAACGATGCAATTTCATGGCTTGGACGCTTTTATTTGATTCAATGTCTCGGCGGCCAGATTGCGCCCGTTCATCCGGCGCAGCGCAATTAGTTTATTACTCAAATCCAGACTGGCTTCCAGCTCGACCGATTCCGATTTTGCTTTATCTGGATTATTTTTTAAAACGAATCGTGATTCAGTTTTGGAGCGACGGCAGCGAGAGGGCGTTTATACCATCCGATCAAGACCCGTTGAAGCAACGGCACAGGCGGGCAATGAATTCTACTGTCTTCGAAAGACTGCGATTGATTTCCTGAAACTGAATGAGTACCAAGTCCCACATGCGAACAAAACTAATTTCCTTTGCGGCCGTCCTTTCTTTCACCACTACGTTGGCAATGTCGGCTGACACCCAATCGGCCAGCAGCACCGCACAGCAGTCTAAAACCTTCGAGCGCCAAATTGTCGTCACGGCCAAGCTGGATTACCTGCTGTCGCTGCCCGCCGATTATGGCAAATCCAAAAAGCTTTGGCCGCTCGTCCTCTTTCTCCACGGTTCGGGGGAGTCAGGCAGCGACCTGGCCAAAGTAAAGATCCATGACCCGCCAAAGTTGGTCGAGTCCAACGGACCCTTCCCGTTCATTCTTGTCTCGCCACAGAGTCCAGGGCGCGGATGGAATCCCGACGTGCTCAACGCGCTGCTGGAGACACTCATCAAACAGTATCGCGTGGATAAAGACCGGGTGTATCTGACTGGCCTGAGCATGGGTGGCTACGGCACTTGGATGCTGGCAGCGGCCCACCCGGAGAAATTCGCCGCGATTGCGCCAATCTGCGGCGGCGGAAGCCCAGCCGATGCCAAGGCGCTGGCTAAACTCCCCATCTGGGTTTTCCACGGCGCGAAAGACAACACGGTGCCCCTGCGCCATTCCGAAGAGATGGTCGAAGCCCTAAAGGCTGCAGGCGGAAACCCCAAGTTCACTGTCTATCCCGACGCCGGCCATGACTCCTGGACTGCGACCTACAATGACCCCGAGTTTTACATCTGGCTATTGGCGCAAAAGCGATCCAAGCGCTAGCAGAAAAATGAGTCGAGCGGTTGTTGTTGAATTATCCAGACCTGGCTTCAGGTCAAAATACCGTCAATCACCTTCCCTGCGATCCCGGTAAGCCGGATGTCGAGCCCCTGGAATTTTACGGAGAGTTTGGTGTGCTCGATTCCAAGCTGCTTGAGCATGGTCGCGTGGAGATCGTGAACATCAACGACATTTTTGACCGCCGAATAACCGAGTTCATCCGTTGAACCAAAGGTCGTTCCGGGCCTGATGCCTCCTCCGCAAAGCCACACGCTGAAACCGGCATTGTGGTGATCACGGCCGTCGCCACCCTGACTCATGGGCGTGCGGCCAAATTCGCCGGCCCACACGATCAGCGTGTCCTCCAACATCCCGCGCTGTTTCAGGTCGGTGATCAATGCCATGCAGGCGCGGTCCACCTCGGCGGCCTTGAGAGTAATTCCTTCCTTTACGCCACCATGATGATCCCAATCTTTGTGATACAACTGGATGAAGCGCACACCACGTTCGGCGAGACGGCGTGCGAGCAGACAGTTGGAGGCAAACGAGCCGTCGCCGGGCTGGCAACCGTAGAGATCCAACACGCTTTGAGGTTCTTTTTTTGTCTCCATCAGTTCAGGAACACTTGCCTGCATCCTGAAAGCCATCTCGTATTGGGCAATGCGCGTGGCGATTTCCGGGTCGTCGGCGATGGCGTCATACTTGGCGTTGATCTGGTTCACGGCTTGGACGACGTCGTGTTGTTGATCACGCGAAACTCCCGGAGGATTGCCGAGGTAAAGCACCGGGTCACCCTTGCCACGCAATTGCACTCCCTGAAAGCGGCTTGGAAGTAGGCCAGCGGCCCATTGACGTGCGGCAATCGGCTGGTTCTGTCCACCCTTGCCGAGTGAAGTCATCACGACAAAGCCAGGCAAATCTTCCGCCACGCAACCCAGTCCATAAACCGCCCACGAACCCATGCTCGGCCGACCGGCGATCTGCGAACCGGTGTTCATGAACATGTGCGCGGGGTCATGATTGATGGCCTCGGTGGTCATTGAACGCACGAGACAAATTTGATCCATCACCGATCCGAGGTGGGGAAAGAGCTCGCAGATCTCGGCTTCGCTTTTGCCAAAGCGCTTGAATTTATGCTGCGGACCGAAACACATCAGCTTCGCGCCCTGCAACTGTGCGATCTGTTTGCCCTTAGTGAATGATTCAGGCATAGGCTCGCCGTGCATTGCGGCAAGCTTCGGTTTGTAGTCGAAGGTTTCGAGATGCGACGGTCCACCCGCCATGGTCAGCCAAATAACCCTCTTGGCCTTGGGTGGATAATGAAACGGGTTCACCACACCAGTCCATTTGTCTTTATTTTTTACTTTGGGCTGCGACGCGAATGCTGCCGACAACAACGACGGACTAAGCAAGGAAGCCAGCGCAATCTTGCCAACGCCCTGCGCAGCTCGGCCCAGGAAAACACGGCGGCTCGATCTCTCGTCGGCGAACCTAAAGTTGGGAATGGAGGACATATAAATAGTGGGTCAGTGAATAATCGATTTCAGTCCTTCAATTGCGTGTGATCGTTTCATGGAGGTTCAGGATCAAGCGAGCAACACTCGTCCACGCGGCCAGTTCTGCCGGATCACATTTTTCGGTAAGTGGAGCCGCACCCACATGCAGGAGCGCCTCCGCTAATTTGGGATCATTACGGTATTCGGCAAGATGCTTTGTGAGCAACGAACGCGAGGTGGCGAGTTCGTCTCGACGTGGAACTCGATTTAGAGCCAGTCGCCACGCCCAGCGGAGTCGGGCTTCAGTCTCGCTGCCGCCTTCCAACAAAATTCGCGCGGCTAGAACGCGAGAGGCTTCGACGTAAGTTGGGTCGTTTAGCAGCACCAGTGCCTGTTGAGGAATATTGGAACGGTTGCGTTCCGCACAACATTCCTCACGGCTAGGCGCATCGAAGGCCACTAAGCTTGGATGCAAGTAGGAGCGCTGCCACCAGGTATAAAGTCCCCGGCGATACAAACCATCACCCGCGCTATGCTCCCATTCGCGCGTGGGGAAATTTAAGTTCTCCCAATAACCCGCAGGTTGATAGGGCTTCACACTGGGACCACCGATCCTTGGCACGAGCAACCCGCAAAGAGCGAGCGCATTGTCGCGGACAAGCTCGGCATCGAGCCGAGAACGGCCCTGGGCCGAGAACTCCCGGTTGTAGGGATCCACTGTGCGTGCTTTTTTGGAAAGGATTGAAGTTTGTTTGTAGGTGCGGCTGTTCACGAGCAGTCGCACCATGTGCTTCACATCCCATCTGCTTTCCCTGAATTCGCACGCCAACCAGTCGAGCAATTCCTGATTCTTGGGGGATTCCCCTTGCGCGCCGAAATCATCGAGCGGTTTCGCCAGGCCAACACCGAAAAATTGTTTCCATAGCCGGTTCATGGTGACTCGCGCAGTCAATGGATTCTCATCTGAGACCAGCCAATTGGCCAGGTCAAGCCGCGTGAGGTGGGGCTTATCAAAATTTTGCCAGGAGGCTCTGAGGTAGCCGGGAAAAGCGGGTTGAACAATATCGCCGGTCTCCACGAGAAAATTTCCGCGCGGCAGAATCCGGACCGTGCGCGGCTTTTCGTCCGCGATGGAAACCAGGCAGCGCGGAATGGTGGCTTCAAATTCAGATCGAGTCTTGCGGGCTGCCGCCAGCTCGGTTCGCAGATTCGCCAGTTCAGGAGTCAGTTTCTTGAACTCATCCCAGAGCTTGTCTTTCTGAGCCTGATCGCGCTTTTCCACAGGGAGGTTTAACAGGTCGGAAATTTCTTTCGCATGAGACAAAACAAACCGACCACGAACTGCAGACGCGGCTGCCGTAGTCGAAATGCGAAAATGCCCAAGGGTGTGACTGCCGTGGCCGTGGTTTTGCAGGAGTTCGAGCTTCAAGGTGTCACCGGCGTTAATGCTCAAGGGGTGACCGCAATCCAGAATGAGTTGTTGCGGCTTGCCGACCTCGGGCAAGATGGCCCAGCCAGTAAATTCCCCTTTGGCCTGGGGATCAATCACGGAAGCTGCGCTCCATCGCTTGTCGGAATTGTTCTCCGCAGCGAAGGTTTGCTCGAAGCTGGCCCGGGCGGATGCGAACGCGATGATTTCGCTGGTTCCGTTGGTTCGTTGAATGATCGCGACGACTCTCGTCAAAACAAAGTTGCCGTTTTCCGCGCGGCCTGGACCGTGCGCCGGGAGCGAATCGTCGGGAAGCGCCTCAAGCCTGAGTCCCTGAATCTGAACGGGAAGATTTGTCAGCAACAGCGTATAGGTGTCGGTGTCCGGCTTCTTCTTGCCTGAGACGAGGACCGAGTGATCTGGCTTGATCTGAAGCTTATCACCACCAACGGATTCAGCTTTCGTTGGCGTGAGCAGCAACCATAGTTTGTCCTGGATGGCGTTCTCGGACTGTTCCCGATCCCATTTGGCAAAGGCGTCGCGCAGTTCCGGGTGGGGAGCGTTGAAGTCGTTCTCCAGGCGATTCACTTCGGCCTCATGCTTCGCCAATTCCGCCGCTTGCGATTTGTCTTTCGGAACGAACATGCCATCTTCGCGCCGGCCAATAATCGGCTCCTTGATGTCGGCAAAAAAAGCGCCCATCGAATAGAAGTCACGCGACTTGATCGGATCAAACTTGTGATCGTGGCATTGGGCACACCCGATGGTCTGACCAAGCCACACGGCTCCGACAGCGCGAACGCGGTCGGTGAGCATGCGAGCTTCGTAATCCTTGGGTTGCGCGCCGCCTTCTTCCGTCGAAAGTAGTAGCCGGTTGAAAGCAGACCCCACCTTTTGTTCCTGGTTGCTTTGCGGAAGCAGGTCGCCGGCAATCTGTTCCCGGGTGAACACATCGAAAGGTTTGTTCTCGTTGAATGCCCTGATCACGTAATCACGATAGGGCCAGATGTTTCGCTGATTGTCCGAGTGGTAGCCTACCGTGTCAGCAAACCGGACCATGTCCAACCACCCCATCGCCATGCGCTCGCCGTAATGGGGCGAGGTCAGGAGTTTTTCCACCAGTCGAGCATAGGCATCGGGAGATTTGTCACGGGTAAAAGCTTCCACCTCCTCCGGCTTGGGAGGCAAACCGAGCAAATCGAAATAAAGCCGGCGCACAAGCGTGCGGCCATCTGCTTCCGCAGAGGGTGACAACTGGACTGCGTGAAGTCGGCTTTGCACCAACCAATCGATCGGATTCGATTTGGCAGGCAGGGTGGGCTTGACTGGTTTTTCGTAAGCCCAATGTCCTTCGTATTTGGCTCCAGCCGCAATCCATCGGCGAAGCAGTTCCTTTTGCGCCGGGGTCAGGGGCTTGTTCGCTTCCGGCGGAGGCATCACGTCGTCGGGATTCGATTCGAATATGCGCCGAACCAATTCACTCTCCTTCGGCTTGCCCGGAACGAAGGCCTCTTTTTTAACGGCTTCCTCCCGAATGTCCAGACGAAGTTTTCCTTTGCGATGTCCTACATCAGGCCCATGGCAGTAAAAACATTTGTCGGATAGGATGGGCCGGATATCGCGATTAAAGCTGATGGACTGATTGGGAGCATTGCCACCTTGAGTCGTAAAGCAGAGGAGGATCGGCAACAGGCACAGTATGCGCCGCCAAAGCGATTGCCTTAACAAGACACGAGCAACCATGAAAATTTCTTGAATGAGATCTCCGGCAAATTTTAATTCGCCAGCAACCAGCGCACAGAGCGACGCGACGAGCTTTCGAAGTAAGGTCATTTAAGGATTCCAGCCTGAACGATGCGGTGAATTCATGCAAGCATTTGCCACTTTGTTGTTCAGGAAAAGCGTCCGCTCGACATCTCAAGAAGCAAGTTGTCAGAGAGAAGGTTGAGTGGCACGGCTTTGGGTCGATATTTTCATGAAGGACGGTAACACAATCGCGGTGCCACTCATCCGAAACGTCCCGAACAAATCCATGTTACCAAATCTTTTTTAAGCCAGCCAGGGACAACTCGGTGCATTCCATCGGAGTCTTGCCAGGAAGATATTTTTCCTGTTCAACCGTGATCCATTCCGTGCCGCCGAACTGTCGGCAGGCTGCCAGCACCGACTTCCAATCCACCGAATCCTGGCCGATGATGGGCTTCTTGAACTCATCGTCTCTCAAGACCGTCGGCTTGAAATGCGTGCTCTTCGTCCGACCCGGGAACTGCTTGACCAAGTCTGCCGGGTTATAGCCGGCTACTGAGGACCATCCACAGTCTTGTTGCAACACCACGTCTTTGCTGGTGCGCTCGGCGAACAACTGCCAGTAGGTCTTGTCGCCGTCCTTTTTAAACTCGCCAGTATGATTATGGTAGCCGCAGTACATCCCAAGTGGCTTGAGCGTCTCGGCGGTCTTGTTAAAGGTCTCCGCCAATGCTTTGCTCTTTTCCGGATTGGTAAAGTCGCGGTCGCCCGGCACAATCAAATATTTGCAGCCAATGATCTGGTGAAATTCAATGGTGTTCTTGAGTTCCTCGCCGCGAAAACTCCTGGTGCCAATGTGCGTACCCGCCACGACAAGGTTCAAGTCGTCGAGCTTCTTGCGCAACTCTTTCGCTTTCCCGCTGTAATTATGATACCCGGCGAATTCCACCCCAACGAAGCCCATCTTCGCCAACTGCGCTAGAGCGGAGTCAAAGTCTTTGGAGCAATCATCCCGCACAGAATAGAGTTGAACGGAAATACGCGGAGATGCTGGTTCCTGTGCCCAAAGGGAAGGTCTCACGCTGAAAGCGGCAGCAGCGAGCACGGAGGTTTTTACAAAGTCACGACGAGATTGAGATGCGTTCATATTGTTAGGAATAGATAACATTGATCGGCCACACTTGTCCAGAAATGATGAAAACTCACAGTCATCCCGTCGGGTTGAATCTGGATTTTCCAAGCATCCGCGCCATCTTTCAACAACCTGTTAAATATAGCGGCGGAAAAATTGTTCAGCCTCAGCCGAACAGGTGGAACGCATATTCGGTTCGTCCCAATCCATCCGCGCAAATTCATCATTCTTGGTGACTACTGCTTCACGGTAATCGGACGAATCTTGACGTTGCGGAAGGAAATCCTGCCGTGATCTCCCTGGAGCGAGATGAAACCAGAGTGGCTTTTTGCGAACAAAGGCATGACGCCGAATTTACTTTTGGCCACGCGGGCGTTGAAGTCATCGCTGCCGAGGACGTAATCAAGATACTTAACACCATTGATGGCATGTTCACATTTTTCGGGCGCGATGAGTAACCGAACGTGATTCCATTCACCAGCGGGCCGAGTGGCATCAATCGGCGCTCCGGTCTTGGGATCAATCGGCGGCCGATACAGTGCGTAGAGCCAGCCGCAGCGTTGCGGATCATTCGCCTTCTTGTTGTCTTCAAGCTGAAACTCCGGCCCCGTTTCCCAAGGATGCTCACCTTCGTCGGTGACGTGGAACATGATGCCACTATTCCCGCCCGGTGTGATGTTGTATTCGAGTTGCAGTTCAAACCAGTCAAACTTGTTCGACGTAACCAGATCGCCGGCCTTCTTCGGGTCCTCGACGGTCATGTGTCCATTCGTCACCTTCCAACCGGGACGCACTCCATCCTGTTTAAAATTGTGCCAGCCAGTAAAATCCCGGCCATTAAACAGCAACTGCCAGCCGTCGGCTTTTTCGGCGGCAGTAAGCGAGTTGATCTTGGTTTCTTCGGCGGCCCGGAGATTCACCGTCCCCACAAACAGTAGAGCGAACGCCGCATGTAAAAATGATTTCATTTTGCTATTCTGGAGCTTTGCCGTGAGGTTCGCAATAACTTAACCCGAATTCCGAAGTTGGGAAGATATGGGAAGAAGAAATCCGGGGAGCGCACGCCGCTGGCGTGCGATTTTCGGTGGCCCGCCGAAAATTTCATCTCACAAATTTTTTGCCGCCCGTGATCCCGGACGGAAGTGTGGAACGAAGCTTGGGCGAGTCGCCCAAGCCAGCACGCGGGCCGCGTGCGCTCCCCAACTGCGGAGTTCGGGTTCAAATGAAGTATGTGGGATGACGGAGCGGCCGACATCTCTTTCGCCAGCCTCGACGATGTTTGAAACCACTAGGAAAAGCGCAAATAATAAACTTTTATGACGTGCAAAAAACTGCCTCGAACGATCCCATGCACCAATCAAGTCATAAACCGAACAAAGAGCTTTGCCACAGCGACCGAGGCCAGGTCTTTTGTAGAAGGGCTTCTTGTTGCCAATTCACCATTATCCGTTCGCCACCTCGGCGGGGGCGACATACTCCCTCGACCATTCGCAATTCGCTTCCTATTCATTTGAACTCCACAAACTCCACCGCGCCAGGACCAACTTGCACTTCAATGGCAACAGGATTTTCGTCTGCTCGGTTCGCGCGCAATACCGTCGCGCTCTTGCAGGGCAGTTTGCACTTCAACCACACTCGCGCCACAGCGGTCGCGTCAACTACCGCCGGTTGGTCGCGCTTCTTGATCACTCCGGCGTTGTTGATGAGTTCAACGAGCCAGCCACGCGAAGTCCGGTTGACTTGATACTGAATCGCGTCGCCGGAGATTTCGATCGGAAGATTCTCCTGCGCGAGTTGCGTAAGCCGAGCGCTGGAGATTGCGGAGGGGCGTCCGGTGATATTGTTGGTCCAGGGTTCGAGCACTTCCACATCGCCTTCTCGCGACACGCGCTCGAACTCCGCGCCTAACGCGGCCTTATGCCGGGCGGACATCAGCACACGACTTCCTCGGCGAAGGGATTTTTCCAGCTCACCGAGAAAGGCGTTATCAAATTCAATGTCTCCAGCCAGCAGGATGACAGGATACGTGGGCAAAACTTCGGGCGGAATGCTCGTGAGTAGCACGTCAAAGATTTCGCCAAAGGGAGTCGGGCGTAGATAGCTGCTTTCCGGATTCGCTGGGTCCGGCTTCGCGTGAATGTGATCGCTACCGGGAAACAGTTGATGATCGAACAAGTCGCGCACTTCGCGGTCGGCGGCAGTGGGAGTGAGTATGCCCCACGGTTTGTCCATGTAACCGTTGTAGCCGGCAAGATGATCGATCACCACTGCAACCGGAGTAAATGGGACACCGCGCTCGTGCGTTTGCATGAAAGTGAAAACTTCCGATGCCTTGTGTCCATGAGATGTCAGAGTCCATGGGGCTTCGGGTTTTTCAAAGAAGGTCGAGATACTATTCTCCGGAGTCACCATCGCCGCCCCGGCGAACCAGGCATGAAGCCACATCCGTTCGTAAAAACTGAGCGAGTGTCCGGCGTCCAAGCCTTGATAAATGTCTCCCGCCTTGCGCAGCGGCCCGCTGCTGGTGCAGGCAGGGCCAAACCACGGGCTGACTTGGACCGACCACGGCCTTTGCCAGGTACGCGAGGCACCGCGGGCGAACGCCAGCTTCGATTGGGTGAAGGCAATGTTCTCCCCGACTTCCAAACCGATGCAACGCGCACCCCATTCGCCGACGTAAGCTTCGTAGTGCGAATGGCCCGTCACGCTAATCACGCGGCCAAGCAGGTCGCGATTCCGGCTGGCGAAGTAATCTTTGACCACTTCATAGCATTCGAGTTTGTTCGTTGGGCGACGGTCGAAACCGGCCAGTCCCGACGGCTTCATCAAGTGTTTAAACGCGTCGAATTCCTTGCCGTAAACATCGCGCCACCAGGATTCATTCGGTGCGAGGTTGTGAAAGTAATATCCCCATTCGCCGAGTTGCAATGCAGTAAAAATACCGGCGCGATCCATCGCTGCTAATACCGTCTCGTGCTCACGACCAAAGACGCCACGTCCGCCTTTTATCTGCATTTCACCTCCGGTATAAAAGACGATCGGCCAGCCGACGGTGGCCAGATAGTCAAAGATCGGCTTCGCGTTCGGATGCGGCCCTGGCCCGGGATCAAAGCCATTGCCGAGATGCTGCGAGCGCATGACGCCGACGAGTTGCTGTAGTTTGTCCAACTCGCCTGGAGCACCGTACATGCTGAAGACTACGTCGTGCTGCCCGGGCAGCAAACGCACTTGTTGAGGGCCGTTGGTCAGCGTCGCAAAATCTGGAAAGGAAATGTTGGCAAAGTTTTGGCGAGAGTCCGATGAATCTTTTTCGGGAATTATCTTCTGCGCGGCAAGCCATTTCAAAGACTCAACTTGCCACGCGTCCCACATCGGCCCCTTGTAGCCATTCAGCCCGTGATCGCCGGAGGGAAGCTCAAGGTAGCGCGACGAGACCATCTTCGCCTGCAGGGCCTCGTGGAACATCCGGCTGTTATCCGGCGACACGGCGCGATCATCCAGCGCATGGGCTAGGAACGTTGGGGAGGTTTGCGCGGTGACCTGCTTTTCATTGGAAAAAAGCAGCACGTTCGCCGGGTTCGGGTTTGGCCCGAGCAGGTTTTCTTTGGATCCCCCGTGCGTTTTCTCACCCATCGTGATAACCGGATAAACCAGCACGGCGAAGTCGGGCCGGCATCCCATCCGTTCGATGGGGTCCACCGCCGCCGCGTTGCCTGCGTCAAAGTGCGTGGCCGCCGTCGCGGCAAGGTGCCCTCCGGCGGAAAAACCGATGATCCCAACTCGCGCCGGATCAATTCCCCAAGCCTTTCCATTCGCACGCACCATGCGAATGGCCCGCTGGGCGTCAAGCAAAGGAACAAACGCGCGACCCCTCGGCAGGCGATACTCTAGGACGATGCCAGCCACACCCTGCGCGTTCAGCCAGAGCGCGATGCCGCTGCCTTCCGGTCCAGTCATCAGCCCACCGTATCCTCCGCCAGGGCAGATGATGGCGGCAGCTCCATTGGCTTTCGTGGGTCGATATATTGTCACGACTGCATTGGCCGTTTCGAATTTCCCTTCACCAACGGGTGCCTGCTCTTGCCACAGTTGCACCCGCTCCGGGGCTGGAACATCAGCCGCCGTCAGAACAGACAGCAGCAATCCAAAAAGCGCGGTGAAAAGAATTCCGCGGACGTTCCGACGATTGGTCAGGATTTCTAGCAGCATAAAGGATGTTCGATTCACGGCAGTTCCTTGATTCGGAGGTTGCGGAAATAAACCGGGATCTCCTTCTCCTCGGCGTTGGCATGGGCCAGCCAGCCGACTCCCAGGACCACCGACTTGCTGGCAAATTTTCCAGAAATCGTTCGACCCGGAAAAGGCGACAAAGTCATCGCGTTCCCGGCGTAGTGATTGTATCCGGCTCGGAATTCCATACCCAAAAATGTGTCATCGAGAAACACCGGTTGACCGAAGCCATTCTTGCCCTCCACGCCCCAGACATTGAATCGCATGTATTCCGGTGGGCCGGTTTCTTGCGAAGAGCATTTTCCAGCAAGCTCAACGCTGCAGACCTCCACCTGACGCAGCGACATGGGCAAGGCGGGAGAAAATTCCAGATGACGACGCAGGAAAAAGTCTTCATCGAGAAGTTCATAAACGATTGCAAGCTTCAGCGTTCCGCCGTTCTGAAATAGGTGCAGTGTCAACCGCTGCCCTCCAGGAATCTTTTCTTGGGCCACTCGTTCAAACGAAAAATCCGCCGCGTGCAAACTTGGTCGTCCTTCAATATGCAATGCGAAGTCATCCGCAGACAGTTTGATCGTCCGCCCAACAAGGCGGTTGACCAAAGCCATCGCCGCCACCCGATTGCCTTTCCGTTGGCAATGGAATTCGAGGTATTTGTTCCCCATGACCCAAGCGTTGCCATCCGTTTGGGCGGCACAGTTCGGGATCATGCCGCTGTCGGAAAAACATAGGGCAATGATGATGAAAAGAATAAGTCGTTGCATTACTGGCAGTGTAAATACTCGGAACGGCAAACCGATAGCAAGGCCGCGATTTCAAGTCGCCGCCTATACCTCAATTGAGGTATAGGCCAGTTATCTTGAGGCCAAAGAAGAACATCACCAACTACGCGTGAAGGTTGGTTGAATTCCAAGCGTGGATAGAGCGGGCCACTCCGTAATCCCCGTCATTGCCAGTCATGCCAGGCGCGCACGGAGTGACGCGCCCTACCAGCCCATTGCCATTGAAATATTCCGGCAATCGGATTCTTAATCTTAATCGTTCTCTTAATCCCGAATTCCGAAGTTGGAATGGGGAGCACACGCGTCCCGCGTGTGGGTTCGGGCGTCGCGCCCGAACCATCGTCAAAACCAATTTAATTTGTTCAACGGAGTTTTCGGCGTGACGCCGAAAACAGCACGCGAGACGCGTGCGCTCCCCGTTCATGGAAATTACGCGCATCACTTGCCACCTCCCCAGATGAGGAACAACGCCAGCGCCACGAGCGCGACGCCGATGAGGCGCAGATAGTTTTGCACGCGACCGTCTTGCAATTTCGACATCAGCCCGCCGCCGCGCGCGACGCCTTCGCAGCCGCCGTCGAAGCCGAGGTTGATGACGAATTTGTCGAACGAGTCGTTCACCCAGCCGAGGCCGATGGTGAGATACGACACGAGCAGCACCGCGCCGCCCCAGACCCACGCGTCGAGGAAGTCGCACGCGCGCGCGAACCACGCGTTGAAGCGGATGACGGTCAGTTCGTAAAGCTCATCAATGCCATATTTGTTGGCGAACCACGCATGCATGCCGAGCGGAAGTTTTTCCAGCACGTCCGGCTCGTCGGCTTTCTTGGGCGGATTGAAATAGTAAAGCCAGATGCCGAGTCCGATTCCGGCGAACACGATGCTCATGGAAATCAACGCGAGCTTGGCGAAGCCGGGTTCGGTGAGATTGGCCAAAACATATTCCGCGTGATGGCCTTCGAGGAAATCCTGAAACCACGGCCACGCGGGCGTGCCGATGAAACCGAGCGCGATGGCGCACACGGCGAGAATGGCGAGCGGCGCGGTCATCGCGGCGGGCGATTCGTGCGGGGTGTGTTCTTCTTTGTAGGAGACGACATGAGGAGTCTCTAACTTTTTCCCATGTTCGGCGGAGTTAGAATGAGCCTCCTCACGTCGGCTCCTACTTTTTCCAAAGAACACCAGTGCCACTTGCCGCGTCATGTAGAACGCCGTCAGGAACGCGCCCGCCACGCCGAGATAAAACGGAATGTGCGACACCGGCCAGCCGTGCGCGGCGTGAAGGATTTCGTCTTTGCTCCAGAAACCGGAGAACGCCAGCGGGAATCCGCACAGCGCCAGCATGCCGACGGC
>JAYVSV010000066.1:0-7876 GCA_043775015.1 Verrucomicrobiota bacterium
CAACCGCGCCATCTCGACGATGGAAGTCATCGAGGAACTCATCAAGCTGGCGAAGGAAATGGACGCCGCCACCAAGCGCGGCGAAGACCTCGGCCTGACGGACGACGAAGTGGCGTTCTACGACGCCCTCGCCGTGAACGAGAGCGCCATCAAAGCGATGGGCGACGACAAGCTGAAAGTCATCGCCGCTGAATTGATCGCAAAGGTTCGCGTGAGCACGACGATAGACTGGACCCTCCGCGAAAGCGCCCGCGCAAAAATCCGCGTCATGGTGAAACGCATCCTGAACAAATACGGCTACCCGCCGGACCTGCAGGAGGAGGCGGTGAAGACCGTGCTCCAGCAGGCGGAGTTGTTGTGCGCGGAGTGGGTGTGAGGGCCGGCGATGATCGTCTGGATTCGCCAGCGGACGGAGGAGCGGTTATCACGACGCGGTGTATGGCTACTTCGACCCGCCGTGGACGCCGTCGTTCCTGCGCCGGAATGAAGTGATGTTGCGGACGGAAGCGGGAAATGAATCCAGGCAACAGCTTACTGGATGCTTAAGAGTTTCTGAAGGGTTAGCCTGGCGGCGGTGGAAGTCATGTGGGCCGAGTGAGGACAACTCCCGCGATGTAAATTTCTGCTTAACTCTTCCGCGTGATGCGCATAGCATCTTCCCATGCATAACTTCACAATCGCGCTCCAATTACTCGTGGCGACCGCGATATTTTTTGTGTGGGTGGTTCGCTACGCCAACATCGTTGAGGAATTCAAGCAGTATGGATTGCCCGACTGGTTGCGCGACCTGATTGGCATTTTGAAGATGACCTTCGCGTTGATGTTGCTGATCGGGATTGAGCGCGGGCCATTTGCCTTGGCGGGCGGCCTCGGCATCGCCCTCCTGATGCTGGCCGCCTTCGTCACGCATCTGCGGGTAAAAAATCCGGTGTTCAAAATATTGCCCTGCCTGACGTTGCTGGTTCTCTCCGCCGTCATCGTCTGGATCAACTATCGGTTGCTGGCGGGGTGAGTTTGTTCCCGGGAGTGGCCGCTCAGAGTTTGGTCTTGAGGCCACAGGCGCGCAGCAGACACCAGCCGCGCACCGCCTCGAATAATACGAAACCTCCGGCAACGGCGAGCAGAATGCCAAGCCAGACCGAAACCCCGAGCGCAAACCACGCACCGATCAACAATCCTACTCCGCCGATGCCGCGAACGAGCCGACCCAGATTGCTGATATTGGGGGAGAAAAATGACTTCACGGTTTTATTTTTTTGGAGGGTTTGCGCAGATCATCAAGCGCGACGCAAAAGTGGTTGAGATCCTTCACCCGGGTCGCCCCGATCTTGTCGAGTGCTTTGCGATAGGCGGGCATCGCTCGCCCGCCGACGAGCAGCGTCACTTCGGGAGGAAGCAAGCCGCTCAGTCGTGTCAATTCGCCCGCCAAGCGCGGATCGTCTTCGGGATACACCAGACTCAAGGCTACGGCGCGGACGCGATTCTGCCGGGCCATGCCCGCAATCTCCGCCGCCGGCAGATTGGCTCCCAAATAAATTACGCGCCAGCCCAAGTTCGCCGCCGTCGCACTGACGAGCAGGGCACCCATCTCTTGAATTTGTCCGGCGGGCGTCGCGACCAGAATAGCAGGATCGTTCTCGTTAGTCCCATACGCTTTCGCGGAATTCCCAAGAAAAACCCGCAGCACGGCGGTGGCGAAATGCTCGTGCGCGGCGGTGATCGTGCCCGCGCGCCACAGATCGCCGAGATTTTGCGCCAGTGGCGCGAGCACGCGCTGCAGAGAACCCTGCACACCCATCTGCATTTCGGCCCGCTTGAGCGTGCCCTCCAGCGCGCGCGCATCCAGCGCTTTCGTGGCGGCAACACACTCAATGAGGAAATTTTCACTGGCCGGCAATTCCGCGTCAGCGCGCGCGGCAGAGCGGATGGGGCTTTCGTTCTCAGCCGCCAATTTACGCAACTTGTCGGTGGAGAGCTTCGCCACATGCCCAATGCTGTGGCCGGCGTGGGTGATGCTCCGCAGCAAATTCAGCCGCTCAATTTGCGCCTCGGAGTAAAGACGGCGATTCGTGCCAGTGCGTTCCGGTTCCACAGCCCCGTAACGCTTTTCCCAGATCCGGATGACGTGCGCGGTCAAACCGGTACGCCGGGAAACCATTTTAATTGCATGATGCGATTCAGCCATAATTGAGACAACTTTGCGACAATCCGCCGGGGAATGCAAGTGGAAACTCCCACACCCCTCATAGTCGGGGCACGCGGACATTGCTCTGGCGGGCAGCGGAGTCAGCGCAGTATCGGGTATTTTCCAAATAATCCAAGTGTATTGCCCGCCTCATCGAGCGTCGGCGGAAATTCGACAGGAGTGCAAAGATGATCTAACCCGGATCGCCACCGGTCGGAAACTTCGATTTTTACCCTGCAAAAGAATAAATTAGACAAACAGTTGACACTGAAACAATAATTAGACATATTATCTACATGTTCGGAATTAGCCGGACACTAAACACAAATGAAAAAAAAGCGTGAACTCCGAAAGACCGCCGCCAACGTGGCCGGGGGACGAACCATCAAGACACGGTTCCTGCCGACGTCCCGCTTTAGCCCGTTCATTCGGTTTCGCGCCATAACACAAAACACAATACAAAACATGAAAACGATCCATATACTTACCGTCACCGTCCTCCTCGCAGTTGCAGCCCCGTTCAGCGCCACCAGTGCCGAGTGCGCCGGCAGCCAGAAAGACATCGTTGCGGTCGCCTCGGGTGCCGGCAGCTTCAACACTCTTGTCGCGGCCGTGAAAGCCGCCGGTCTGGTCAAGACGTTGCAGGGACCCGGCCCGTTCACTGTCTTTGCGCCGTCGGACGAAGCGTTCGCCAAGTTGCCCAAAGGCACGGTTGAAGAGTTGATCAAGCCAGAGAACAAGGAAAAACTCGCGGCTATCCTGACCTACCACGTCGTATCCGGCAAAGTCATGGCCGCTGACGTAAAGACGATGAAAGCCAAGACCGTCAATGGCAAAGAACTCGAACTCGTGGTTGCGGAAGGCGCGGTCACGGTGAACAACGCCAAAGTCATCAAGACCGATGTAGCGGCCAGCAACGGTGTGATCCACGTCATTGATACGGTTCTGTTGCCGAACTGATGGAATCTGAAGCAGGCGGAGGGCACCTTGGCCCTTCGCCTCTTCAACACCAAAAATTTTTCTTAAAATTCACCTATGTTTCAGAAACTCGACTATTTGTTTTTATCGGCCGCGTTCGCCAGTTTCGTGGCGAGCGTTTCGCTGTGGTTTCTCCTCAACCGCGACTACGGCGTCTTTGTAGGGCTTTGGGTGCCCAGCATTCTGGCGCTCTGGGTTGGCGTGCGCGTGGTCTTGCTTGGCCACGGTGCTGCCGTGACCCCTCAAAAGAAGTGAGCTGTTCATGATCTATATTTTTCCAATTTTTCTCTTTGGTTGTGTGGTGACCGGCGTGGTTTTCCTCGGCATCGTCGAAGCTACGGATCAGTTAAAGCGAGCGAACGCGTCAAGGAAGCTGAGCGATCTGACGCGGGACGACCCGAAGCCTGCTAACAATTCACGCGTCGGATTGAAACATTCTACCACCACATAGAAATCCAATGAATAGTTCCAATTCAAAACCAACGGCCCTGATTTTCGGGGCGACCGGCGGCATTGGTTCTGCGCTGGCACGTCGCTTGGCCGCAGCGAAATGGCGCTTGGCCTTGAGTGGGCGCGGAGCAGAATCTCTCAAAATTTTGGGCGCTGAAATAGCAGCCCACACACACGTTGCCGATGCAACTGACGCCAAGGAGGTGGAGGCAGTTGTCGGCAACGCGTGTGACAAGCTCGGACGCCTTGATGGCGTCGTGAATTGCTGCGGCTCGCTCCTGCTCAAATCCGCGCATCTCACCACCGACGAAGAGTGGTCGCACACCCTCAGCGCCAATCTCACCACGGCATTTTATGTTCTCCGCGCGTCGGCTTCGCGCATGATGCGCACTGGCGGTGGCAGCATTGTGCTCATGTCATCCGCCGTGGCCCAGCGCGGGATGATCAACCACGAAGCGATTGCGGCCGCGAAGGCTGGTGTGGTTGGACTCGCCCAGTCCGCAGCCGCGACCTACGCGCGCTACAATATTCGCGTGAACTGTGTCGCCCCCGGCCTCACCCGCACACCGCTCACCGACCCGCTCACCACGAACGAGGCCAGCCTCAAGGCCAGCGCCGCGCTCCACCCGCTCGGCCGCATTGGCGAACCGAATGAGGTGGCCAGTGCCATTGCCTGGCTGATTGATCCTGAGCAAAGCTGGGTTACCGGCCAGGTCATCGGGGTGGATGGAGGATTGTCATCCGTGCAAGCTCGCCACACACTCTCTGCATGAAAGCAAAACCACTATTTCTCGCGATCCTCTTAACAGGTGGCATCCTCCTCACCCAAACCACTGAGGTCGTGGCCGCCGACTGGCCGCAATGGCGCGGGCCGACGCGCGATGGCCAAGTGGTTGGAACTGGCTGGCCCGACAATCTCGGCACCAATCATCTCCAGCAAGTCTGGCGCGTGGAACTTGGACCGAGTTACTCCGGTCCGATTGTCACGGGCGACCGCGTCTTCACGACCGAGACCAAGGACAAGAAGTTCGAGGTCGTCACCGCTTTTGATCGCAAGACCGGGAAGGAACTTTGGCGCACCCAATGGGAAGGCGCGGTGAGTGTGCCGTTCTTTGCCAAATCGAACGGTGACTGGATTCGCGCCACCCCCGCCTGCGATGGCGAAAGTTTGTTCGTGGCCGGCATGCGCGACCTGCTCGTGTGTCTGGATGACAGGACCGGTCAGGAACGGTGGCGCTTCGACTTCGTAAAGAAACTGGAAGCCCCGGTGCCGGACTTCGGCTTCGTGTGCTCGCCCCTGGTGGATGGAGATGCCGTCTATGTTCAAGCCGGCGCCTCCGTGGTGAAGTTGAACAAGAAGACGGGCGAACTCCTTTGGCGCTCCCTGAAAGACCAGGGCGGCATGTGGGGCAGCGTGTTCTCCTCGCCCATCATTGCGACACTCGGCGGGCAGCGCCAGTTGATCGTGCAGACGCGCGACAAACTGGCGGGCCTCACGCTCGAAAAGGGCGAGGTGCTGTGGTCGCAACCGGTCGAAGCCTTTCGCGGGATGAACATCCTGACTCCAGTCGTTCACGCGGACATGGTTTTCACGAGCACGTACGGCGGCAAGACCATTGGTTTCAAAGTCACGCCAGCCGATGGCAAGTTTACCCTTACCCAGGCGTGGACGCACAAGTCGCAAGGCTACATGTCCACGCCCGTGGTGATTGATGGCGTCGCTTACGAACATCTGAAAAGTCAACGCGTGATGGCCATCGAGATCGCCACGGGCCGTGAACTGTGGACGAGTGATAAATCCTTTGGCAAATACTGGAGCTTGGTTGCGAATGGCGATCGCATCCTCGCCCTCGATCAGCGCGGGCAACTATTTTTGTTCCGCGCCAACAAAGCGAAATTCGACCTGCTCGACCAACGCAAGCTCACCGACGCTGAAACCTGGGCGCACCTCGCCGTCGCCGGAGATGAACTCTTCGTCCGCGAGTTGAACGCACTGGTCGCTTATCGCTGGAGCGACACTGAGTCTGCCACGGCCGCTACCGCTCGCGCGCGATGAACTTCCACCCGCCATCCCGCCCGCGAAATCTGGTGATCGTGCTCGAAGACCAGTTGGATTCGCAATCCGCCGCGTTGGACGGCTTCGACCCGAAGCAGGATGCGGTCTGGATGGCGGAGGTGGCGGAGGAATCCACGCACGTCTGGTCGCACAAGGCGCGCATTGCCCTGTTTCTTTCAGCCATGCGGCATTTTCGGGACGCCTTGCGCGCGGCTGGAGTTACGGTGCATTACCGGAAGCTCGATGATGCGGGCAATGCAGGCACGCTGGCGCGGGAATTGGGTGCGAGTGTCAGCCGGCTCGGTCCGCAGCGGCTGATCCTGATTGAACCCGGCGACTGGCGCGTGCAGGAACAACTCAAGACCGCCGCGCAGGGACTGGGATTGGAACTGGAGATTCGTCCCGACCGCCACTTCCTCTGCTCGCGCGCGGAGTTCGCGGCGCACGCCAAGGGCCGCAAGCAACTGCGCATGGAATTTTTCTACCGTGAACTGCGCCGCAAGACCGGCGTGCTGATGGAGGGTGACGAACCGGTCGGCGGGCAGTGGAATTACGATGCCGACAATCGCGAAAGCTTTGGCAAATCCGGCCCCGGTGACATCCCCGCGCCCGTCAGCTTCCCGCCGGACAAGTTGACCCGTGAAGTGTTCGCGCTGGTCGGAAAGCATTTCGCGAAACATCCGGGCAACCTCGCTCGCTTCGACTGGCCGGTGACGCCAGCGCAAGCCCGCGACGCGCTGAAAGATTTCATCAAGCATCGGCTGCCACAATTTGGAAAGTATGAGGACGCGATGTGGAGCAGCGATGGAGAAATGATGGCGCGTCCCTTTCTCTACCACTCGCGCCTCTCCGCCGCGCTGAACCTCAAGCTCCTCGACCCGCGCGCAGTCATCGCCGCCGCCGAGCAGGCGTATCGCCAGGGTCGCGTGCCGCTGGCGAGTGCGGAAGGTTTCATCCGCCAGATTCTCGGCTGGCGCGAATTCGTGCGCGGCATCTACTGGCACTTCATGCCCGGCTATCTGGAATTGAATGCGCTCAAAGCCACCGAGTCGTTGCCGTCGTTCTACTGGACCGGCCAGACCGAAATGAACTGTCTGCGCCAGGCCATCACCCAGACGCTTGAATACGGTTACGCCCATCACATTCAGCGGCTGATGGTCACGGGATTGTTCAGCCTCCTCCTCGGCGTGAAACCTCAGTCCGTGCATGAATGGTATCTGGCGGTGTATGTGGATGCCGTCGAGTGGGTGGAACTGCCGAACACCCTCGGCATGTCGCAGCACGGCGACGGCGGACTCATGGCGAGCAAGCCGTATGTGGCGAGCGGCAAATACATTCAGCGCATGAGCAACTACTGCGCGGGCTGCCGCTTCGACCCCGCGAAGTCCACCGGCGACGACGCCTGCCCCTTCACGACGCTCTACTGGGATTTTCTCCTGCGCCACGAGAAGTTCCTCGGCAAAAACCAGCGCATGGCGATGCAGTTGAAAAACCTCGCCCGCCTTGACGCACCACAACGCAAAGCCATCCAGCAGCAGGCGGCACGCGTTCGCGAAACCTGTCGCTCCGCCAACGCCGCAGTTTAGAACATCACTGCCCTGACAACGCAAATTCCCGCTTCAATCTCCCGTCGGAAGGTTCTAGCCTCCGGTCATGCACACTCTGTCCGTATGCTTGCAAGCACTGGTGGCGGCCGCGATTTTTTTCGTTTGGGTGGTGCGCTACGCCAACATCATCCAGGATGTTCAAACAATATGGGCTTCCCGACTGGCTGCGCGACCTCGTGGGTATCTTGAAGATGACCTTCGCGTTGCTGTTGTTGATTGGAGTTGAGCGGCGGCAATTCGCCGTGGTGGGCGGCGTCGGTATCGCCCTGCTGATGCTCGCGGCCTTCGTCACGCATCTGCGGGTGAAGAATCCCGTCTTCAAAATGCTGCCCTGCCTGAGCTTGCTGGTGCTCGCCGCCCTTATCGCGTGGATCAACTATCGGTTGCTGGGAAAGTAGCCTTCGCACGACGGCAGGCGTCGCTGCAAAACTTTACGTTCTCCCAATCGCGCGCCCACTTCCTTCGCCAGGCGAACGGCCGGCCGCACGCCACACAAAGCTTCGCCGGCAGGTGGTGCTTCTTCACCCCGCGCATCTTGATCCCCTCTTCCACTGCTTGAGGATTTCCGCTGCGGCCCAACCCGACAGCGCCGCGCCCTCG
>JAYVSV010000067.1:0-37547 GCA_043775015.1 Verrucomicrobiota bacterium
GCTTGGCTGGTAGGCATGGCTGAGAATAATCCACCGCCGTTTTCCCAGCTACAATTTCCTTTCAGATTTTTCATGTTTTAGTTTCCGGAGGTGCCCTTATGAAACAGAATTCAATTTCCCGACGGCGAATGTTGCGGCAACTGGCTCTCGCTATTCCGGGTGGCGCGTTACTTTCGTCCTGTGCTGTTTTTCGCAAACGCGATTCATTGCGACTTTGCACCTTCAGCGCCGACGTCACACCGCCTCCGGGAATTGGAATGATGGGCGGCGCGTGGTTGTCGAAAACTGTCGCTGATCCATTGGAGGCGCACGGATTTGTTTTGCTCGGACCGGAAGCCCCGGTTGTTTTCGTAGCGGTGGATTGGTGCGAGATTCGCAACGAGGCTTATGCGCGCTGGCAACGCGTGCTCGCGGATGCTGCGGGCACGACATCAGAGCGCGTCATGGTCATGGCCGTTCATCAACATGACGCGCCCATTGCCGATCTGGAGGCTGAACGCATTCTTCGAAAACAAAATCTTGCCGGGACGATTTGTGATTTGGAGTTCCACGAGCGCGCCGTCCAAAACGTCGCCGCCGCTCTTCGAAAAAGTCTAGGCACAACCCGTGTTCTCACTCACATCGGGACCGGCGAAGCGCGCGTCGAACGCGTCTCGTCCAACCGCCGTTACGTGACACAAAACGGTGAAGTGCGATTCGACCGCACCAGCAGCACGAAAAATCCTGCGGCCATCGAAGCGGACGAAGGTTTGACCGATCCCTGGCTCAAGACGCTGACCTTTTGGAGTGGTGACCAGGCACTGGTCGCGCTGAGTTTTTTTGCGGTTCATCCGATGAGTTATTACGGAAGTGGAGAAGTTTCCGCTGATTTTCCCGGTCTGGCACGGCGACGTCGCCAGGCCGAAACGCCCGGGACAAAGCAGATTTATTGTTCCGGTTGCAGCGGTAATTTAACTGCTGGAAAATACAATAACGGCGATATGCAAAACCGCGCAATGCTCGCGGATCGTTTGCACGCCGCTATGAAAGAAGCGGCGAAAAATACCAAGCGACAGGCTGTGAAAAATTTTGCGTATCGAGTCGCTTCTCTGAAATTAGCGCCGCGCCAGACCGCCGGGTTTACGCAATCCGAACTCGAACATGCGATCGCTCACGAAACAAAACCGTTTCAACAATGTCTCGCTGCGATGGGCTTGAGCTGGCGAAAAAGAGTTGCCGCTGAAGTTCCATTGGAAATTCCCGCGCTCGATTTTGGGTTCGCGACAATTGTTCTTTTGCCGGGAGAAGCTTATGTCGAGTTTCAGCTCGCGGCGCAACGAATGCGGCCAGGCACCTTCGTCTGCGTCGCTGGATATGGCGATGCACCCGCTGGATATATTTCCACCGAAAAACATATTGCAGAACATGACACGAATCTCGGAGATTGGTGGTGGGTCGCACCCGGCAGTGAGGCGCGTTTGCTGAAGGCCGTTGCCCAAGCGCTTTCGGCGAATCAACGCGACCGTTAGTTACAATCGCGGCGCGGCAGGTTTGTTCGGCAGGTCCCAACCTTGCGCGCCTTTTATATTTAACTTCCGTTTGAAAACCTTGTCGCCGGCGGTGACAAAAAGCGTATCGAAATTTTCTCCACCAAAACAAAGATTCGAACTTCGGCCATTCGGAGTTGGTAAAATTACGTTTACTCGCCCTGCTTGATCGCAAACTTGAATTCCCATTCGCGTCGCAACATAAAGTCGCCCGTCACGATCCACGCGCATTCCATCCGCACCGCTGTCCTCGGCGTTGTCCGGGACGTGAAGCCAGTAATAACGTTGTTTGTTCTGAAGCGTTCCGTCCATCTGGATTTGATAACTATAAACCCAATGAGAACGAGAGTCCGCGACGTAGAGCAACGATTGATCGGGTGAAAGTGTCACGCCATTGGCGAAACGTAATCCTGTATCGACCACCTGCTTCGTGCCGTCGGGTCGGATGAGCCAAACGCGGCTCGACTCCACGCTGTTGGACGGCGGATGGGTGACGTAAATATTTCCACTATGCGCCACGACGAGGTCGTTGCCGGCGATTTCTTCCGCGAAGACTGATGCTTTTCCGTCCACGTCGTAAGCGAGAATTTTCGATTCGCTCGTCGAGACCGCGTAGAGCCGCCCATCGGAACCGAAGTGTTGTCCGTTACCTTTTTTAGAATTGGCGATGAACTCGGTCACTTTTCCATCAAGCGCGACTTTGCAGGTTTTGCTCGCGGGAATGTCATTGAAGAAAACTTCGCCTCGCGAATTCACCGCTGCCCCTTCGGTGAATTTGTATCCTTCACTCACGAGTTGCCATCCTTCACCTGGTTTCAATATTTCGTTAAGCGGGGCGTTTTTCGACACGCCCGCTTGCACCGGTTGCGGCCAATCTTTCCAAAGCCATCGCATCGCGTCAGGAAAAATTGCTGTCCCATGTTTGCCGCTGTGCACGCCGCCGTGAAGGCGCAAATCGCACCGCTGCTCGCGCCGCCAATGGCGCGGTCATTGGGGTCTTTTGAAAAATGGATCGCGCGCCCGTCAGACGTTTTCATGGATTCGACTTCCGGCAAAAGTTCGTCGATCAAAAATCGTGCATAGCTGTCGCCGAGGCCGTCGTATTCGTAACTGCGATTGAATCGATCCAGCGCATTCGTCTGCGCTGCTTTCACGCGTCCGTGCATGATGAACACAGCGATGGTGACCGGCATTTCCTTTTTATGAATCAAGTTATCGAACACCGTCGTCGCATTCCATTGAATGCCGTCCTGGTTCACAAAAAGGCACGCTGGTTTTGCCGGATCATATTGCACAGGAACATACACATTTACCTCTCGCGTGGTGCCGGGAAAGATTTTTGATTTCTCGAATTCAAACTTAAACACTTCACCTTTGGCCACGCCGGGTTGCGGCTTTGAATCCGCCCCGGGCTGGTAATCGTCGGCCGCACGAGCGAGCCATGTTACCGAAAAGAGTGACGCGAAAATAAACGAGCGGAGATTCATGGAAAATTTCATTGGATCAAAAATAAAGTTTTGGCGAATTATGGAAAAGTGATGAGCGAGATAATTACAGCCACGACGCCTTGTAAAGAATTTACGCTTTGACTCTTTACTTGATTGGAACGATTTCAGTCAACGCCAGCGGAATAATTTGCGATTTATCTTTCCGCAGTTTCGCTTCAGTCTATTCAGCGCGATGCATCAACAAAAATTTTCCAAGGTATTCCTCATGATAAAGTTCTTATGTTTCATTTTTTCTGCGGTCTCGGTTCTGGGGCAGCCCGCAAAAAATCACATTGGTATCGGTGCAAAACCGATCTCGGGCGCGGAGGTCATCATTGACGGTTCACGGAAGACTCTCGATAAGAAATGGACCTACTGGGCAGGGCCACGTTTCAGTTCGTCGCTGCCGATTAAGTGGAAAATCGTCAACGACCCTGTGGACAAAGGCACCGTTCTCATGACCGATGACCCTGCGGCGGCGGGTGGGAAATATGGCGCGGCGGACATCGTGACCAAGAAAACGTATCGCGATTTCCGTTTGCACATCGAATTTCTGGTCATGCACGAACGGGGCAACAGCGGCGTCTATCTCCAGAACCGTTACGAGATTCAGATTTTTGACGGTGACAAAACCAGTCATGGAATGGGTGCAGTCATCAACGAAAGTGAATCGCCTTATCACGCTTACCGCGGCATTGGAAAATGGAACGCCTACGACATTAATTTTCGCGCAGCGCGTTTTCGCAACGGCAAACTCGTCGAGAAACCGATGGTCACGATGTATTTCAACGGCATCAAAGCTCACACGAACCAATCGATCAGCCAGGTTTGGGGTGGAGCGAATTCGGGAATCAATGGCGGTGACGACGACGGAAAAGGAATCACCGACACACCGGGCGGACTGAAGTTGCAATGCGAAGGTCACGACGTGCGTTTCCGCAATGCGTGGATCAAAGAAATTGAGTTGGAGAAAGCTGAAACAGATTTTTAAATTGGTCCCCCGCAATTATTCCCAACCTTCAGCAACGCGCCTCAACTGGAGACAATCCAAAGCCCAGCCTTGGTGTCGCACGCTCGGAACTTGCGACGGTCAGTGATTCCACTATAGCACCAGGCAGTGTAGGCAATCCTTGAACTGGAGTTGGACTCGTGAAAGCACGTCGGTGGATCGAAGTCGTCTCATCGCGGGTACAAGCGTGGCAGCCAACATGTTTTCGGTTTCTGCTCCGGGTAAAAGTGGACGCGCGGAATAGGCGTTGGTAGGATCGTTTCGGAAAGTAAACAACAACGCTCACCATAAACCTGATGCAAACTCTTCTCTTTACCTTCGCCTGGGTTGCATCGCTGTCGGGTAGCTCGGAGGAATTGCATGGCACAATTTGATCGCGTTGACTTTGACGTCGTGGCGCAATTTGAGAAAACCATCTGTGCGCGAAAGTTGTTTTCAGAAAGAGCATCCATTCTCGTCGCCGTTTCTGGAGGGCTGGATTCAATCGTGTTGCTCCACCTTCTTCACCGACTTTCGACGAAATGGAAATGGCAACTCACGGTGGCTCACTTCAATCATCAGTTGAGGGGAAGAAGCAGTGACGCCGATGAAAAATTGGTTCGCAAAACGGCGGGCGGCTTGAACCTCCGCTTCGTTTGCGGGCGGGGTGATGTTAAAAGTTTTTCGGAATCAAACGGCATTTCCATCGAAATGGCGGCGAGAAAATGGCGGCACGAATTTTTGGCGCGCACCGCGAAATTTTTTGGGATCAAAACGGTGGCGCTGGCCCATCACGCGGATGATCAGGTGGAGCTTTTTTTCCTGCGGCTGTTTCGTGGTGCCGGAACGGATGGACTCGCTGGAATGAAATGGAAATCGCCTTCACCGGTCGATTCATCAATCACACTGGTGCGTCCGCTGCTCGATCAAACTAAGGAGATTCTGAGTTGTTACGTTGCCACTGCTGGAATCAAGTTCCGCGAAGACGCCAGTAACGTGTCATTGGATTTCGAGCGCAACCGGATCCGCCATGAACTGATCCCATCGCTTAAAAAAAATTATCAACCGGCTGTGACGCGAACGACTTTGCGCACCATGGAAATTGTGGCGGGCGAATCTGATTTCGCGTCGAAGGCCACGCTTGATTGGCTGGGTCGAAAAAAGAGGACGAGTTTTGCGAAACTGCCCATTGCGCTGCAACGTCGCATTCTGCGATTGCAATTGTTGGGACGAAAGGTCGTCGCAGAGTTTGATCTCGTTGAAGCGTTGCGGTTGAACCCCGGGAAATTCGTCAGCGTTAACGAACACGGTTCCGTCGCCCGTGGTGAAGGAGGCGAAATTCGGCTGCGAAATTCAGAAACAACGGGGTTTAAGTCGGTCAAGGAAGTGGAGAATTTCTCGTTGCAGGACCGACGTGGTGAAATTATTTTGAAGGAGATCAATATCTCGTGGGCGAAGGTGTCGGGGCGGGGCGCTCAAATTGAACGAAAGCAGCACTGCGAAGTTTTCGATGCTGATAAGGTTGGCGAAACCATCATTCTGCGACATTGGAAAGCAGGTGATCGTTTTCAGCCGATCGGGATGAAATCGCCGGTGAAATTGCAGAATTTCTTCACGAATTTGAAGATTCCACGAGTTGAACGGCACGCCCGATTGGTCGCCACAACGGAACGTGGGGAGCTGTTTTGGGTCGAAGGCCTGCGCATTTCCGAGCGTTTCAAGCTCGACAAGCAAAGCCGACGCCGGTTGAAATGGAACTGGAAGCGCCATGACTGGCAAGTTGCGACGCGGGGAAACCAATGATATTATAGCGCGAAAGTTTTTGACTCATGTCTGACGAAAATAAACAGGAAAATAGAAACGAGAAAAAAAGCGGGGACTTCAAACCACGCACGTTATTAATTTGGGTTGGCATTGTCAGCGTGGTCAGCGTCCTGATGATGCTCCAGCATCGCGCAGAAAATAAGCCGACGGCTCTTTCGTATTCGGACCTTTCCAAGAAAATTGCTGAGCACCAAATCGTGCCGGGCAGTGGGCAAATCGCTTACAATCCGCAGTCCGCATTGCAGAAAATTACCGGACGCTACTACATGTTGAGCAACGCCCTGCCCGTTATCGGAGCGAGTGGTAAAACCAATGAGGTGGAATTCAGGACTGAGGCGCGCCTCACGGACGACATGTCCAAGGCTTTGAGCGAGTCTGGACAGTTCAAGGAAGGGGAGCCGAACAACGTATGGGCCAATGTTTTAATGAGCTTGCTTCCGTTTTTGATTCTCGCGGGATTGATCTATTTTTTCCTGATTCGCCAAATCAAAATGGCGGGCAAAGGCGCCATGAGTTTTGGCAAGAGCAAAGCGAAAATGCTCAACAAAGAAAAAAACAAAATCACTTTCAAAGACGTCGCAGGCGTCGAGGAAGCCAAGGAAGAAGTTTCTGAACTTGTCGAATTTCTTAAAGATCCAAAGAAATTTCAAAAGCTGGGCGGGCGCATCCCGAAAGGTGTTTTGATGGTTGGTGCTCCAGGCACGGGCAAGACTTTGCTCGCCAAGGCAATTGCCGGCGAAGCCGAAGCGGCGTTCTTCAGCATCAGCGGTTCTGACTTCGTGGAAATGTTTGTCGGTGTCGGAGCAAGTCGTGTTCGCGACATGTTTGAACAAGCCCGCAAAAATACGCCGTGTTTGATTTTTATCGACGAAATCGACGCTGTCGGTCGCAGTCGCGGCCACGGTTGGGGCGGTGGAAATGACGAGCGCGAACAAACATTGAATGCCTTGCTCGTCGAGATGGACGGCTTCGATACTCAGGACGGAATCATCATCATCGCTGCGACGAATCGCGCGGACGTTTTGGATCCGGCATTACTGCGCCCGGGCCGGTTTGATCGACAAATTGTGGTCAGCCTCCCGGACGTGCGCGGACGTGAAGCTATTTTGAAGGTTCACGCCAAAAATGTGAAGCTGGATCCGATTGTGGACCTCTCCGTCACGGCGCGAGGCACCCCCGGTTTTTCCGGAGCAGATTTGGCGAATCTTTTGAACGAAGCCGCCTTGCTCGCGGCGCGCACCGGCAAAAAAGCAATCACGATGACTGAGCTTGAAGAAGCGCGGGTGAAAGTTCGTTGGGGACGCGAGCGCCGTAGCATGGCCATGTCCGATCAAGACAAAAAATACACCGCATGGCACGAGGCCGGTCACGCTTTGATTAACGTGATGTTGAAGCACACACACCCGTTGCACAAAGTTACAATCATCCCGCGTGGACAGTCGCTTGGTTCGACCATGTCATTGCCGAAAGACGACGTTCTCAATCATCGGCGCAAAGAAATGTTGGACATGATCGCCGTCACGATGGCGGGACGCATCGCTGAAGAAATTGTTTCAGGAGATATTTCCACTGGCGCCAGCGGCGACATCCAGCAGGCGACCAATCTGGCGCGCTCGATGGTTTGCCAATGGGGTATGAGCGACACCCTCGGCATGGTTCAATATGGCAACGACAACGAGCACATGTACATGGGGCGCGACATGGTGCAGCGGCAGGATTACAGCGAACACACCGCACAGGAAATCGATGCTGAAGTCAAACGCATCATCAGCGAGGGCTATAAAGTCGCCAAAGATTTGATCGACGGCAATCGCGACAAGTTAGAACTCATCGCCAACAGTCTGCTTGAGTACGAAACCCTTGACGGCGTACAGGTTCAGGAGATCGTGGACACGGGAAAATTCACACCGCCCCCGGCACCCCCGCAGCAAGTGGATCCGCCCTCTGGAGCGCAAGCGGTCACTCCGCTTCCTGAAGTGCCAAAACCGATGCCGCCGAAACTGCCCGGACTCGGGGCACCTGCTCCTGCGGCAGCATAGTCGAACCCCTCTCAAAAGCGCTGGAAGCAAGAACTGCTGCCAGCGTTTTTTTACACCCGCTTGCTCCACTTGCATCTGCCGGACATTTCATTACGCTTCCAACACATGATTATTGCGCCGTCGTTGTTAGCCGCCAACTTTGCCTGCTTCGGCAAGGAGGCGCAGCGCGCCACCGGCGCTGGTGCTGATTGGCTGCACATGGACATTATGGACGGACATTTTGTACCGAACATTTCTTTTGGGCCGGAAGCGGTGCGCGTGCTGCGGCCACTGACCAAACTCCCGCTTGACGTGCATCTAATGTGTTCGCGCCCGGAAATTTTATTGGAACCATTCGTCAAAAACGGCGCGGACCGCATCACTATTCACGTCGAGTTGGGTGAACAGGTCACTTCGTTGATTTGGAAAATCCGTTCACTTGGAAAAAGAGTTGGCCTGGCGATTAATCCTGGGACGCCGATGTCGGCGCTGGAACCATTTCTCGACAAAGTGGATTTGATTTTGATTATGACCGTGAACCCGGGCTTCGGTGGACAACCGTTTATTACGGAGACGTTGCCGAAAATCCAGCAGGCTTATGCGTGGCGCGCTGAAAAAAAGCTGACCTATCACATCCAGGTTGATGGCGGGATCAATTTTCAAACCACGGCGGAATGCGCGCATGCCGGAGCCGATGCTTTTGTGAGCGGGACCGGGCTTTTCGGACAGCCTAGCCTCACGCGCGCCATCACCAAAATGCGCCGGATTGCGGAGAAGAACACCCCGGCCAAAGAGATAAACATGGATTTCAAAAATGGATATCTCCTGGCGACGAATTCGTGAAACATGAGTTGGTTTCTAAAAAACATGGCTGAAATAAAATTTGGAACAGATGGCTGGCGAGCGGTGATTGCGGAGGATTTTACCTTTGCGAACGTTGAGCGCGTGGCGCAAGCGACGGCCGATTATTGGAACGAAAATCCCGTTGCTGGCACGGAAAAGAAAGCCGTCGTTGGTTACGATAGGCGTTTCTTATCGGATCAATTTGCCGCCCGTGTCGCCGAAGTGTTGGCGGGAAATGGTTTTCAGGTGACGCTCACGGAAGAGGCGACACCCACACCGGCGGTGTCCTTCGCGGTGAAAGCGCAAAAGGCGATTGGCGGCGTGATGATCACAGCAAGCCACAATCCGCCCGCGTTCAATGGATTCAAATTAAAAGCGCATTACGGCGGTTCCGCCGACCCGAGCATCTGTCAGGCAGTGGAAAAGATGTTGGACAAAAATCCGGTGCGCGCAATGGCCCTGGATGAAGCGAAAAAGGCCAAACGGATTCTCATCAAGAACATTCGGCCCGCCCATTACGCCGCCGTGAAAAAGCTCGTAAATTTCCCGCTAATCGCGAAATCAAAATTACGTTTTGCACATGAGTCGTTATTTGGTGTGGGAGCGGGTTGCTTCGACGAACTCCTGGCTGGGACCACCTGCCGCGTGACGACGCTCAACGGGAATCACGATCCAAACTTTGGCGGGATCAATCCCGAACCGATTCAGAAAAACTACGTAAAAAGCGCGGCGTATTTGAAAAAACATCCGCACGATATTTGTCTCGTGACCGATGGCGATGCCGATCGCGTCGGTGGCATGGACGGACGCGGGAATTATCTCACGACCCACCAATTGATTTGTCTTTTACTGCATCACTACGTTGTGAATCGTAAAATGAAAGGGCGCGTCATCAAAGCACTCACCACCACATCGATGGTCGATAAAATGTGCGCGGCCTATGGGTTGAAACTCGTTGAGACCGGGGTTGGTTTTAAATACATTTGCACGGAACTGATGAAGCCCAATGTGCTGCTCGGTTTTGAAGAGAGTGGTGGAATTGGTTTTCCTGGACACATCCCGGAGCGCGACGGAATCGCGGCGGGATTACTCTTGCTCGAATTGCTGGCAACGGAGCGCAAATCCGTAAACCAACTTCTCGCTAATCTGGAAAAACAATTTGGCCCGCATCGTTACAATCGCATCGACACACATTTTCCACTCGAAAAACGCGGAGCTTTGATGGAGTTTTGCAAAAACAATCCTCCGAAAAAACTGCTTCGTTCACCGCTGGCCTCCGTCAAAAATTTCGATGGAGTAAAGTTTGTCAGCGAAGAGGGTTCGTGGCTGATGTTACGCGGATCGGGGACGGAACCTATTCTTCGCATCTACGCTGAAGGAAAGAATGATGCTGACGTAAAGAATCTCCTCAAGCTCGGAGTGAGTTTGACGAAAAAGGTTTAAGATTGACGGCGCTCCGTTTCGTTCAACGTTCATTTCGTGCGCTCTGGCAGAAAGCTCATTGAAAAACATCAGCACGCCGACTAAGTTCTCAGATAATGCTGGATGACCGTTCATATATGCGGACCGACTCAAGGCGCAGGCCTTGGTCAATGACGACCGTGCTCCTCGTCGTTAATGTCGTTTGTTTTCTGGTGCAAAGTCTCGTCGAGCGTTCGTCAACCTTTCCTCTCTACGAGTATTTTGCGCTCAGTAAGCAAGGATTGCGTCATGGATATTTGTGGCAGCTTCTGACTTTCCAGTTCATGCACGGTGGTTTTCTGCACCTGCTCTTCAACTCAATCGCCATCTTTTTCTTTGGCCGCGCGATCGAAGAGACTCTGGGTAAGCTGACGTTTGTTAAACTTTATTTGCTCAGCGGCATCTTTGGCGGACTCTTTCAAATCCTTTGCGCTGTGGTTGCGCCGCGCTATTTTGACGTCCCGGTTGTGGGTGCCTCGGCGGGCGGTTTTGGTTTGATTGCGGCGTATGCAACTCTGTTTCCCGAGCGAACTCTGACCTTGCTGGTCTTCTTCATCATTCCGGTCAATATGCGGGCAAAATACCTGCTGCTTTTTAGCGCGGCCATCGCTATTTTTGGGATCGTTTATCCGAGTGGAAACGTCGCTCAGGGTGCTCATTTGGGCGGCATGTTATTGGGCATTGCTTATGTGAAATGGTTTGTGATGTCCGATAAACCACCGATTCGCTGGAGTCCATTTGGGCGAACCACATCCGTCCGTGAATTGGTCAACGTGAACTCGACGAAACGTCCAACGTGGCGTCGAGACAAGCCACCGCAGCTCGAAGATCTTCCGCCGGCGCAATTCATCAGTCAGGAAGTGGATCCGATTCTCGACAAAATTTCCGCACACGGCATCCACAGTCTCACCGATCAGGAGCGACAAGTTCTCGACGCAGCCCGCAAGAAAATGACGAAGAGTTGAAAGAAAAACTTTTACGCTGATTTCGCTGATTGTCACGGATTCCAAAAGAAAAATCCTAATTAGCGTCAATCCGTGAAATCCGCGTAAAAGTTTTTCCTCTTTCCCCATTCCGGTTTTTCCCGTTTCCTTCACCCCATGATTCAACGCTATTCGCGTCCTGAGATGCGACAAATTTGGACGGACGAAAATAAACTCAATATCTGGCTGCAAATTGAACTGCTCGCCACCGAAGCACTCGTCGCTGAAGGCATCGTTCCGAAAAAGGATTTCGCCAGCATGAAAGCGGGCGCGGACAAATGTTTTGCCGACACGAAAGCTTTGACCGAACGCGCCAAGGAACTGGAAAAAACTCTCAACCACGACGTCATCGGTTTCACCACCGCCGTTGCCGAACAAATCAATTCGCAATCCAGCCGCTGGCTTCATTTCGGCCTCACCAGCAGCGACATCGTGGACACCGCGTTCGCTGTGCAGATGACGCAATCTGCCGACATCCTCATCGACGACGTGAAAAAACTTCGCGTCGTCATTGCGAAGAAAGCGAAGGAACATCAATTCACGCCTTGCATCGGACGCAGCCACGGCATTCACGCCGAGCCGACGACGTTCGGTTTGAAAATGGCGTTGATGCACGATGAATTTGGCCGCGCCCTCGAACGTTTGCAACGCGCCCGCGAAGTGGCCGCCGTTGGAAAACTTTCCGGCGCAGTCGGCACCAGCGCACATCTCTCGTCCGAAATCGAAGCGCACGTTTGCAAAAAACTGGGCCTGCGTCCCGCGCCGATTGCCACGCAAGTTGTGCAACGCGACATTCACGCCGAGTTCATGGCGCAGCTCGCGCTCATCGGCGCGAGCATTGAACGTTGGGCGACGGAGTTTCGTCACCTGCAACGCACCGAAGTTCTCGAAGCCGAAGAATTTTTTGCCAAAGGCCAGAAAGGTTCCAGCGCCATGCCGCACAAGCGCAATCCCATCACCGGCGAACGCCTCACTGGCCTCGCCCGCGTGTTGCGCGGCAACGCCCTCGCCGCGATGGAAAACGTCGCGCTCTGGCACGAACGCGACATCAGCCACAGCAGCGTCGAGCGGATTATTTTTCCCGATTCCTGCACGTTGCTCGATTACATGCTGACCTTGCTCGCGAAGCTGACCGAAGGCTTGATCGTTTATCCCGAGAACATGAAACGCAACCTCGGCCTCTCGCTCGGCATGTGGAATTCCCAGACCGTTTTGCTCGCGCTCATCAAGAAAGGGCTGACCCGCGAACAGGCCTACGACCTCGTCCAGCGCAACGCCATGCAAACCTGGCAAGCCAAGCACGCCGGAAACGCCGACGCCGATTTCCTAAAACAACTTTTAAGCGATGCCGACGTGAAAAAACATTTTGCCAAAGGCGAACTGGAAAAACTCTGCTCGCTCGACTTCCATTTCAAGAATGTGAAGGAGCGGTTTAAGAAACTTGGGCTGTGAATACTGATTGTAAACAAATAGACACGGATTCAAAAAACTGATGGTTGGACAGTTTTTGTCCGTGTGTGTTTGATATGAATTAGTTCTGAAACAAATGGAATACCACGACATCAATCTGCTGTTGAAGCTGCCGACGCTTCAATTGCTGCGGGCGCAGAACGCGCCAATGTTGTTGGGCTTTCTCCACCAGACTTTCAAACGCGAACACAAAGTCGCCATCCCCGAAGGGCAGTTGCGCGCAACGCTAGCCGCCTTTCTTGACGAGCTTCGCGAAGCAGAACCGCTGGCCTACCCCAAGTCCGCTGCCGATTATCTTGCTGACTGGTGCGGAGATGGGCAGGGATTTCTTCGGCGCTATTACGGGAATGATGCGAACGAGCCCCTCTTTGAACTCACAACCGGTTCGGAGAAGGCATTGCTTTGGCTGGAATCACTTCAAGAATCACATTTCGTCGGCACTGAGTCCCGACTTGAAAGCATCTTCACCGGACTGGACGAGATTTTGAAGTATGCCTCCGCTGATCCGGACGAGCGCGTTCGCCGACTTGAAAGCGAAGCCGACTCCATCCGAGCCGAGATAGATCGCATCCGCGCGACCGGCTCGGTCACATCCTTCTCGCCGGTGCAAATCAACGAGCGATACGCCCAAGTCCTCGGAACTGCGCGCGAATTGTTGAGCGACTTTCGTCAGGTTGAGGAAAATTTCAAGCGGGTCGCACGCGAAATCGCGGAGCGGCAAGCGATCCCCGGCATCACGAAGGGCGCGATTGTCGGGCACTTGCTGGACTCGCACGATGCGCTGCGTGATTCGGAACAAGGGCAGAGTTTCTTCGCTTTCTGGAATCTCCTGTTGTCCAGCGACAGGCAGCAGCAGTTTCAGGAGCAAGTTGACCAAGTAATTGGACTGGCTGGGTTGAGCGATGACCATCGCGGCAACCAACTGCTCCGGCGGCTCATTTCGCACCTGTTGCGGGAGGGCGAGAAGGTCGTCGAGTCGCACCAGCGGATGTCCACCAATCTTCGTCGCGTGTTGGACACCACGCATCTCAACGAGAGGCGGCAGGTCGGCGAACTTCTTCAAGCGATCCGCAATACCGCGCTCAAGCTGCGAGACGCGCCACCCGAAGAAGACGAGTTTTTCCATGTTGAGAATTTTCCGGACGTGTTCACGACCATGAGCCGCCCCCTCTGGCAAGCACCAGAATCCGTGACGCTGACTGGCAACATCGAGAATGACACGGAAGAAGTCGGCTTGGATGAACTCCGCCGCTTCCGCAATCTTCCGCAAATCAGGCTGGAGGAATTGCGGCGCAACGTCACAGTATGTCTCGAACGCGAACCGACTGTCACCTTGCAGCAGGTGTTGGATGTTTTTCCACCGCGCCACGGCATGATGGAAGTTGCGGGCTACATTGTTGTCGCCGCAAATGACCCGCGCCACTACATCGGCGATGATACGCAGGTGTTGGAAATGCCTGCCCCCAGTCGTCAACGCTGGCGTGTGCCACGCATTCTTTTTTGCCAGCCATGAGCAACGCACCAGCAAACTTTCCACCCGCAGCTTTCGTGAAGGCGAAGCTGTTGCGTGAGCCGGTGTATCGCGAGGACGGCGAACTGTGGCTGACCTTGCGCGGCCAACAGGATGAAATACGCCACTACTTTCGGCAAATCGGGCAGGAGCTTGTCCTCGACGAGGGCGAAGGATACGCCTTCATTCGCCAGTTGGAAATCGAGGGCGAGGAGCGCATTCCACGGCTCGTGCAGCGTCGGGCATTGAGCTACCTTGCCACGCTGCTTTTGACGGCTCTGCGCGAAGAATTTCTCCGCTTCGATTCCGCCGCTGGCGATTCGACCCGGCTTGTGAAGACGCGGGACGAGTTGCGAAATCTGGTTGCTGATTTTCTGCCGGAGACCACCAACCAGGTTCGCGACACCGCGCGCGTTGATGTAGCGATCGCACGACTTGGGGAGCTTGGGTTCATCCGCCAGTTTGGTTCTGCCGAGCGCGACACTTTTGAAATCATGCGGATTGTCAAAGCGCGTCTCTCGCCCGCCGACCTTGAATCCATCAAACAACGCCTGCTGAATCATGCCGAACCAGGAGCTTAATTTTCCGTTGCCAGATGGACGACAGCCGCTGCCGGGTTTCCGGTTGCGGCGGTTGGAAATGTTGAACTGGGGAACGTTCCACGAAAAGGTGGCGGTGCTGGTGGCGGACGGACGCTGGACTCTGCTGGTTGGCGAAAACGGCAGTGGCAAGTCAACTGCGGTGGACGCTTTGCGAACATTGCTCGTGCCGCCGCGCTTGCTGAATTACAACGATGCGTCCGCCGACCAGAAGCGCAGGGGCGACCGAACGCGCCAAAGCTATATTCGTGGCGCGTGGCAGACTGTCAGCCAGGAGGATTCCGCGAAATCCCGTCCTGAATATCTTCGGAGTGAAGGCGTGCAATCCATTTTGCTCGCTGTGTTCGCCAACGAACATAGCGGTGCGGTTGTGACATTGGTTCAGATTCTTTGGGAACTGAACGAGAAGGTTGATGAGCGGTTTGCCGTGGCACGCGGAGACAAAAACATCAAGGATCATCTCGCCAACCTCGGTCAGACTCGCGAACTGATGAAAAATCTCCGGCTTCGTGAGTTCGAGCCGTTCGACAGCTTCAGCGCCTATTCGAAAACATTTTGCTCACGGCTGGGAGTTGCCAGCGAAACCGCACTGGAAGTTTTCAACCAGGCCATCGGCGTGAAAGAGGTTGGAGACATCAACAGCTTTGTCCGCCGCCACATGCTCGAAGGTTCGGATGCCGGGGACTTCATTCACAACCGCCTGCGTCCGCACTTCAACGAACTCGACGCGTGCTGGCGCGCGATTGAGCGGGCGCAGACTCAACTCGACGCGCTCAAACCAATCGCCGACGCGCATGGCAAAATCGAAGAAGCGAAACTGAAACGCCAGCACCTGCAAAGTTTGTTGGACGCATCGCCACTGTTTTACGCGCATCGTCACCTTGCGCTCCGTCGCGAAGAAGCAATTGAGCTAGAAGAGCGTCTTGGAGAATTGCGGCGGAAGAAGAAAGACATTGAAGACGTGCGGAAGCGCGACGAAGACGAGCGTGATGCCAAGTTGCAGGAAATTGCCGCTGATTCTACATCACAAAGCATCGCCCGTATCGAAGCCCAGATGAGTGCCGCTGACGAGCGGCGGAAGTCGAAGCTGGCCAAGTGGAACGAGTTCGCCGGTCATTTGAGGACGCTCAACCGACTCGTTCCTGTCGAGTCATCGGAACAATTCGAGCGCGTTCAGTCCGAGGTTTCCGCGCAACAAGGCTTGCTCAAGGGAAACCGGGACAGCGCGCAAGAAAAGCAAGTGCAGCAACTCATGGAACGCCAGCGCGCTCTGGACGACCGCAAGGGTTTTGCCGACGAACTCGACACATTGCGGAAGCACCGCGTGCTCATCCCGCGTGAGTTTGTGGCGATTCGCGAAGCCGTTTGTCTGGCGACTAAAGTTTCCCTCGGGGATTTACCTTTCGCTGGGGAGTTAATGGAAGTGAAGGCCGAGCATCGTGAATGGACGGGCGCAATTGAGCGGTTGCTCCATCAGTTTGGCGTGTCGCTGCTCGTGCCGGAACGTCATTACGTCGCCGTTTCCGAGTTCATCAACCGCCAGCATCTTGGTTTGCGTTTCACTTTTCATCGCGTTTCTTCCGCTTCGGCTTCTCGCACGGACGCGTTCAGCGACTCAACTCGCGTAGCTGGCCGTCTGAACTTTCGCGACGAGCACTCTTTGGCCGGATGGGTAAAGAGTGAGGTGTCACGGCGTTTCAACCACGTTTGCTGCGCCGATGTGAATCGACTCAAGGAAGTGGATTACGGCATCACACGCGAAGGTTTGATTCGTGATGGCCCGACGCGCCACACCAAGGACGACCGGCGCGCTGTCAATGACGCCACGAACTACGTTCTTGGCTGGTCGGTTGAAGACAAGATTCGCGCGTTGACCGCAGCGTATGAGCAGGCTGACAAGCGCGAGAAGCAGGCGACCCAAAAGGCAACGGAAGCAGCGGAGCAATTCAAGAAGCTCGAAGCGCAACTCAAGGCTATCGAATGTGTGCTCGCCGTTTCTGGATTCGCCGACATTGACCACGAATCAGAGAAGCGAGAATTCGTGCGGCTGAATCAAGAGAAGGAGGAACTAGAAGCAAGTTCGAACGCTCTGAAAGTGCTGCGAAATCAGCTAGTCACCATCAAGGAAAAGCTTAAGGAGAGCGAAGCTGAACTGGAGCAAACCAAACAGAAAATTTGGACGGCGGAGGCAGAGGAGACAACGAACAAGAAGGAAGTCGCCCGACTTGATGCTTTACTGAATCCTCATCCCGATTTTGATCCTGAGTCGTTTGCAGGCGAGTTCGCGGAGTTGCAGGAAAAAGGCAAGCTGACATTGAAGAACATTGTCACCATCGAAAGCCAGGTTTCCGACAGCATCAAGGGACAGATGAGCCACCAAACCCGGCTCGTCAATGAGGCCAACGAAGTCATGCTGCCGCTCATGGCTAATTTTCTCCGCGATTGTCCCGAACATTCCGCCAACCTCCGTGCCGAAGCGAACTACGCCAGCGACTTCGCTGCGCTACGCATGCAAATTGACAAGGAGGAGTTGCCACAGCACAAGCAGCGCTTCGAGGAATTCCTTGGCACAAACCTCATCGGCGACATGGCGATGTTTCAAAGCAACCTGCTCGAACACGAGAAAGTCATCCGCCGTCGCATAGAGGCGGTCAACGAAGCACTGGTTGCGATTCCATTTTCCGACACCACACACGTCCAGATTACCGCTCCGGCAACCCGCGCTGACGACATCAAACAGTTCCGGTCGCGACTCAAAGAATGTCTGCGCGGCGGACTGCAACCTTCGCCTGATGACCGAATGCACATTTTCAAAAGTATCCGCGAACTCATCAGTGATTTTGAAAAAGATCAGGCTTGGACGCGTCACGTCACCGACGCTCGCAACTGGTTCGAGTTTGGCGTGCGTGAACTCACGGATGCGGACAAGCGTGAGGTGAATTACTTCTCCGCTTCTTCAGGCAAGTCGAGCGGGCAAAAGGCTAAACTGGCTTTCACCATTCTCGCGTCCGCCATCTCAGCTCAATACGGACTGCTTGGCACGAACAGTGAAGCCGACACGTTCCGACTGGTGGTGATTGATGAAGTATTCGCCACTACCGACGAGGCGAATTCTCATCGCGCGCTCAAGCTCTTCCAAAAACTTGGCCTCCAACTCGTCGTTGTGAATCCCTTCGACGCCAAAGGCCGCATCGTCGAGGACTATGTGGACAGTTTTCATCTGGCCGTGAATCCTGACCGCAACAATTCAAAACTCCGCCGCGCTTCTCGCGCCGAGTATGACGCGGCTGTGGATGGTGCGGAAATGAATGGACGCCGCGCCGCTACCGCCACAGCCCCTTCAACATCATCCGATGCTTAGTCCTGAAGACATTCGCCATCGCGCCTCGGCCCGCTACCCTGACTTTCTGCGTAGTATCGTCAACGGAAGCCCGTTCTTCCCACTGCAAGTCCGCTTCGGCAAACCATCAGCGACGGAGGACTTCGGCAAATTGCGAAGTGAAATCACCGCGCTTACCAAGGCAAATCTCGGCTGCCAGATTGAATGGACAGAAGTGAACTCACGCCGCTGGGGAAAGCAACGACTGCCGGAGCGCGTGGAGTTTGCGGATGAAGTGTCGTATCTGCGCGCCATCGGCAAAACGAAAGAAGTCGCTCGCTTCCGGGAAAATCTAGTGCTGACGCGAGAGAAATGTCCCGCCCTCATTTCGCTCGTAGAAACTCGCCCGCTGGATGCGGTCGAGTTCGCCGACATATGGCCAGGTTTGCTCGAAGTCTGCTGCTACTTTGCAGCCCACCCGCGCCCGAACCTTTACGCAAGGGAGTTGCCGATTTCGGTGGATACTAAGTTTGTCGAAAACTACGAGGCCATCCTAACACGAATGCTTGAGCTTGTAATACCAGCACAGGCTATCGTTGAGGCCAACCGGTTTGGGGAACGATTTGGCCTCCGTTATGACGAACCACAAATCCGCTTTCGCCTTCTGGATGAATCGCTTCAATCAACGCTGGGCGTTCCCTTTTCTGACGTTACCATACCGGTCAGCAGATTTCGCGGACTTGGCTGGCAAAAGCTGCGAGTCATTGTTTCGGAGAACAAAATGACCTTTCTGACGCTGCCGCAATTGCCTCAGGCCATCGGCATCTGGGGCGCTGGCAATGCAGCGGCCTTGCTCCATAATGTGCCGTGGCTTGGTGACTGCCAACTTCACTATTGGGGCGATCTTGACGCCCAAGGTTTTGAAATCCTTGCCCGTCTCCGTGAAGCATTTCCAAAAACGCAGAGCTTGATGATGGACTCCGCTACGCTGGAACGATTTTGCAAGTTGTGTCGGCCCGGGGTGGCTACAAGAACGAAACCCAAGAGACATCTCACAGATTTTGAAGAACAGGCTCATGCTTCGGTTTGCGCCATGAATTTGCGTCTTGAACAAGAAAGAATTCCAAATCAATTCGCAAACAACGCAATCAAAGCGGCTCTTTGGTCAGATGCCATTCGCGGTTGCTGATGGGCTTTCGAGGGTGAACCCAGTTTTGGCATGTGCAGCCGCGTGGACAAACGCGTTTTCGAGTGGCTGAGCTGGTAGATTGTTCGCCGCTGGTCAACGGCCATCTGGGCCGAGAGTTTCTTTAAAAATATTTGTTTAACCAAATTCTTTTTGCCCGTTCACCGCTTCTGTTACCAATAACCGCATGGCCTGGCGCATTCATGACAGTGTGATTCGCGGTGAGATTGATAATCGCGTGAAGGGAGTTGTGCGCGGCACGCTCTGGCTGGACGGCTTCAACGAGCCGGTGAAGCTCGAACTCGTGGGCAATGCCTGTCCCGATCTCGCGGGTTCTTTGTTGAAGTTCAAAAATCCGACCCAGACTTTTCCAATGCTCCGGAAACCGAAGTTCAATCCATTGCAGCGCGGCAGGATTGGCAATCTCTCGGCGTCGCAAAAGGTGCGGGTGTTCACGGTTCCAGACGAGGAGGCGTTCGCGATGATGGATCGCGGCGAAAAACCGCCGGAGCGAATCGCCAATGCGCTTTATCTCGAATGGTTCAGCGAAGGCAATGGGCGCGTTGTCCTGGAGAGCGCGGATTTCGAGTTGAAAATCTCCGCGCCGGAGTGGCGGTTGACGTCCGCCGAAGAAAAACAACGCGCCAAAGACGCCGAGGCGGGTTGGGAGATGTTTTCCAAACAATTGAACGATGCGTTGGAAAAACAAAAACGCGGACAGAAGGAACCGGAGGCGGAATGGGACGAGCACGATTACGAAAAGCTTTTGAAGGAGTCCGACGCGCGCACGGATAAATACATGGAGTTGCAGGAAAAATACGGTGACTCGCCCGATGCGGAAGAAAAAATCGCGAGGGAGATGGGCTGGCTCAAGGAGCTGACTCCAGAGGAAGCCGAGGAAGAAAGCAAACGGATTGAGGAAATGAATCGCGCGTGCGAGGAAGCGTTGAACGAACCGCCGCCTGAACCGGATGCGCATCGCGAAGGCATTGACTGGATTCGCACGAAAGAGGGTGAACTACGTCATCCGCTTCAGCACCGCTGTTTTGAAAGCTCAATGAAGTTTTGGAAGCAGGCGGACAAGCTCGGTTTGAAAAAATCCGAGGACGACGATTTGCAAGAGTTCATTTTTGAATTTCAGACGACGGGCGCAAAACTTGCGGGTGCGCTCGACGGCATTGCCGAAGACCGTGGCTCGGCTGATCCGTCATTCACCGTCGCGTGTTTGAAGCGCGCGCTGGATCATTTGCACAAATCCCAGGCCGGACTTGAAGCCGTCGCGCCGAAAAAGATTCTGCCTGAAAAAATGGTGGCCGAGGCGCGGAAGGAACTTTTTCAAATCCGCGAGGGCATCCTGAAATTGATGGATGAATTTCGCGGGCGAATTTAAATCTGGAAACAGGAAAAGAAACCGGGCTGTGAACTGGGACTCCGCTCGCTCGACTTCCATTTCAAGAATGTAGAGGCGCGGTTTAGAAAACTTGGGCTTTGACAAATTGAATAATGTAGCTTCATTGTATCTACATTATGAAAACGCTGATTCAACGTTGGGGGAACAGTTTGGCGCTTCGTATTCCCAAGACCTTTGCCGAGGAAATTTCGGTTCGGGAAGGCGACGAGGTCGAAATGAATGTCGCCAAAGGTCGGTTGACGATTGCGCCGCGTTCGCCGCGTGATTATCGACTGGCTGATCTTGTGGCTGAAATTCGCCCGCGCAACCTGCACACCGAAATCTCCACTGACAATCCGCAAGGCAAGGAGATTTGGTAATGGCTCGCGGTTACATCCCCCGTCGTGGTGATGTGGTCTGGCTGCATTTCAATCCGCAGAGGGGACACGAACAAGCGGGACGCCGACCGGCGGTGGTTCTGTCGCCGGAAAGCTACAATCAGAAAACCAGTCTCGGACTTTTCTGTCCGGTGACCAGCCAGGTGAAAGGTTATCCATTCGAGACAGCGCTTCCAACAAGTGGTTCGCTGCGCGGCGTGGCGCTGTGCGATCAAATTAAAAGTCTCGACTGGAGAGCGCGCGACGCCGAGTTCATTTGTAAACTGCCCGAAGAAATATTGGATGAAATCATGGGCAAGGCATTAACTCTTTTAAAGTGATTATGAGAAAACTCTGCTCGCTCGACTTCCATTTCAAGAATGTGAAGGAGCGGTTTAAGAAACTTGGATTGTGATACAGTTGCGCCAATGGAATTGAACGAACCATCCGCCGCGCCGACGCTCGCCCGCAAATTAGGCGACACGCCGCACGTTTCCGGCTTGGCCATCCGTCTCGCGCGTGTGAGCGATGCCGGAAAACGTTTGTCGGAATGGTTGTTTAAAATAGCCGTCGCACGCGGTGCGACACATTACCGCCGTGAATTTGATCCATCACTTCCGCCCGATAGTCCGCAAGTGAGCGATGAGGAGATTGGCATTGCGCTTTGTCTGCCTCAGAACATTTACAATCTGGATAACCTTCGCGTCGCGGCACAATTGCTGAGTTCACCGAGTGTGGATGCCGCCCAGCTTTGTCGGCTCGCGGAACAAGAGCGATGCGAGCCGATTCTTTTGCACATCGCTAAAATTGCCGAACGTTACGTGCCTGATGCGGAACCATGGAAATACATTCGCGAACATCTCCGTCCACGTCGTGTTCCACGAACAGATGCGCTGCCGCATTGGAGTCGTTTAGTCAGTCACTCGAATGTTGGTTCCTTTGGTGGAAACGCGAAAACTGACTGGCTGAATCGCGATGAATAATCCATTGCACATTCTTCAAACGTTCGATTCGCACCTCACTGCTGCCGCAGAAATCACCATCTTCGGACGCGCCGCGCTGGTGTTAGGTTATTCAGATTGCCCGGCAAACTTCGCGGCCACAAACGATGTCGATGCGATTCTTCCGCTGAAATGGCTGGAGGCACCTGATGAAAATCTCGACTTCTGGCAAGCTTAGCAAAAAACGAATGCTGAACTCGAACCCACCGGCCTTTATCTCACACATCTTTTTCGCGAGCAGGAAATCATTCTCTCGCCGGACTGGATTTCTAAACGCCTCCGCATTCCGCTCGAACTTCGGCATCTGATCGTCTTTCGTCCCTCCACGCTTGATCTCATTCTCACGAAGATGATGCGCGGTGATGAAAACGATTTAGCTGACATTCGCTTTCTGCTTCAACGCGAACCACAATCCGAAGATTCCCTGCGCACAGATTTCACTGGCGCGCGCATTCCCGATATTCAGGAAATTCGCGAATTGTTTCTGGCTGCTCAACCTAAAGTTTTGGAAATGGTGCGCATCCTCAAAAAATGAAAGGCGAGCTGGAAAAACTCTGCTCGCTCGGTTTCCATTTCAAGAATGTGAAGGAGCGGTTTAAGAAACTGGGGCTTTGATCTTCAAAATTGTCGAATCAAGGCGACCCGATGGTTGGTGTCTCCATCCAAATGCTTTCGTCGAACAAAGTGTTGCCAGCTGCATCCGGGAGATACTTCTTAACCACAATTCGAGCTATTCTGAGGCGCGAAGTTCAGACCTCCTACACAAAGCAGGCTTCCAGATTACTGGAAATTACGATGGTTGAGTTCAACGTGCTGCTACATTAGTTTTCGTGCCGCTATGCTCCGACCACGAAAAAAATACACCGTTTACGATCTCCGACAGCTTAAGGGCAAACGTTGCCTGACCCACATTCACGTAAAATCTCCGGAGGAAGCGGCGGCGGCGGAACAGGCGGGAGTGGATTTGATGAGTTGCAGCTTCGATTCGCCCGAGGCGCAAGCGCGACTGCCGCTGCTCGTGGCGGCGGCTCCTAATAGTTTTCTCTCAGCCGCGACTCCGCATGGGATGGCGTCACCCGAGGAGGCCATCCGGGTCGGATTTCGCGCCTTGGAAATCGGTGCCAGTTCGGTTTACTGCTCCGCCAGCCCGTTCATCATCGAGGCGATGGCGCGCGAGGGCATTCCTGTGGTCGGGCATCTCGGCATGATCCCGCGTCACGTCACATGGACTGGTTACCGGGCCATCGGCAATACGGTCGCGGAATCCAGGGAACTCCACCGTCGGATGAAGGAGTTGGAAAATGCGGGCGCGTACGCGGCGGAACTCGAGGTTGTCCCTCACAATCTCGCGCGTTTTCTGTGCTCACAAACCAAGCTGATCCTCATGTCGCTCGGTTCCGGCAGTGGCTGCGACACGCAGTTTCTTTTTTCGGACGACATTCTCGGCGATTACGAAGAACGTTTGCCCCGCCACGCGAAGGCCTACCGCAATTTTCTCGCGGAACACCGCCGGTTCCAGGCGGAGCGGGTTGCAGCCTTTGGCGAGTACATCGCCGACGTGAAGGAAGGGCGCTTCCCCGAGCGATGTCACCTCGTGGAAATGGATGTGCAGCTTCTCGATGAGGTGGTGCGTTCCATCCCGGCGCGCGATGCTGGAAAATAACGTTGAGCGAGACTCTTTTTCACTCGTGCCGTACCCGCCAGATTTGGTCGAGTGTTGAAACGGCGGAGGTAACGCGACGTCACGCCTTCTTCACGTAGCACGCTTTCAGGCCGATGGAAATTCCGTCCATCTTGCAGTCGATCTCGTGATCGCCTTCCACCAAGCGGATCGGTTTGGACTTCGTTCCGACTTTGAGAACTTGCGACGAGCCGTTCAACTTTAAATCCTTGATCATCGCAACAATGTCGCCGTCCGCGAGCACTGTGCCGTGGGCATCTTTGACGACGCGCGGGCCGGAGGGTGCTTCCGGTTCTGGTTCGCGTTCCCATTCGTGGCCACACGTCACGCATTCGCAGCGGGTCGGGTGATCCAACACGTCGGTCATCTCGCACATCGGGCAGGCAGGTTTGCTCATAGAGCGATACGATAGCGGAATTTTGCAGCGGATCTCAATTGCGCACTTTTGGTATTTAACTCAACCAGCCAACAAGCGTTGCGGCAAATAACTTTGAACAGCATAATCTGCCGATGGGAAAATGATGGAGCGAAAATGTGTATTCAAAACAACGGAGAACAGCGGTCCGTGGATTTTTGTGAAAAAATTAACTCTATTTGGAATATTTTTCGTCCTAGCCCAACTCCCTGCGGCAAATGATTCGTCCTCCGTGGCACTCAGGAGTGCTCTTCTCAAAAAAGACTTGCCCGCAGTGCGCGCTGCCGTGGCCGATGCTCGGAAAATCCTTGGAGATAAAGCCGGCGTTCCGGAAACCCCCGACAAATATTCTCCCGTGGCCAAAGGCGGAACCTGGTTAACGAAGGATGAAGTTCAAAATGGTTTCACGGCTCACTTTTCCGAGCTGGAAAAATTGCGCTGGTGGCGAATCGGATTGGATCCCACGAAACTGACTCGTCCTCTACGCGACCCCGCCTCGGTGCTCTCGGGCAATATCGCAGCCTGCCGGGCGAAGCTCAATGCCGCAGACCAGAGCCTCGCTATGGCCCGGGACTCTGCCGAATTTTTGATGTGGGCGCAGGAACAAGCCGGGAGCGGATTGTTTCCTTTTCCCGCAGCGCGAGGAGCGACCAACGATAAGGCGATGGCGGTTGCGAAAGAATTCTTACAACGCGCAGAGGAAGAAGGACTGTCGAAAGAAGTGGTTCAGAATGGTTGGGCGATAAACGATCTCGGCGATGGCGGGTTGCAGTTCGACAACGGCGAATGTGGCGTGGTGATGTTTGAGTATTACGAATTGACGCACGATGAAAAGGCACTGGCCTCTGCATGCAAATCCGCCGATTGGGCGATGGGGCGTCCACTAGTCCGTAACTGGAATTACAACAGCTTCTCCGTCTATCTTCTCGCAAAGGCATTCGCTGTCACAGGTGAGAAGCGATACCTTGATGCTGCGAAAACGAAAGCACTTATCGGCGTTATCCCAGGGCAACTCACCGATGGCCCGCATGTTGGGCGTTGGCTTGACCCGCACAATGCGCGGCCCGCTTACCACTACATCCTGCTTCGGTCTCTTGCTCAACTCGCGGACGTGATGCCTGTCGATAACCCGTCTCGCGCGGAAGTCGTGCGGGCATTGGCCCTAGGATTAAAAACGCGTAACGGAGAGATTGTTACCCGGGGAGTGATGACCAAAGACAAGGCGATCGAGACGCTGCTGCTGGTTCAGCGTGTATTTGCAAAGGACGCGGCGTTTCTGCGCGACACGGAGTCCACCGCCGCGCTCGATGTGTTGGTGCGCGCTGTTTCTGCGGAAGCGCGTCGAGGAAAAAGTCCGATTGGTCCTCGTGAATGGGGGCTGCTCTTGGAACACATCAAAGGGCGACGAGAACCTTAACGTGGACATGAGATTTCAAGGCGATGTTACCGAGTCGAGGCGCGGGAGACACGGACCTCTGGACGATAGGTGATGCGCACGAGCAAGTCGCCTCGACCACCCCTCGGCTTGGGCAATCCTTCTCCAGAGATGCGCAGGATTTCACCGCGACCCACCCGCGCCGGTATTTGTACTCGAAGCTTCGTGCCCGTTGCCCCAGTGACCATCTCCGATCCACCTTGAGTCGCACGCTGAGAGCTAATTCGCAGATCACATCGCAAATCTGTGCCTCGCACCTTGAAGCGAAATCCTGGCCGTGCTCGGAGTCTAACTTTTACAAAACCACCGCCAAATGGCTCCGAACGCGGCAGATTGAAGCGCGCTCCGGGTGCCGTATTTGGTGGGACAATAAGTTCGTAAATTTCCGATCCTTCCGAGTTGGCCGGGTCATTGACTCGCACTTCCAAAGAGGTTTCGCGAAAAAAATCTTCGATTTGTAGATGGACATCTTGCGTGATGTTTCGCTCAACTTTTCCACTGCGCCGTGTTGTGTTTTTTCGCGCAGACACAAGCTCCTCATCGTAAGAGCTTCGTCGCTCTGGGTCGGAAAGAATTTCATGCGCGATGTTCAAATCTTGGGTTCGCCTTAAAGCTTCTGGCGAATTTGGATTGAGATCAGGATGATGTTGCTTGGCTAAAATTCGGTAAGCGGCACGGATTTGCGCAAGGGTGCATTGGGAATCCAAACCGAGAATAGCGTAATGGTTCATTGCCGGGATAAACAAACCAACCATTCGAGAGGCGAGGGGCGCTCCGGAATTTTGCTCCAGGCGCCCCGTGAAAATAGACTAGGTGTCGATCGCGTAAACTTTGATTTTATTGTAGAGCGTTTGACGACCGATGCCGAGACGCTTGGCGGTTTCCAATTTGTTCCCACCCGTTTCTTTAAGAATACGTTCGATGGTATTGCGTTCCATCGCCTCCATGAGCGTGAGGTCTTCCACTTCGGTTTGGCTCATCACCGTTGTGATCGACAAATCTTCCACGTCGATCACGTTGTTTTCGCACATCAAAACCGTGCGTTGGATTTCATTTTGTAATTGGCGAATGTTACCCGGCCAATCGAACGTGCGGAGCATCTCGATGGCAGTCGGGCTAAACCCGGTGATGTTGCGGTCGGCTTGCGCGCCGTAACGTTTCAGAAACGTGTTCGCCAGTGGCATGATGTCTTCGCGGCGTTCGCGCAGCGGCGCCAAATGAACGGAAATGGCGCTGATGCGATAAAATAAATCCTCGCGCAATTTGCCTTCCTTGATTGCGAGATCAGTGTGGCGATTCGTCGCAGCGATAATGCGGCAATCCGTTTTGAAGCTTGCTGATCCACCGACGGGACGGACTTCCTTTTCCTGAAGAACGCGGAGCAATTTGCTTTGCGTATCGATTGGCATTTCTGAAATTTCATCCAGGAACAGTGTGCCACCTTCGGCCAAACGAAATAATCCATCGCGATCCGTGTTGGCACCGGTGAAAGCGCCTTTCTTGGAACCGAACAATTCGCTCTCAATCAACTCGCGCGGCAATGCGGCACAGTTGATTTTAATCAACGGACCCTTGCTGCGCTTGCTCAATCGGTGAATCAAATCAGCGATGACTTCCTTGCCGGTGCCGCTTTCACCCGTGATCAAAATGGAAACATCACTGGAGGCGACGCGTTCGACGGTGCGAACGACATTTTTCATCGAGGCGCTCTGGAAGATGGGAAAAATTGCCTCGCGTCGATCCAAAAGAATTTGGCGATGTTCAAGCGCTTTCTCGATGTTGAACACCAGCGTTTTTGCGTCGAACGGCTTTGCTTGAAAAGAATAGGCACCCAACTTGGTCGCTTCAACGGCTGTGTCGAAATCCGCTTTTCCGGTGAGAACGATGACCTGTGTATCCGGCCATTGCTTTTTGATGAGCGGCAGAAGATTCATGCCGTTTCCGTCCTGCAATTCGAGGTCGAGCAACATGGCGTCCGGTTCGGCATCGGGGTCGGCCAAAGCTTCTTTCAGCTCCGTGGCGTTACTTTTTGGAATTGGATCGAAGCCGCCGTCTTTTAAAAAAACGCAGAGCATCTCACGAATTCCCTCATCGTCATCAACTACCATCACTTTATTTTTCATATATTTTTTGTGCTCACGCTCGCGCAAGAACAAACAAAGCTTCTAAAAATTGGTTGAAACTCACTATAGCGACCCACCAGGCGTTCCGGGTGGAATTGAACCGACAACAAATACGGCAACAGTCCCTCGTTTTTCAATTCCATGGCTTCCACAACTCCATCGGAACTTTTCCCAGTGATTCGGAGTGGCTTTGCCAAACGGCCGACTGATTGATGATGAGTACTGTTAACGCCGAGCATTTGTCTGCCGGTGACTTTGGCCAAAAGAGAGTCGGGCGTCAATGTTACATCGTGGACCTTGTCCGATTTTTGATCCATTTGCCGATGGTTGATCGATTTCGGAAGCTGCGTCGCAATATCAACGATCAATGTTCCGCCCAATGCGACATTGAGAATCTGGTGTCCGCGACAAATGGCCAGCAGCGGTTTTTGTTGGCGAAAAATTTCGTCAATCAGTTGCAACTCCAGCACGTCGCGCTCGGGTTCCGTCTCTTTCACCGTTTTCGCCAATTTCTCGGAAATGCGGGGCGAATACAGTTTTGGTTGAACGTCATCGCCGCCCGTCAATAAAACGCCGTCCGTGCGCCGAACATATTCCGCAATCAATTCCTTCGCAGCAGTGCAGGGGATGATCACTGGAACTCCACCCGCCTGAATAACCGCGTCGGCGTAGCGATTGGAAAGGCTGATCGAGTTGTCGGAAAATTCGACCCCCTGTCGCTGGGTGCTCGGAGAAATTAAAATCAACGGAGATCTATTCACTCTTGTTTTGTTTCAGATCGGCTTCGGGAAAACGTTCTTTGATTGCTTTGATGATGCGCGCTTCTTCCTCGGGTCGGAGCAAACTGCGATTGATCCGTCGCTGTGCGGAATCCAGCAATTCCAACCAGTCTTCCAACGGCGGATTTTTCACTGTCTCCCAATTATCATATCGCTTGGAGCGCATGAAAAATTTCCACTGGTCGCCGACGTGCTGGGCGTAAACCTGGATTTTTTCGCCTTCGTCTGTGGTGCGGCGCCAACTGATTTCTGCCTTGGCCATAATTTATTTGGGCAAATCGATACTGGCGACCGCCATCGCGGCAATCCCTTCGCCGCGGCCGATAAAACCGAGATGTTCGTTGGTGGTCGCTTTGATTCCGACTCGGGCTGGATTAATTCCAAGCGCCTGGGCGATGTTCAATTTCATGTTTTGCGCATGAGGCATGAGCTTCGGTTCCTGCGCAATCAAGGTCGCGTCGATATTGACAATGGTAGCCTGATGAAAGCCAACCTGGCGCGCGGCTTCTTCGAGAAAAATTTTACTGGGAGCGCCGCGCCAACGCGGATCAGTGTTTGGAAAAAACTGGCCAATATCGCCTTTTCCAATCGCGCCCAGAACCGCGTCGCAAATGGCATGCATCAACACATCCGCATCGGAATGTCCGTCCAAACCTTTGCTGTGAGGAATTTCCACGCCGCCCAAAATAAGGCGTCGTCCTTCGACCAGCGGGTGAACATCATAACCGATTCCAACGTGAGTCATTGCGCAAAAATATATTCGCGCTCGGCCTGATACCAAGCAATTTCGCTGGCAATCGTTGAAAAAAAATGGCCCGATGAAAATCACCGGGCCATCTGGTTAAAGCGAATGGTTTAGGCGGTCATGTTTGCATCGTATTCGTGAGTCTTGTTCAGACCCGGACGCGGCACCGGATATTTTCCATCCTTGTCGGAGCGCAAGAAAGCAGGGCTGTCCATCGTCAATTTGTCTGCACCAGGAGCGAATTCCTGATCGCAATTGAGCATGTCGTCCCATGTAATTTCCTGGCCCGTATGCGCTGCCATTCGTCCCATCGAGGTGGCGACACTGGCTTCGATGCCGCGTTTGGCTTCGTTGTGAGGCTTGTCGTTGCGAATCGCGGAGATGAGCGCGTTCCATTCGTTTTGATACGGATCGCGGTCTTCAGGGGCGATTTCGGAAGTCCAAATCGCGTTGCCGCGGTTTGCTGTCATTCCTTTGTGAATGCTGGAAGGGAGGCCGCAATCGCCGTCATGCGCGATGATGGCATTGCCTTTGGTGCCTTGTGCGTAGCTCGAATAAATCGGCAGCGCGCCCACCATGCAGCGTCCGTCCATGATGAATTTGCCGCCGTCGGGGAAGGTGTATTCCACCGAATAGCTGTCAAAATTCTGGTCCACATAATCGCCGCGATAATGACGTCCACCAAGGGCGTGAGCTTTGACCGGCCAGGCGTTTTTCATCCAGCAGCAGTGATCAATGTGGTGAATATAAAAATCGCTGAAACACCCGCCGCTCGCCCAGATAAAGCTGTGGAAGCGCTGAATCTGCCAGAGCAATTCGCTCGTTTGACCACCAGGCCATTTTTCCGAAAACGCTGAACCCAGCGGGCCGGCCATGCGGTAGCCGCGCATCAAAGTGATGTCACCGATTTCTCCATCTTGAATGCGTTGATGCAGTTGTTGGAGGGCTTTGCTATGGCGGGACATCAGACCGACACCGACTTTCAAACCCTTTTTCACCGACTCTTCAGCGAGTGTGAACATTCTGCGGGCACTCGGGCCGTCCGCGATCAGCGGCTTTTCCATGAAAACATTTAATTTCTTTTCGATGGCATAGGTAAAATGAACCCAGCGGAAGGCCAATGGAGTCGTGAAAATGACCACATCTCCCGGCTTCAAACAATCCATCGCGTGTTTGTAACCATCGAAGCCGATGAACCGGCGTTCCTCCGGCACGTCCATGCGTTCGGCGTGGTTTTTGGTGAGTGAATCGTGGCTGGTCTTGAGGCGGCTGTTGAAAACGTCCGCCATCGCGACCAATTTCATGGGGCCGCCTTTGACCGACAGCGCGTTGCTGGCTGCCCCAGTGCCGCGTCCGCCGCAGCCGATGAGCGCAATTTGAATTGTGTTATTCTCAGCAGCATGCACATGCGGAATCGCTACTCCGGCGAGCGCCGAAACGGCAGCCAGCTTGCTGGTGTTAATTAAGAATTCCCGGCGAGAGGAAATATTTTCAATGGGTAGATTCATGGCAATAGTTCCCGACGTTTTGCTGAGAATGTCAATTCAAGAAATTCGAAAAAATAAAATAAGTTGGCATTCTCAAACATTCTTTTGGCAGAAAAAAAATACGAGTGTCGTGACTTTTACCTCTTGAACTGACCGCGCTTCGCCTATGGACAGGACTGAAATCGTCCAACGCCGCGATTCTCTTTATCGACAGGCCGTCGAAAGAATTTTAGTGTTCACCCATGCAACGAACCATTCCTGCTCTCTTTTACGCCGCGATTTTATTTTGCGCAAGCGCGGTTGAACTTCCCGGCGCCAACCCGCCGCACCTTGTTTTTGTCACCGGCGATCACGAATACGGCTCCGAGCGGACCATGCCGATGCTCGCCAAAGAGCTGGAGAAAAAATTCGGCATGCGCACGACGGTTCTCCTGGCCAGGAATGAGAAGGGTAAACTCGACGAGAATTATGAAAAAAATATTCCGGGACTCGAAGCGCTCGACAAAGCCGATCTGGCCGTTTTCTTTTTACGCTGGCGCCTTTTGCCCAAGGAGCAACTCGCCCTCATTCAAAAATATTTAGACTCGGGAAAACCGGTCGTGGGATTTCGCACCACCTCGCATTCGTTTCATTATCCAGCGGGCGACGAATCGGAGCGCTGGAATGCCTTCGGCGAATTTGCTTTCGGGACGCCGCCCGGTTGGGGCGCATCCGGCCATACTCATTACGGCCACAAATCGAGCACGGATGTTTCGATCATTCCCGCCGCTTCCAAAAATCCGATTCTCACCGGCGTCGATCAAAACTTTCATGTGCGTTCCTGGCTTTACCATGTTTTGCCGAAATACCCACCGAGCGGCGCGACCCAACTGCTCATGGGCAAATCAATTGATCCCGAACATCCTGCGATCGAGAACCCGGTCGCGTGGGCCTACCACACCGAAAAAGGCGGGCGCTCGTTTTACACATCGCTTGGGCACCCGGAAGATTTTCAAGTGGAGTCCTTTCAACGATTGGTCGTGAACGCCATTCACTGGACGCTGAACAAACCGGTTCCAAAGAAATGGCCTGGAAAACTCGACATCAACGCGCCTTACGAAAAACAGAAGTAATGGCGACCGCGATTCCATTTTCGATGCATATTGAATGCCTGATGCCGAACCGAACCAAAACTTATTCAGCCGTTAGAAAAACCGCCGTCGCGGTGATTGGTGGAACGGTCGTGCTGTTTGGCATCGCACTTATTGTCCTGCCGGGACCCGCGTTCATCGTGATTCCCGCCGGTTTGGCGATTCTTGCCACGGAATTTGCTTGGGCCAAACGCTCGTTGGAAAAGGCAAAACTTGCCTACCGCAAGCAACGCGACAAATTCAAGCGATCTAAATGAAAATCGCCATTGGTTCCGATCACGCCGGCTTCGAATACAAAGAAAAAATCAAACATCTCCTCAATCAACTCGGCCACGAGGTGAAAGATTTTGGGACCCACAGCACGGAATCAGTCGATTACCCCACCTATATTCGGCCGGTTGCGGAAGCGGTGGCCCGGGGAGAATTCGAGCGGGGAATCGTTCTCGGTGGCTCCGGAAATGGCGAAGCGATGGTCGCCAACAAGGTTCGCGGCATTCGTTGCGGACTGTGCTGGAATGTGGAATCCGCCAAACTGAACCGGCAACATAACGACGCCAACATGCTCTCGCTCGGTCAGCGCATGATGCCTCTGGAAACCGCTTTGGAAATCGTGAAAGTCTGGCTCGCCACCCCGTTCGAGGGTGGGCGTCATGTTAAAAGAATTCAGCAGATTGAGTTGTCGTAAAGAAAGGTTGGATTCCACAGATACCTTTGGTCGGTAATGGTCTCACGTATCGACGAGATCAATCATGGCCCCCGCTTCACATCCGGTTTGAAATAGAATGTCGCAATGTTTTTCGCGAGAGCGGTCGCGACGCCGTCCTCGCCGGAATTGCAGAGAATAATCACGTTCAGTTTATCCTCCGGAAATCGCTGCAACGTCGCGGAGAATCCAGAAGTGGAACCGCCGTGACCGATGTTTGGATGCGGCTGCGGTGGAGTGACGTGCCAGCCAAAACCATACCCTGTCTCTTTGCCATCGTTCAGTTTTCCCGAGGTCCACATTTGCGATTTGCTGGAAGCATTGAGCAACTGTTCCGAGTTCAATGCCGCGTTCCATTTCGCCAGGTCTCCGACCGTCGAGACAATCGCGCCAGCCGAAAAAATATCCGTCAAATCATAATCACGATTGATGAGCGCGCTCTTTTTCAGCTCATAACCATCCGCGCGGTTGGGAATAATAATGCTCGGTTCGCGGTTCGTTGTGGACGTCATCTGGAGCGGCCCAAAAATATTTTCGCCGATGAATTCCCAATATTTTTTGCCGCTGACGTTTTCGATAATATATCCGAGCAGGCTGTAACCGGTGTTGCAATATTTCCATTTTTCGCCCGGCGCAAATTCAACCGGGACGCTCGCCAGTGCTTTGAGAAATTGCGGCTGCTTTAAATGTTTGGTCAGCTCAAACCCATCCAGCCCGGTGTAACTTTTGATTCCAGACGTGTGGGTTAGAAGATGTCGGAGGGTGATGTTCGTCCAGGTTGCGGGCAGGTCTTGAAGATAAGTTGCGATCTTGTCATCGACGGAAAGCTTGCCTTGCTGTTGCAGCAACAATATTCCCGCCGCCGTAATTTGTTTTGTGACAGAGCCAATCTCGAAAACCGTTTCCGCCTTCGTCGGCGATTTAAGTTCCAGATTCGCGAAGCCATACGCGGCTGTCTTGAGAGTTTTGCCGTCGCGAACAATCGTCAACGCCAACCCGGGAATACGCCGATTCTCCATTTCCGCACGGATGAATTTATCGACTTTGTCTGCGGCATGAATCACGCCATTAACGAATGAGGCGAAAATCAAAACCGATAGGATGAGAAACTTCATTATTAAATCGATGGAAAAAGGTCGCTGTTAAACGCGTGCGCAGACTAGGAATCAATCATTTCCTTGGCGAGAAAGATTCCGTCTCCGACCGCGATCCGTCCTGAACGAATCACCTGCGCCAATACGCCTTGACGATTTTCCATCATCAACTCACGCAAGCCGGCGCAGAGCGCATCCATTTTCGAGCAGGGCGTGCGCGCTTCGTAGAGAAACAAAATCGCGTCGCCGATTTGCACCTGTTGACCAATGAGCGAAACGAGATTCACGCCCGTTGTTTCAATATTTGAGCGAACGGCTCCGGGCAGAATCGTCTCCAGTCCGAGCGCGACGGAGTGTTCCCCAATTTGCTCACGTTCGATCAAGCTCACTTGCCGCTTGCCCGGCTCCCCGCTGCGACTGCGCCGGGCGTAGTAACGCGGATTTCCTATAATTCCTTTTTGCGCTTCGACTTCAATCGCTCCAACCGTTTGAAACGGCTCGCCGCCCTCACGCGGATGCAAATGCAACGACGCAACACGTCCAAGCAGGGCAGGGGAATCAAATCCGTTCATGCGAGAAAACTAAAAGCGATCGGATCAAATTCACAGATTGAAATCGTCGCGCTGACTTCTATCTGACGCATCATCCACTCGAAGACCTCGGTTGCTACGATGTTTCAAGTGGTTTTCAAACACGTTCTGATCGTCGTCTTTACGAAGGGTTCGGAGCGAGTTACGTTCGCAGGAAGAACGCGCTACTCATGTTGATCAAACCAAAATTGCGGTTACTGCTGATTCTTGTCGCGTTGTTCTTGCCACCTGTTTCCTGGAGCGCAGAAATTACAAACACGAACGTTTCAACCCCCATCACAATTCCCATTCGTTCCGTGCATGACCGGATCATCGTTCCGGCAAAAGTGAATGGATCGAAGCCGCTCCAATTTCTTTTGGATACCGGTTACGGCATAACGACCATTCATCCTGACCTCGTCGAATCACTTGGACTGACTCAAGCCGGTCGGATGACGATAATTGGAATTGCCGCCCAAGAGCAGGCCACGACTTATCGCGACGCCGTGTTCGATTTTGGCGGCGTCAGCTACAACCCCAAGCGAGTCGCCTCTCTTCCTTCCGACGCCAGCACACCGTCCAGTCGCCGGGCTGGAATTTTGGGCGCAGGCTTTTTCCGGCGGTTCGTGGTGGAAATTGATTCGGCGAAAAACATTCTGCGACTTCACGAACCGCAAAGTTTTCATTACAAAGGCGATGGAGAAATCATCGTTCTGCAATTCGATAAGGATACCCCAATCATAGATGCGACTATTACGACGACGCAGAACATCGCGGTGCGCGGGCGTTTTGAGGTGGATACTGGCTGTGACGACCAGCTCTGTCTGGCGCCTGATTTCGTCGCGATCAATCATCTTCTCGGAGCTGAGACCAGTGCGGGAACAAAAAATGGAGTGGGTGGCAGCGCACGAATTCAAATCGGAACTTTGCCGCGACTTCAGCTTGGCCGCTTTGCCATCGAAAAGCCGTCTGTGAATTTTTTTACGGAAGGGTTGCCCGCGGAAAAAGGTTTGGCCGGTCATATCGGAATGGCGACACTGCGGAACTACAAGGTTGTCTTTGATTACTCACGCCAGCGGATGATTTTGGAATCGCACTGAGCCTGAAGTCCGAAGTTGAAACGGGAGCGCGCGCGTCCCGCGTGCAAGTTCGGGCGTCGCGCCCGAACTTTCGTCAAACTAACTTTCCGGTGTTTTCGAGAAAAATAATGTGGAACGAAGTTTTCGGCGCGACGCCGAAAACCACACGCCAGAGGCGTGCGCTCCCCCATCTTCGTTCTCTATGGCGTTTCAACTTCGGAGTTCGGGCTGAGAAAAGGCGTGTTGCCCAAACCTGGTGGAGCGCCGGTTTCCAAACCGGCTTAAGTCGTTGGTGTGCCATGACCGCTCAGAAAACAGCGCCATGCCCTTGAACAGAAGCGCAAAGCCGACTGAAAGTCGGCGCTCCGGCTTTTGACAACACGCCCTGGAGCGACGCCGCCTTCACCTGCGCCCGATGCGTCCAGTCCGCTCGCGAAATCTTGCGGCCTTCAAACGCGCTGAGGAATGCCGGATCGTCCAGGCGAAACATCCGCGACCGTCACTCTCATTCGATCAAGGGTGAGCCAGCCGATAGAATCTATTTTCCGTTGGTGGATTCACAATCACCGTCTTGTTCGTTCCGTCGTCCGAGGGTGTGGCGACGACGTTGCTCCAGTTTAGCGACGCGATGCCGTTGGTGTTTTGCTGCAACGTGAAACCCGTCGAAGGCGACGGCCAGGAGAGAGCCACTGTATTCGTCGTCGTGCGGGCGACGGTGAGCAGCGGCAGGATGGCGGAATATTTGATGGTCGCGTAATCGTAAACACTGCCGCTGCCAGTCGAATACCCCGTCACGAACACGTTGCCGCTGGTGTCCACCGCGAGTGCGGTGGCTCCGTCACCCCTGTTTCCCGTCCCGTTGTAACGATTCGTCCACAACGCTACGCCCGCGCTCGAATAAGCGATTGTCGCGTAATCGGAAGAAATTGCGCCAGGCGAATTCCCCGTCACGAACACGTTGCCGCTGGTGTCCACCGCGAGTGCGGTGGCTCCGTCACCCCTGTTTCCCGTCCCGTTGTAACGATTCGTCCACAATGGCACACCCGCGCCGGAATATTTGATGGTCGCGTAATCGTAATCACCGCCGACGTCATACGAATACCCCGTCACAAACACGTTGCCGCTGCCGTCCACCGCCACGGCAGGGCTTGGTCCATCTTAACGTTTACTTGGTCACTATTCGCCATTGCGTCGTAACGATTCGTCCACAATGGCACGCCCGCGCCCGAATATTTGATCGTCGCATAGTCGTAAGCACTGCTACTGTCCCACGAAAAACCCGTCACGAATACATTGCCAACGCTGTCCACCGCCACGGCGGTGGCTTCGTCAGTCTTGTTCCCCGGCCCGTTGTAACGATTCGTCCACAATGCCATTCCCGATCCCGAATATTTGATCGTCGCGTAATCGTAAGACCTATCAGTAGGGTCGAAAGCGGTGCCGCTGCTAAGCGAAGTCCCCGTCACGAACACGTTGCCGCTTCCGTCTAACGCCACGGCTATGGCTTTGTCAATGTAGTTTCCGGGCCCATCGTAACGATTCGTCCACAACCCCACGCCCGATCCCGAATACTTGATGGTTGCGTAATCGTTGTTGCCGCCGCTGCTAATCGATTCCCCCGTCACGAACACGTTGCCGCTACCGTCCACTGCGAGTGCGGTTGCTATGTCACCGCTGTTTCCCGTCCCGTTGTAACGATTCGTCCACAACGCCATGCCCGATCCCGAATACTTGATCGTTGCGTAATCGTAATCAGTGCCGCTCCACGAATCCCCCGTCACGAACACGTTACCGCTGCCGTCCACTGCGAGTGCGGTTGCTATGTCATTGCTGTTCGTCGGCCCGTTGTAACTGTTCGTCCACAACGCTACGCCTGCTCCTGAATACGCAATCGTCGCATAATTGTTACCACTGACGATGTCATACGAATATCCCGTCACGAACACGTTGCCGCTGCCGTCCACCGCCACGGCACGGGCTTCGTCAAAGTAATTTCCCGGCCCGCTGTAACTATTTGTCCAAACCGGCACGCCGTCGGATTGTGCTTGAGCCGTGGTGTCGCCCAGAATTCCCAACGCCAGCGCCGCAACGCAGAGAAACAGTTGGTTGCAAAAAGATACTTTCATATTCGTTGTCCGGTTCGTCGGTAGTTCTTATGCACCCTGTGCACGGTTGATGGTTGTATTCTTTTAGGGTGCCACCGTTATTTTAGCAAGATCAATTATGCGCAGTGTCGTGTAGTTTTCAAAACAGGACTTTTTTGTAGTTAGCAAAACAGGACTGGTTATTTTGGACGATTGGTAAAGAGGAGGACGGGTTTTTGCT
>JAYVSV010000068.1:0-65426 GCA_043775015.1 Verrucomicrobiota bacterium
GCTTGGCTGGTAGGCATGGCTGAGAATAATCCACCGCCGTTTTCCCAGCTACAATTTCCTTTCAGATTTTTCATGTTTTAGTTTCCGGAGGTGCCCTAAACATCAAAAACTTACCATTGAAAATTATTCTCCACTCTCGAACGGTTCGAGCTCAAAAAAGGGGCCGTCCGGTTTTACTTCTGGATTCTGACTTCTGAATCCTAAATTCTGTTCCACGTTGTGAATGGATTTGAACCATGGATTCCGTGGATTGGGGTTGCGCTCGCGTTTGTTTGCCTGCTGGTGTCTCTCCGCGCCGCCCGGCGCAAACGGTTGGTGAATGATTTGCCGACTTCGAAGACGACTGGAGTGTTCATCGGTTTGGTTGAATTGAAAGGAACGGCGGAGACCGACCAGCCGATCGCCAGTTTTTTAGCCGAACGGGAGTGCGTGTTTTACGATTGGCAGGTGCAGGAACACTGGTCGCGGATGGTGACCGAAACCTACACCGACGATAAAGGAAATCTTCAGACGCGCACGCGTCATGAAAGTGGTTGGACAACAGTGGACAGTGGTCGTGAAGAAATTTCATTTTATCTCAAGGATGACTGCGGCTTCGTGCAGATCGTGCCGAGCGGCGCGACGGTTGAACCACAAACTATTTTTTCGGAAACATGCACGCCGCTCAACGCGCTTTACTACGGCAAAGGGCCGGCTGGTGCCGTGTCGGATTCGGACTTTCGCAGGCAGTTCAGTGAACGAGCCATTGTTCTCCACGCGCCGCTTTATGTGATGGGACAGGCGCGAGAACGCGCGGACGTCGTAGCTCCCGAAATCACCGAGGATAAAAATGCTCCGATGTTTTTGATTTCCACACGAACGGAAGAGCAGGTGAGCAGCGGTTTCGGTTGGGGCCAGGTCGGTTGGGGCGCGCTTGGTTTGGTGCTTTGTGTTGCCGGGTTTTTCATCCTGGACCACCGGATGAATCTTGAACCGGAGATAGTTAAATACCTGATCGCGGGAGGAATTTATTTGGCGGCATGTGTCGTTGGCTGGGTTTTGATGGTGTTCAACAGCCTGATCGATTTGCGGCAACGGGTTCGCCAAGGCTGGTCACAGGTCGATGTGCAATTGAAACGGCGTTACGACTTGATTCCGAATCTCGTGCAGACGGTGCAAGGCTTGCGGGATTACGAGCGAAATCTCCAAACGGAAATGGCCGGGTTGCGCAGCCAGCTAGGTGCGACCCCGCCGGGAAAACCGGGTGCCGATTATCAAGCGGTTGGGAAGACGATGCTGGCGGTGGTGGAGAAATACCCGGAGTTAAAGAGTCAGGATGCGTTCGTAAATTTGCAGAAAAATCTCATCGATACGGAGCAACGAATCGCTTTGGCGCGCGGTTATTTCAATGAGATCGCCACGTTTTATAACACGCGATTGGAAGTTGTTCCCGATCGATTTATTGCCGCACTCGTGGCGATGAAGCCGGAGCAGTTGATGTCCGCGAACGACTTCGAACGCGCACCGGTCGAAGTTGATTTTGCTTCGTCGAATACTGGCGCGTAGTTCTGCGGATAGCCCTCTCGCGAATCGCATCGCAATAATAATCAATCACCGAGCGCGGTCTCAATTTTGCAGTCGTCGCGGTTGAAAATCAGAGTGATCGCGCCGGAATCGCGGCAGAAAATCAACCGGGCTTTTTGTGCGCCCAAGCGTTCGCGCAATTTGCGGGAAGCGCGTTTCGTGGCCGGAAATTCTGAATCTGTGACAATTATTGTGGTCGGCTGAATGAGTTCCAGCAGCGCGTCGCAGAGCGGTTCTTTTTGTGCGGGAATTCCAGAAACCACAATGTCGGTCCGCAAGTTATCTTCGCGGTCCGTCAAGGCGTTTTGGCCGGGTCGTCCCAACGACGCTAAAAGGAGGACTGATTTGCCGAACACATGGCCGCGAAGAACGATGGCTTTGTCGTCCGCTTGCGCGAACTGATCTTCCGCTTGCGGATGCAACACGGCCCAGTCTCGAACATGGCTGCCGGTGGACACGGTTTCGAAATCTTCGGGTTTTGTTTTTAGCTGAGTGAGGATCTCGCGATACGCCGCCGATTTCGATGCCAGCGGGCTGGTGAAAGTGTGCGTGATTGTGAAATTGGTTTTGATCGTTTCATACCCTCCGACGTGGCGCAAATCGCCATGGGTCAGTAGGACGTTGGAAATTCTATTCACTCCTTGCGCGTGGAGAAATGGCTTCAAAATCAAATCTGCCGAATGACTATCTCCGCAGTCGATCAATAGATCGTTTTCGCGGCCGGGAGCATCAACGAAAATGGCGCTCCCACCGTTGAGCGGCAAAATGGTCATCTTCACGGTCTGCGATTCCGTGCGCCAACCCCAAAGCGAAAAAAGCAACGCACCGAGAGAAATGGCGAGCGCAAAAATTCTTTTTCGCGGCAACCGAAACCAGCCATTCAAAGTGACGAGCAGCAGTGCGTAATAAATCAGGCAGGCCGCGAGCGACGGAGCAGGGACGTAAAAATACGAGCCTGGCCGAGTGGCGAACCAATGGCTCAGCCCGGCCATGAGGTTCATGAAAAACCATCCGGCGTGGTTGAAAAGTTCCGCGGCAAACGGGAACCAAGTTGCGCAAAACAGACTGCCGATATTGCTCATCAACGCGAGGCTTGCCAACGGGACAATCACGAGATTGGCCAACAAACTTACCGGTGTGAAGAGATGAAAATAGTAGGCCACGAGCGGCAACGAACCCAGCCAGGCGGCCAATGAGGTGGCGAAGCAGGTGGTGAGGTAATTGAGCGGCAGATCAAGTCGCTTGCGCCACGTTGGACGTAATTCCGGCGGCAACAACGGATCGGATTTCAGCAAACGCTCGCGGTGCTTGAGGAAGATGGGCAGGAAAAGAGCGATGCTCAAAACGACGAAGAAAGAAAGTTGGAAGCTCGCTTGAAAAAGCTGCTGTGGATCCCAAATCAAAATGATGAAGGCCGCCGCCGCTAGAGAATTCAGCAAGTCTGTGGGTCGTCTGAGCGCCCAACCACCGACGATGATTGTCATCATGACGGTGGAACGAATCGCTGATGGCTGCCAGCCAGTCGCGGCGGTGTAAAACCAGACCAGCGCAATCGCGATCACCCCGCTGAGACTCCGGGGGAGCTGCATCACGCGAAGCAGCTCGATGAGAATTCCTGAAATCAGCGCGATGTGTAATCCACTGATCGCGAAAACATGCATGGTTCCCGAACGCATGAACGGTTCGCTGACCTCGTCGGTGAGCGCGGTTTTCCAGCCGAGCGTCATTGCCCAAACCAGTCGTAGCGATTCGTCTTCAGCACCTAAACCTTTCGATAAACAATTTTGTGCCCAATCAATGCAGCGATCTGCGAACGGAGCATTTTTAGACGCGCCAATCAGTTGCCAATCGTTGGTTGAGGCGACCGCGAGTTGAAAATAAATTCCCTGCCGCTTGAGGTAAGTTTGGTAATCAAACAACCCTGGAGCCAGTGGACTTCTTGGCGCTTGAATGACGCCGGTCACTTCTGTCTCTTGTCCGCCGTGAAATTCTGCGCTGACGATGCCTGGCGTGCTGATGATGACGGTGCCCACGGCGGGACGCCACGCGCCCGATTTTTGAATGTGACTGACTTCGATCTGTGCGAGCGTGCGCCAGGATTGTTCCTCGTCGATTTCGAAAACGCGGTGAGTTGGCGCAGCATTGAGTGTTCCTCGCAAACGGACGTATTCCGTGCCTTTCGTGAGTTGTTTTCGCAGGTCGTTTGGCGCAAGGGCTTCAGCGCGCCAGCCCAAATTAATCCAGCCCGCTAAAATAATTAATGGCCAAAGGATGAAATCGCGCCGCCAGACGAAAGCGCCGATGAGCAGCGCAAACGCCGAGGCGAACAGCCAGAGCAACGGCGCGTGAAAGTTGTCCCCCAGCAGCAGTCCACTGCCATAGAGCAACGCCACGATGACGAGTGGTCGTTTCATTTCTATTTATTCCCAATATTTAAACCAGCCACCCAATTTCCAAAGGAGAATCATGCCGGCCGTCGCACCCGTGGTATCGATCAACACATCCCAAACCGAGGCCTGTCGAGTTGAAACAAAGTACTGATGAAATTCATCGGTGGCCGCATACGTTGCCGAAACCAAAATCGCAAAGCCCGCCGTGCTCCAACGCCAGCCCTTCGTTTGCATGTTTAAATTATTTCGCCGTGCGCGCCAAAGCAGCAGGCCCAGGATGGCGTATTCCGTCAGGTGTCCGCATTTCCGAACCGCAAACTGCACTCGCTCCACGGCCTGATCACTTATAGTCGGCACCAACCAATGTAGAAACGGGACGATAATCCGCGAGGTGTTTTTGGGCGCGCCCAAATTGGTGGACCCGCCAAAGATCAGAATCATCCAGAGGACGACCGGCAACCAATATTTGAAAAAACGTATGGCGAGCACGGCGGATGAAAGCAGGGCGGTTTGAAGGTTTGCAATGAAATTTCTTGGAAGCGGGTTTGAAAATGGCAGCGTCGGGCACCTCGTCCCGCCGCTTCCATCGACGGCTGGTCTCAGGGTTTTCAAAACATGCTCTCGGAAAAAACGTCCGAACCAAGCGGTCGTGGAAAGTTCCGGTTTGCTAATAAATCTATTCTCTGGCAATCCAATGCCCCGTATGAAAATGGTTCAAACACTTTTAATTGGTTGTATTTTTGGAGTCGCTGCGTTGGGAAGATTGTCCGCCGCTGCGTCGGATGATTTTCTGGCGAGCACTCATTTTATTGGGAGCGCCGCGCTCGCCAACAACACCAATGCGGCCAAGCTCAAGGCGATTTTTGCCTTGCCGGAAACCCGCACGTTTCAAAGTAATGTTTTGCAAACGGCGGCGGCGATGGCGGCGACATTTCTCGGAGATAAATCGGCTAATCAGAACGATTTGATCCGACCGATGCTCGACGATTTGCTCAGTGCGGAATCAATGGCCGAGCTTCGTGGAACAACTCCAGCCAACGCGGAATTATTTTTGGCCGTTCAATTGAAAGAAGACCGTTCCCGCTTGTGGGAATCCAACCTCCTTCAGCTCACCAAAGCGAAATCCAAACCGGTTAAAGCGGGCGATGTTTCCGGTTGGCAAAACAGATTGAGTCAGCGAGAAAAATTTGTCGGCTTTTATCGCGTCGGAAAATGGACCGCCGTTGTGATTGGTGCGGAGCAGTCCCCGGCGCAATCTGATTTTTTAAAGCGACTCGGCAAAGAGACCTCCGCCGCGTCCGCCAAAAACTGGCTTGAAGCCGATTTGGATTTGCCTCGATTGAAAATGTTGCTGCCCGAGATTGATGAGTGGCCCGTCAAGCTCGCCCGGACAGAAATTAAAATCAACGGCCAGAGTGACAATTTGCGGACGACCGTTCGCGCAATTTATCCCGGGAAAATTGATTGGAAATCCGAGGCGTGGAATATTCCGAAAAATACCATTCGCGATCCGTTGATCAGTTTCAGCGCTGCGCAAAAACTCGCGCCGTTTTTCAAGCCGTGGAAAGCCGCCGACTCGCTGGGGTTTAATCTGCTGACGAACCAGATTTTTTTCTGGGCGCAATCGCAGATGCCTTTTCAATCCTATTTTGCTCTGCCCGTCAAAGATCCCACGAACATGTTGAAAGCGCTTGCCCCAAGGTTGGAGCAAACGTTCAATCCCGTTTTGGCAAAACGCGATGGCGGAACGCTGAACATGGCCAGCAACAAAACTGAAATGTATTGGCAAGGACTGCCGCCGTTGATTGTTCCATTTTTGCGCCCGGTTCGGGAAACCAATGGCACCGAGTTATTGATCGCTGGATTATTTCCGTTGGTTCCGAGTTCAAACGTGCCGCCGGCGGAATTGTTTGGACAGGTGACGGGCAAGAGCAACCTGGTTTTGTACGATTGGGAAATTACGGAAACAAGACTTTCGCAGGCGCGGTTTGTCAGCCAGTTGCTGCCGTTCTTTTCGGGCGAATTAATCAGAACAAATGCGGATGGAACCATGCGATCGGTCATGCCCTGGATGCCACAGGAGAAGTGGCTCCTCGCGGTCGGGCCGATGCTCGGCAACACAATCACCGAAGTAACTTTTAAAGCGCCGAATGAATTGTATATGGTCCGCAAATCACACATCGGATTGAACAGTAGCGAGTTGATTTTCCTTTCCCATTGGTTGGCGACAAAAACTTTTCCTCACACCAAGCCGGTGATGCCAGCTCGTGTTGCTCCGAAATCTCCCTAGCACTTTTATGCTGAAACTTGGGGTCAATATTGATCATGTCGCGACGCTCCGGGAGGCGCGTTATCGCGGGATGGATTTAGGGGAACCCGATCCGGTGGAAGCCGCGAAAATATCCGAGGCATCTGGCGCGCAGGGAATCACCGCGCACCTTCGCGAAGATAGACGGCATATTCAAGATCGCGACATGTGGAGGCTGCGCGAGGTGGTGAAGACGCGTTTGAATTTCGAAATGGCCAATTCGCCGGAGATTGTGCAAATGGCGATAAAGCTGAAACCGGAAATCGTTTGTCTGGTTCCGGAGCGGCGTCAGGAGGTGACGACAGAAGGAGGATTGGATGCGGTTGGTTACGAGGGTGAGTTGACTGAAACCCGGAAGAAAATGAATGATGCCGGGATCGACGTGAGCCTTTTTATTGCGCCTGATTTGGATCAAGTCGAATCTGCATCACGCATTGGCGCGCAATTTATCGAGCTTCATACCGGCGCGTTCGCGGAATATTTTCAGAGCAAACGAGAACGAAATGAAGAGATCCAAAGATTGATTGCCGCTTCCGAGCGGGCGCATCAACTCGGCGTTCAGGTGAATGCCGGACATGGCCTCAATTATCAAAATTTAAGTTTGATCCATCTCGTTCCGCACCTCATCGAATTGAACATCGGTCATAGCATCGTCAGCCGCGCGATTGTCGTCGGGCTTGCCGCCGCTGTGAAGGAAATGCTTGCGCTGATGGAGAATTATCCTGCGCCATGATCCTTGGCACCGGCATTGATTTCATCGAAGTGGCGCGCATCGAGGCCTCCTTCCAAAAATTTGGCGACCGTTTTCTCCAGCGCATTTTGCGTCCACCAGAGATTGCTTATTGCCTTTCGCACAAGCGACCCGCGCCATTTTTGGCGGCAAGATTTTCAGCGAAGGAAGCCATCTCGAAAGCGTTCGGTACTGGAATTGGCGCGCAACTCGGCTGGCAGGACATGGAAGTCGGACGCAAGGAAAGTGGCGAGCCGTTTGTGATTTTACACGAGAACGGTCAAAAACTTTTGCAGCAACGCGGCGCGCGCATCGTTCACTTGAGTTTGACCCACACCGATCAACACGCCTCTGCCGTTGCGATTCTGGAAAGTTAATTTGTGGCGCGTTTAAATTTTTTCTTTGTCGCCGCATTCCTCGCGCTTTGTTCTTGCGCTCATTTTGACTCCGGCAAAGCCGAGCCACGTTCGCGTTATGAGTTCACCGAACCGCAGATGGGTTTGCCCTTTCGCATCGTGCTTTATTCGAAAAATGACTCCGAAGCAAAAGCCGCTGCCGCTGCCGCCTTCGCGCGCGTCAAGCAACTCAATGGCATTTTGAGCGACTACGATCCCGAGAGCGAATTGAGCCAACTTTCTCAAAGCTCTGGCACCGGGCAGAGAGTCAAGTTAAGCAGCGATCTCTGGTTTGTTTTGCAGCGAGCACAAATTTTGGCGGAGCAGAGTGGGGGAGCATTTGATGTCACCGTCGGGCCGTTTATCAATCTGTGGCGCAAGGCGCGGCGCGAGAAAAAAATGCCGGATGCCGATCTGCTCGCCGAGGCGCGAAAGGCGGTGGGATACAAAAATCTGCGGCTCGATTCTAAAAATCATACTGCGGAACTTCTCGTGCCAAAGATGCGGCTTGATTTGGGTTCCATCGCCAAGGGATTCGCCGTGGATGAAGGGTTGAGAGTTTTGCGGCGACGGGGAATGACTTCCGCGCTCGTGGCGGGCGCGGGCGATTTGGCGGTCGGCGAACCTCCACCGGGGAAAAAAGGGTGGCGAATCGAAATCGCACCGCTCGATGCGCCGGACGCGCCGACGAAGAAATCTGTTCTGCTGAAGAACGCCGCGCTCGGAACGTCTGGCGATTTATTTCAGCGCCTGGAAATCGACGGCAAACGTTACTCGCACATTGTCGATCCGCACACCGGCCTCGGCTTGACCGACCACAGTTTGGTGAATGCGATTGCCCGAGATTGTATCACCGCCAATACGCTGGCGACGACGGTCAGTGTTCTCGGTCCGGAAAAGGGATTGAAGTTGACGCAAAAAACTTCTCATGCCGCCATTCGTATTCTGCGGAAGCCCGGTGAGCAAATTGAAGAATTCGAATCGAGTGGATTTAAGAAATTCTACGAATAAGGCGGTAGGGCGCGTCACTCCGTGCGCGCCGTCGTCGGTCAAAAATTGCGCAGTTTTCTCGCCACATGAACGGCGCGCACGGAGTGGCACGCCCTACCCATTACGACAAAAAAAGAGACGCCTCTATCGAAACGTCTCTTTCACGGCAATTTAGATAAACTTTAGACCGCAATTGTCTTGCCCGGAATCGCGATCGCATAACGACCATTTTTATCGGGCAACGTTGGCGGATTTGCATCCCACGCAAAAACTTTCGGCATCAAATCGATTTTCGAATTAATCGCATCATCCCATTCGATCGCTTTTCCAGAATAAGTTGCCATGCGTCCCATGATCGAAGTCATGGTGCTGTGCGCGCCGTTTTCCGCTTCGTTGTAAGGTTTGTCGGTGCGGATGGCTTTGAACAAGTCGTTGTGCTCCTGCTGATACGGATCAAGCGCGCCTTGTTTGTCAAATTTCCACGGATTCGCTCCACGAATGATGTGGCCGCTGACATCGCAATTACCTTTCGTGCCAATGACATGTTCGGAAACGCTGCTCCAGACTCCTTCAATGTGTTCGCATTGGCTGAAAAGGCGGGAGCCGTCGGCGTATTCATATTCCACCGCGTGATGGTCGAAAATTTCGCCGTGATCAATTCCGGTGCGGACCTGGCGCCCACCCATTCCGTGACAACGAACCGGGTGACCTTTTTTCACCCAATTGATCACGTCCAAATTGTGGATGTGTTGTTCGTTGATATGATCGCCGCAGAGCCAGTTGAAATAATACCAATTGCGCATTTGATATTCCATTTCGGTTTGGCCGGCTTGACGAGCGCGCACCCAAACTCCGCCGCCGTTCCAATAACAACGCATCGCCACGATGTCGCCGATGGCACCGGCGTGCAGTCGTTCCATCGTTTCGAGGTAGCCGAGTTGATGATGACGTTGCAAACCAACGCCGACTTTTAGATTTTTTTGTTTCGCTTCAGCGGCGGCAGCGAGAACGCGACGAACCCCGGGAGCATCGACTGCGACGGGCTTCTCCATGAAAACATGTTTGCCTTGCTTGACCGCTTCTTCGAAATGAATCGGGCGAAAACCGGGAGACGTTGCCAGAATCACCACATCGGCGAGAGCGATCGCCTTCTTGTAAGCGTCGAAGCCGACAAAGCGATTTTCTTCTGGAACCGCAACTTTGTCGCCGTGCTCTTTGCGCAAGTTGTTGAGGCAGTTTTCCAAGTTGTTTTGAAACGCATCCGCGATGGCTACGAGTTTCAGATTGCTGTCCGCACTGAGCGCCTGATTCGCCGCACCGGAACCGCGACCGCCGCAGCCGATCAACGCGATTTTCAGAGTGCCATTGTTTTGGGCAAAGGCTTTGGTACCGGCCAGCAGCGAACTGCCAATCGCCGCCGTTGCGGTTGTTTTGATGAAGTCCCGGCGCGTGAAATTGCTGTCGGGCATTTGAGGTTCGTTTGGATTCATGTTTTGAAGTAAAAGGGTTTTCTTATTCTCTTTCAACACCGCTGTTCCAATATTTTTTCATTTCTTCGGCGCTCGGAACTTTGAGCGGTCGAACAATTCGGAAGCCGAGAAACTGCGCGTCGGTCAAATACCAGATGCTTTTGGGCAACTGCGGATCTTGCATTTTCCAATCCTTGGTGGAGGCGCGTCGCACCGCACTGCGCAGCTTTTCCGGTTTGTCATCCCACGATCCGCCGCGCGCTGAATGCGGGTAGGGATTAGTCGCCTTGTTCCAAGGATTTTCCGCAACCGCATTCGCGAATTGCTTGTAGAATTCCGGGTCGTAACCGTCGATTGTCCATTCAGCCACATTGCCGTGCATGTCGTGCAAACCCCATGGATTCGCCTTTTTCTTGCCGACCTTCTGATATTTATAATCGCTGTTTGCGGCGTGCCATGCGTAGTCGCCTAGTTGCGCTACATCGTCGCCAAATGAATAAGTCGTTGTCGTTCCGGCTCGGCAGGCGTATTCCCATTCTGCTTCCGTGGGCAGACGATAGAAGTGCCCGGTTTTTGCGCTGAGCCACTGGCAATATTTATTCGCGCCGTGTTGGGTCATGCTGATTGCAGGAAAACCATTTTTGCCCATGCCGAAACTCATCTCGACATACGGCTTCGTCGGTTTGGTAACGGCGTCGGCGGTTTCACTGATGTAAGTGCCATCGGCCTCTTTCTTTTTCTCAGCGGGATACATGAACAATTCGTATTCGTCCCAGGTCACTTCGCATTTGCCCATCCAGAACGGGGAAAGCTTTACCTTGTGCTGAGGGCCTTCGTCGGGCTTGCGGCTCGCTTCCGCGTCGGGACTGCCCATCGTGAATTCGCCGCTCGGGATGGGTAAGAGGTCAAACGCCACCTCGGTGCCTGGAATGATTTCCCTGATCTTTTTCATTTCCGCTTCCGTGTTTTCCTTTGAAGCAGCGAGAATGCTTTTGTGAATTTCGGCGACCACCGTCATTTCCGGGTCTTGAATCGGCCCGCCCGCTCCGCCGAGTTTCACACCCTCGGGCCAGACCGCGCCTTGTTCAACCCAAAGCTTTAAGTCGGCAATGGCTGTTTCTGAGAGCGGTCCGCCTTTTTCGAGAATCGGTTTAATGTCCCGGGCGAAATCAATTTTCTTCACGTTGACCAGCGTTAAATCGTCCGGCCACTTCGCACCTTCTGCGATCCATTGGCGAATAATTTCCGTCTGCGCTTTTGGCAACGGGCCACCTTTATCCTTGGGCGGCATCACCCGCTTGTTGTCTGCGGCGAGGATCATGTAAGTGTAAATCTTGCTTTTGTCCGCGTCGCCCGGCACGAGGTCGCTTCCCTTTTCGCCACCTTTCAGAGCGTCTGCCTTGGTCGAAAGATCGAATTCACCATTTTCGTGCGCGTTCTTTTTGCCGTGGCAGGAAAGACAATTCATTTCCAGAATCGGTTTTACTTCTTTGACGAAATCGACCGCCGCGTGAGCGGATTGTGGAGAAAAGGTGCAAGCCAGAAGCGAAAGAACAGCCGTCCCGGTTAAAGCGAGTGAAGATTTATTTTTCATTTCAATAATGCAATGGGCCAATTTTTCACGGCGACCAATTCAATGTCAATCTTGCATCAAAGTGAGACTGAAACGATCTGCCTTGATTCAAAACATTTTTTACGATTCGTGACTTCTGCAAATTGTGTAGCGGCGTCTCGGCAGAACGTCGCATTCATCCCATTCCACAATTTGCGGCTCTCTGCCGAGACGCCGCTACGACCGCAAGAGGCTTTTGCAAAGATTTTGCGTTGCAACTTTGGCGGACTGCCGCACTTTTGGAGTTGGGATGAATTTGAAGAAATTGATATTGGCCGTCGCAGTTTTTCTGGTGTTGCTCGTCGCGGCTTTTCTTTTCATCAAACCACCGCCACTACCGCAGATTAAATTGCCGAATCCGAACGGCTACGATGATCTGGTCAAGGCGGGTGAAATGTTTGTCGGAGAAAGGCCCGATTGTAATTTCAACAACAGTGACTGCATCGAGGATTGGAAGGCGTTTTTTGAAAAGAACAGCGAAGCATTAAAGATGGTTCGTATCGGATTGAGTCGGGAATCGCGTGTGCCAATTGATCCTACGAATACCATTCGCGAATTATCTCTTTTGAAATTATTGGCTCAAATTTTGCCTGCGGAGGGAATGGTGGCCGAAAAAGGGAATCGTTTGGATGATGCAATTACGAGCTATCTGGGTGTGATTCGTTTGAGCCAGCAGATGCATGGAGGAACGGCAGTCTACGCTCCTGTCAGTCTGGCCATTGAGTCGATTGGAATGCAGCCACTACGAAATGTGGTTAACACCATGACAGCCGAACAAAGACGAAGAGTTATCACAGCTTTAACTGAAATGTATTCCAACCGCGAAACGTTTGATGAAGTGATGGCAATGGATAAAATTTGGGAACGGCAATCCTCAACGTTAAGTGATAAAATTCAGAGTGTGCGTTTCTTTTTCTCGTCCAGAGATGTCGAACGGAAATTAAATTTAATGATGAAGGCTCGTCAAACGCGAATGGGTCTGATGTTGATTGATCTGGCGGTCCGCAATCACGAAACGGAACAAGGTTCTCCTCCGAAGACGCTGCACGGATTGGTTCCAAAATATTTGCCCTTCTTGCCCAAAGACAATTTTAGCGGAAACGATTTTATCTATCGCCCGCAGTCGAACGGCTTCCAACTTTACAGCATCGGTTATGACGGAAAAGATGACGGCGGAAAACCATTGTCTGATAGAACGACAGCAGCAAAAGGCGACATGCTGAACACCTCGCCGTTTTAAACGACCGCTCGCCCCCAATCTGATTTTTAATTTTCCTCTATCCTCGCAGGTAAACGTAAACCGCAAATACGACGGCCGCTAAACCGGCGGCGGCGGCAATCGACCAGAGAAAGTTCCGTTTTTGTGCGGCAATGGCCAGAGTAGAAATGATCACTGCCATTTGCGCGGCGAGCATCCCGTAGAAAAACTTCGAACTGCGTCGATGATGCCGCTCAGCGGAAATGTTGTTCTTGCGGACCTGAAGTTCCAGAAGATTGGCGATGGTTTGGCTCAGGCGCGCTTCGGCGTCATAACGGGCGGAGTTGTAGTGCAGTCGCGCCACCGTGAAGCTGGCGCTCGCCGCCTTATCGGCAACCACTGATTTTTCCAGTTGATCAATTGATTGATTAACGGGCTTGGTGGCCGAGTCGAAAGCGATGCTGCGCTCCCTCGCTGCAGTCAGCGCGGCCGCGAGAGAATCGGGCGTCACACTGGCCAGCAGTTGCACAATTTCTTCCTCCGGCTTTTGTGTTTCGATGGCTTCGAGTGCGGCTTGCATCGGCGCGGCCAATGGCGCAGCGGCTGGAATCTCAGGCAACGAACTTTTTTGCAACGCGGCAATCACGCTGGCTCCAGCCGAAGCTGGTAATCGCGCAAAATCCAACGGTTGAATCGCGGCGGTCACGCTCAAAAGATCGAGCGTGTTGTGCTGAAGTGCGCTTCGCAATTTTTTCGCCTGGAAATAACTCCATTGATCGCCCGCCTTGGATTGTTGCTGTGCAGCCAGCGAACGGTCGTATTGAGCGCGAGTCATTTCGCTTGAGGACAATCCCGCGAGCATCGTGGCGATCACAGTCATGATCACCGGCGTTGCGCTAAAAATTTTGCCCCATTTGGTCTGGGGCAGGTCGGCTTTAAGTTCGTCTGGTAATATTGTTTTCAAATGGTTGGCGTTTCAAAACGACGGGAACGGCACCGGAATTTCGGTGCACTTCACGCAAATTTCTTCGGCGGGTTTAATCAGACTGGCTGAGGAGAGTCAAGGGTGTTCACGCAGGAATTGCTCGCATGGGCGAACTCGCAGACGATCAGAATCAACGGCGCTTCCAAGAGTGTTGCGCCCGAATGCGAGGCAATTCATGATTTCGCTGTGACAGACGACGTCGCTCATATTTTGGAAATGGATTTTGTCATCCTGCACTCCGTTTGTCTCGCCCGCAGCTTGAAGCACTGGACGGGGCGCGAGTTGTTACCCAGCCTTTCCGACGAGCGCGAATTGGCGCAAAAGATTTTTGAAGCGCCTTTCGTTCTCGTCTCACATGGCACCGAGACCGACCCGATTTTAAACTACGGCAATCGCGCTGCCCTCGAACTCTGGGAAATGTCGTGGTCGGAATTCACGAGCACGCCGTCACGGCTCACAGCGGAAGCGCCCAATCGCGAGGAGCGTGCGCGCTTGCTCTCAGCGGTCACGGAGCGCGGGTATATCGATGATTATTCCGGCGTGCGCATTTCAAAAGCCGGACGACGCTTTCGCATCGAGCGCGCGACCGTCTGGAATTTGACCAGCGAGATTGGCCAGCCTTGCGGACAGGCGGCGATGTTTGATCGCTGGCAATTTTTGTAACTTGCGGGAATTTGATTTTAGCCGCGCCCGCTCGGAGAAATTGGGAAAAGTGGAAAAGTAATTGTCTCACCAATTCATTTGACAGCATCGCGCTCATCCGGCGCAATTGAGCCATGAATTTTCAAATTTTTTCTGCTGCGGCTCTCGCGGCTTTGCTCATTGGCGTAACCGGTTGCGCGACCTCAACCAAAATGACGGCCGACACCCGTTGTTATGAAATGCGTGTGTATTATGCGCCGCCCGGAAAACTCGATGATCTCCACGCGCGTTTTCGCGATCATACCACGAAGCTTTTCAAAAAACACGGGATCGAAAACATCGGTTATTGGGTGCCAGTGGATAATCAGGAGAACAAGTTAGTTTACGTGCTTCGCTACCCGACCCGCGATGCGCGCGATGTTTCATGGAAAGCGTTCATGGCCGATCCTGAATGGAAAGCGGCCCAGAAAAAAAGCGAAATCAACGGAAAAATTGTCGCCAAAGTGGAACAGACTTTTCTGCAACCAACCGATTTCTCACCCATGATTAAAACAGGCAATATGGCAAAAGGCGGCGTCTTTGAACTGCGCACTTACACCACGCCTCCCGGATTGCTGCCGAATCTTGACGCCCGTTTTCGCGATCACACTGTCGCTCTTTTCAAAAAACATGGAATGAAGAACTGGGCCTATTTCCATAAAACGCCGAAGCAACCAGAGGCAGAGAACACGCTCATCTATTTTCTCGCGCACAAATCGCAGGATGCCGCGAAAGCCTCCTTCGATGCGTTCCGCCAAGACCCGGACTGGGTGGTCGCGCGCGATGCGAGCGAGAAAAATGCGGGCGGTTCGTTGACGATCAAAGACGGGGTTAAATCCGTTTTCCTCGTCCCGACGGATTATTCGCCGACAAAATAAAGCGGTGGTTAAAGCACGGGCGGTCCGTAGCTCGCGTCTCCAAACGCGAGAATCGGATAAAAGATGAACGGCAGAAAAAACAGGCCGACCCCGAAAGCAGCGCCTTTGCCGAAACCTTCCGCAACGCCCAGCGCCACCAAGAAAGCGACCACTACATTGACCAGCGGAATAAACAACAGGATTAACCACCAGCCGGGCTTGCCTGCGATTTTACAGAGCAGATAAACGTTATAGATTGGAATGAAAGCTCCCCAACCTGGTTGACCAGCTTTCGTGAAAACTTTCCACATCGCGACGATAATCAGAACGAGGATCGCTAAAGGGATGAGTAGGCCGAGACCTGAACCTGAATCGCCAGTGTTATTCATGTTATTTTTTTGAGTTGAGGTTTACGAGTTTTACCAAAGTTTTGAATTTGTCGTTTGCTGCGCGGCATCAGACAGGGACTTGTTCACGGCGTCAAATACATTTCACGCCGCCCACGGATTACTTCGGCATCTTCAAATCGGCCAAAGCTCGGCCTTCGCGTTTGCGAATGGTCGCTTCAACTTTCGGAACGTACATTTGCGTTTCGGCAGGTAGGCGGTGCGCAATTTCGTCGAAGGTGCGCGCTTTCTGTTTTCGCAGGAGTTCAGCGACGCGACCTTCGCCCGCGTTGTAAGCGGCCAAAGTCAGTCGCCAATCACCGAATCGATTATGCAACTGCCGCAAATAATGAGCGGCCGCTCGGGCGTTTTTATCGGGTTGCAAACGTTCGTCGCGCAAGAATCCAACCGAAAGATCCAGGCTGCGCGCCGTCGCCGGCATAAGTTGAAACAAACCAGCCGCGCCAGCCGGACTCCGCGCCTTCGCGTCGAAGGACGACTCCACTTCGGCCAGCCAAACCAACTCGGGCGGCACTCGTTCCGCGAGGAAAATTTTCTTCAATTGCGCAACTTGCTGAAACGCCAGCGACGGCATCGGACGTTGTTCGATCACTTCAATCCAAGCTTTGCGTTCGACCTTTGGCAACGGTTGCACGAGGCGGGTTGTGTTGGTGGAAACGGGGTTCGCGTCTTTGCGTAATTTTTCTGCGACCTCAAAATAATCGAGACGCGATTTCAGCCACACGGCGTAAGGCTGGGTTTCCTCGAACTGCTGGAGGAGGGGAAGGATTTGCGCCGCCGTCTCGCGCAATGAGCCAAGGTCATAAACGTAAGTTCCTTGAAATTGCCGCTCCAACTCCACGAGAAATTTTCGCGCTCGTTCTGCATCAAGGCCGAGAGCATCCAGCACCGAGTCATCCACGTTCTCGCGCAAAAATTGATTCGCCGAATCAATCACCTCGGCTGGTACAATCAATTGATCCTGGGCAAGGGCGCTGCCCGCAAAAAACATCGCGCCCAGAAAAATCCAAACGAATTTCACAGACGCATGGTATCTGTTCTCGATTGAAAAGCGCATCGTTTAAATCAAACTAAGCCTCACGTGAACGAAGAAAATCCAGTCCAGCCATCGCCTGATTTGCCCAAGCCGCATCGACGCCGCCCTCGTTACTCGGGGAAAAACCCGCGTCGTTTTGAGGAGAAATACAAGGAACACAATCCAGAACGTTATGCGGAAACCGTCGCCAAAGTTTTAGCTTCTGGAAAAACTCCCGCCGGAATGCATCGGCCCATCATGGTTTCGGAAATTCTCGAAGTGCTCGCGCCAAGACCGGGCGAAATCGCCGTCGATTGCACGTTGGGTTTTGGCGGACATGCCCAGGAGATTTTGGCGCGCATTCAACCTGGTGGAAAACTGATTGGGTTCGATGCGGATCCAATTGAACTTCCGCGCACTGAGGCGCGTCTTCGTGCGCTCGGTTTTGGTGAGAAGGTTTTTTCCGTGCAGCGCAGCAATTTTGCCGGACTCGCGCAAGCGCTGGGCGCAATGGGCATCTCGGGTGTTGATCTTATTCTCGCAGATCTCGGTCTCTCCTCGATGCAAATTGACGATCCATCGCGCGGCTTTTCCGTGAAGCAACATGGCCCACTCGATATGCGAATGAATCCGCAACGTGGACAGCCCGCGTCGGCATTTCTCGAACGCGTCAGCGCGGAAGCCCTCGCGACGTTGCTGGTCGAGAATGCCGATGAACCTCGCGCCGCTCTTCTCGCGCCGCTGCTCGCTGGAAAATTGTTTGCGACCACCAGCGCGTTGACGAAGGCGATTCGTTCCGCCTTGCCGCGCTTGCACAAGGACGAAGCTGACCTCACTGTCCGCCGGGTTTTTCAAGCGTTGCGTATCGCGGTGAACGATGAATTTTCAGCGCTCGAAACTTTTTTGCGTAATCTGCCGGGCTGTTTAAATCCAAACGGGCGCGTCGCGATCCTGACGTTTCATTCCGGCGAAGATCGGCGCGTGAAAAAATGTTTTCAGATGGGACTGCAAACCGCTTTGTATTCCGAGATTTCGCACGATGTCCTTCGTCCGTCTCCCGAAGAAAGACACGCCAACTCTCGTTCCACCCCGGCAAAACTGCGATGGGCGCGAAAACAATTTTAACGTTCAATTTCAGGCCAAACCGCGTCGCGACCGTCCCAGATTTCGTATTTTTTTGTGCCCAAAGGAGCAGTTGGTTTCGGATTGCCTCCATCGTCCACACCATCTTCTCCGACCGAATAAATTACGAAACTGGTTTCTGTGATCCGATACTTGATTGGCTTTTGATCCATTACATCCCAAGGAAGTTTGGGCAAAAATTCGGGGATCAATTCAGACAACTCCTTTGGCAGCTTGCCTCTGCGCAGTTGATACCGCCACAGAGCAACAGACGCCAGAGCCATTTGCCGTTCCGTTTCGACGTGAGCAGCTTTCTGTGAAGCCCTACTAATTGTAGGAAGTGCGATCGCGGAAAGTAGGTGTAGATATTTTCGGTAAGACCTCATCGCCGCTTGGCGACGATCCTCTTCGTCCACCAACGAAAGTTTCACTTCCCGCCAAGGCTTGCCATGTTGAAGCAGTCTTACCTGCTCCAGGCTGTGTTGAGTCGACTTCAAATAGAAAAGTTCATCTTCCTTGTAAACAGCTTTTAAGCCCTTGAGCCAAACCGTTTCAGACTGCCCTATGTAATTTGTGATCGTGCTGAGCGATTGGAAGGCTTCATTGCCTTGAATGCGATCACCAACCAAACCTTTCTCAAACGAACCCAGCAAATCAAGAGAACTAAGATCTGTTTGTGTTTGAAGGAGCTGTTCCTCCGTCCACTCCGGAGCTTGTAATGCCTCCCAAGTTGCAGAAACCGCCATTTCGGAAATAGCGACACGTATCATTTGGTTTATAAAACCAAAGTCGTCCTTCTGCATTTGGGCCAGTTGGAAAAGAGTGTGAAGGTTTTCCAATGCATTGGAAGACTGATTCTGATGCAGCCCATCGAGTGTGGCTACCGCAAGCCATCGCGCGGCAGTCCGCCGCGCAACAAATGTTTTTGGAGGGTCGAATATATTAGTCCAAGCTCCCCGTGTATCGGGTTCCGGTGAATTCAGCAGTTCGCGAATCGTTTGGAGAATTGACGCATTGTTTGTCAGGTCGCTATCGAGTTCCTCCCAGTCATTGGTTGTGCCATCGAAGTTCATTAAGTCTCCGCTCCATGTGGCTCGCGCATGTCCTGACTCTGCACAATTCATCATGCTGAGCTTCTCTGCGCTCCCGTTCCACTGAAGTTGGCTGACGGCGTTGGTTAGAGCGATCAGATTTGGATTCCCATTTGTGCAGATCGGCGGCGGTAGATCTCCAACGAGCAGCAATTCCCCTTTGGCTCTTAGTTCGGCTTTATAATCATTGAGAGCGTTAGTTCCCGTGCGCCGATGTATCGCGACAGTCAGCGACAGAATAAAAACCGCAACAAGCGCGATAACTGCAATTGCGATTTTGGAGCGCGAGTAGGTCACGGGTTTGTCAAAGCAGTTTATCGAAACGGATGATTTATTTAGTCGCCAAATCTTTTGCTACATCCAGGCAGACCAATCGATCTTCGCTGCGGAGATAAAGCTTTTTGCTGGCAAGAACCGGCGCGGCCCAAGTTGGATAATGCAATTGCGGAACCTGCCAGCGGGAAAGCTCTTCATCCTTCTTGGAATTTAATTTGTAAAGCGCAAGCAGACCACCTTCGCCCAGCACGATGAGTTTGCCATCCGCTAAAATGCAGGAGCCGCGCCCGAAATTATTCGGCTGCGGTGTGCTGTGCGCCTGCCAATGTTCGTCACGATCCCAGGCCGTTTTGCCGCTTTGCCATTCCACGCAGCGAAAGCGCGCGTCGGGTTCATTGCGACCACTGAACGCGTAGAGAAAACCGTCTCGGATAATTGGCGTTGTGAAATGAATTTCCAAAACCAGGTTGCGCCAAATCTCTTCGAATTTTTGATTCTCCGGTTTGACCTTCAATAGAACGGAACCGGATTTGTAATAAGCGCTGGAAATGAAAACCTGGTTGCTGACCACGACGGGATTCGCCGCGTTGACCGATTCATCCACGCGCGCGCGAAACCAAAAACTGTCGAACACGTTTCCGGTTTTTGGATCGAGCGAGACCAAGCCCTGTCGCATGAGACAAAAAACCATACGCTTTCCGTTCACGGTGGCGAGAACGGGCGATGCGTAGCTGGCCTGTTTTTCAAAGCGCCGCCACTCCACTTTTCTTTCGCCGGGCCAGCCAGTCATCGGTATGCCGGTCCAATTTTTTTCACCGACACTTTCCCAAATCGTTTTGCCCGTTTTCGCGTCAAGCCCGACGACGCCGGAGTTCGGCTGTCCGCCAATCATCACGATCAATAAATTTTCTTCGAGCACCGGGGTGCTGCCGACGCCGAAAAACGCTTCGGGAATTTCCCATTCCTTCGAGGTGTTTCGTTGCCAGACGAGTTTGCCGGTTTTTAAATCAAGGCAGGTCAAAACTCCTTCCGCGCCGAACGTGTAACAAAAATTCTCATTGAGTAAAGGCGTGCAGCGCGGTCCGTTGTTGTAGCCGTAGGGATCTTGAAAACTGCTTGGGTAGGCGTAGCGCCAGATCGCAGTTCCTTTGATGGCATCAAAGGCTTCAACGATTTCTTCGTTCCCGAGGCGATGAAACAAAACCAGTTTTTCCCCGCGAATCGACGGCGCACTGTAGCCAGTTCCGATCTTTTTTTCCCAAACAAGCGGCGGGCCGTTGGTCGGAAATTTCTCCATCAAACCGGTTTCTGCGGAAACACCGTTTCGAGTAGGACCGAGGAACTGCGGCCAATCGTCAGCAAACGAAGCCGTCGCGAAGAGGAAAGCAAACCAGCAAATAAAAATTCGATTCATGGGCGGGGGAAGGATTGCCCCAGAAATGAAAGTCGGACAGAAAAAAGTTTTCGAAAATGGGTTATTTTTAAGCCGTTGGCAAATGCGATGGGTGCGCGGCCAATTTTCAAAAATCAAATCAGGGGAGCTTCACGATCAGCCACGATGTTTCGCTCAAGTACACATCTGTCATTACTTCTTGGGTTGGCATAAATAATTGAAGACTGGTTTTTAAAAAGGCATTCAGTATGGTCATCAAAACTAACCCATGAACACTGAAGAAAAAATCCATTCGCTTCGACAAAGCTATGAAGCAGTTCGCGCCGAGATCGGCAAAGTTATTGTCGGCCATGACGCGATCGTCGAGGGAACGTTGATCGCCATTTTTGGCGGTGGCCATGTTCTGCTGGAAGGCGTGCCTGGCCTCGGCAAGACGTTGCTCGTGCGGACGCTGAGCGAAGTGCTCGACATGAGTTTCAATCGGATTCAATTCACGCCCGACCTCATGCCTGCGGACATTCTCGGCACGAACATTGTCATGGAAACACCCGGTGGAAAACGCGAATTTGTTTTTCAACGCGGCCCAATTTTTGCGCACTTGCTTCTCGCGGACGAAATCAATCGTGCCACGCCGAAAACGCAATCGGCCATGCTCGAAGCGATGCAGGAAAAAAGCGTCACCGCTGGCGGCGAGATTCGCAAATTGGGTGAGCCCTTTTTCGTTCTCGCCACGCAAAATCCCATTGACCAGGAAGGGACTTATCCTTTGCCCGAGGCGCAACTCGACCGTTTCTTTTTCAAGCTGGTGGTTGGTTATCCCAACGCGGCGGAATTAACGGAAGTCCTCACCCGCACCACCGAAGGAACCAAAGCGCAAATCAATCGCGTGCTCACCAAGGAACAAATTTTGGAATTGCAGGCGCTCGTTCGGCAGGTGCCGGTGGCGTCGCATGTGAAAGATTACGCCGTCCGATTGGTGCTGGCCACGCATCCGAAAAGTGAAACGGCGGCGCCGATTAGTAATCAATATCTTCGCTTCGGCAGCAGTCCGCGCGGCGGGCAAACGCTGATTCTCGGCGCGAAAGTTCGCGCTCTCACGCACGGACGTTTCAATGTCAGCTTTGAAGACATTCAAGCCGTCGCCACCGCGGCGTTGCGCCATCGTTTGATTCTAAATTTCGAAGCCGAAGCGGAAGGGGTCACCACCGATTTAATCATTGAGCAAATTTTGAAAGATGTGCCGAAGGATGCGATGGCGGTCAAAGTGTAAAATTTCAATTGGGCTGAATAATTTAAGTTTCCGATCTTCTGATTTATCGATGCACCACGCGCTTCGTTGTCTTCTTTTTATTTTGCTTTCCCTTTGTTTTGTTTACGAAGCGAAATGTAAACCGCCCGCCAAAATTATTCCAACCAAACCAAAAGAAGAAAATATTTTCCAAAACCGCGATCCGTATCCGCGTCTCAAGAGCAAGAAGGGCCTTCAAGTCCAGATGGTGGACGATGCCATCGCGCTCGGGGTCAAGCACGCTGCCCTCAATTTCAACCTCGGCCAAATGGTGGCGCTCGAAGCATCGACAAACGATTTTTCGTGGCAGGCCGATGGGCGAATATTTTATTTCCGCCGCAGCTATATCGAAGGATTGGATGCGACGGTGAAAACGCTTTCGGATTTCGGCGCGACCGTGAGTTTGATTTTGTTGAACTACGAAGGCGCGGACACCAACTTAAATAAGATTCTGCTCCATCCGGGTTACGATAAATCGTGTCCGAATCATCTCAGCGCTTTCAACACCGTCACGCCCGAGGGCTTCGCCTGGTTCAAAGCTGCCATGGAATTTCTGGCCGCTCGTTATTCGGCCAAAGGTTATCCGCATGGAAGAGTGGTCAATTACATTGTCGGCAACGAAGTGAATTCGCATTGGTATTGGGCGAACATGGGGCACGTCTCGACGGAGCAATTCGCGGACGATTACCTTCGCACGGTGCGGGTTTGCCACACGGCAGTGCGGAAATTTTCTTCCAGCGCCCGGGTTTTTATTTCGCTCGAACACCATTGGAACATTCGCTACGCCGGGTGTGATGAGACGCAAGGATTTGCGGGTCGCCCGTTTGTAAATTATTTCAACCGGATGGCGAAAGCGGGCGGCGATTTCGATTGGCACATCGCGTTTCATCCTTATCCGGAAAATCTTTTTCACGCGAAAACGTGGAACGACAAGAGCGCGACGTTTTCCGACGACTCACCGCGAATCACTTTCAAAAACCTGGAGATGCTTCCGCGTTATTTGCATCAGCGCGAGTTGCTCTTTCACGGTGAGCCGCGCCGGATTATTTTGTCGGAACAAGGATTTCATTCCGACGCCACGTCGGAAGGTGAATTGACGCAAGCCGCGGCCTATTGTTACGCCTACCGAAAAGCGGCGAGTCTCGATGGCATCGATGCCTTCATCTTGCATCGGCATGTGGATCACCCGCACGAAGGGGGGCTGAATTTGGGTCTCTGGCGGCGCGATGTTTCCAAGCCCGGCAGCGCAGAACCGTTCGAAAAAAAACTGATTTACGACGTGTTCCGCGCGGCGGATACGAAGGAGTGGCAAAAGGCGTTCGAATTTGCTTTGCCCATCATCGGCATCAAGTCGTGGAAAGAAATTGAAACCAGCCGCGTCGGAAAATAGAGTTCAATCATGCTTTCCTCGGTTCTAAATTTTTTGCCCGCTCTAATCAAAATCACTCTTTGCCTCCTCTTCCTTCTCACTGCGATTCCGGAAATTCGTGGAGAAACCGGGGAATCGCAGCCGAATATTTTGGTGATCCTCGCCGATCAATGGCGGGCCGATGCATTTGGTTTTGCCGGCAATCCCGATGTCAAAACCCCGAACTTGGATGCGTTCCTACGTGGGAGCGTGTATTTCAAAAACGCGGTGGTCAGCGTCCCGGTTTGTTGTCCAACCCGCGCTTCTTTGCTGACGGGGCAACGCGCTTTGACGCACGGAGTTTTTATGAACGACGTGCCGTTGTCTCAGGACGCCACGAGCCTTGGTAAAGCTTTAAAAAAATCGGGCTACGACACGGCGTATGTGGGCAAATGGCACTTGAACGGGAACGGGCGCGCCAACTTTATTCCGCGAGAACGTCGGCAAGGATTCGATTACTGGAAAGTTCTCGAATGCACGCACGACTACAACAATTCGTTTTATTACGGTGATACGCCTGAAAAGTTGAAGTGGGAAGGTTACGACGCGATCGCCCAGACTCGCGACGCGCAAAATTTTATTCGCGGTCACGCCGCCAGTAAAAAACCCTTTGTATTTATGCTGGCCTGGGGACCTCCGCACGATCCTTACTTTTCCGCTCCAGAAAAATATCGTGCGAAGTATGATGCGGCTAAGTTGACGCTGCGCGGAAACGTTCCGCCTGAACTCGCCGACGAAACACGCCGCATTCTTGCCGGTTATTACGCCCACTGCACAGCGCTCGACGATTGTGTCGGCAATTTGCTTCAGACGTTGCGCGAAACCGGGTTGAGCGAAAACACGATTGTTGTCTTTACGGCAGATCACGGAGACATGCTCGGTTCGCATGGGTTTTCCAAAAAACAAAAGCCGTGGGATGAATCGATTCGTGTTCCGCTGATGTATCGCTGGCCGGATGGTTTGAAGCATCCGCGTCAAGTCGATCAGGTCATCAACTCGGAAGATTTCATGCCGACGCTCCTGGGATTATGCGGCATCAAGACGCCGAAAACGGTGGAGGGAAAAGATTTCAGCAGCTACCTGCGCGGGAAGAAAACGGCTTCCGAAGATGCAGCACTGATTTCCTGCGTAGCGCCGTTTGGGGAATGGGAGCGTCGTCACGGAGGCAAAGAATATCGCGGAATCCGCACGGATCGTCATACCTACGTTCGCGATCTGAATGGCCCGTGGTTGCTTTTCGATAACCAAACCGATCCGTTGCAACAAACCAATCTGGTGAACAAAACTGGCTCCGAAAAATTGCAAGCCAGGCTGGATGGAATCTTAAAAAGCAAATTGCGCGACGCTCGGGATGAATTTTTCTCCGGCGAAGTTTACCTGAAAAAATGGGGTTACCGCACCGATGCCAATGGCACGATCCCTTACGCGAACTAGCACGGCAGGAACGCACTGGATTGCGACCGGTTTGCCATGAAAAATCTGATTTGCAGCTTGCTTTTTGCGGCTCCGTTCGGAAGATTCCAGCCCATTTATGCAATCTGAATCAACTGCTGGCTCTTGGGATTTGAACACTTTTTTGGAGTGGCTTTACGTCAACCGAATGCGGGTTGGTGTGACGTCGGTCGTTGTCGGACTAGTCTTCGCAGCCACTGCGCTTTTCACATGGAAGAAAACGCAGGATGAAGTAAAAGCCAACGCGGAGTTGTTTGCGCTGCCTTCGTTGGTCGGAGCAAATGCGAAGTCGGCTCCGGCGCGCGTGGAAGATTATCAAAAAATTGGCCGGGATTTTCCAGACACACGAGCGGCGGAACGGGCTGACTTGTTAGCCGCTGGAATTTTATTCACCGACGGCAAGTATGCCGAGTCGCAAAAAGCATTTGCAAAATTTTTGGAGCATCGTGAGTTGAGCCCGCTCCAGGCCCAGGCGGCCATTGGCGTTGCGGCCTCGCTCGAAGCACAGGGAAAGACCTCTGAAGCGATCACCAAATATCAGGAGCTGATCTCGAAGTATCCCGGGCAGAACATAGTTCCACCGGCGAAGCTCACTCTGGCCCGGCTTTACGAGGGACAAAATAAACCGGAAGAGGCGTTGAAACTTTATGCTGATTTGACGCGCACGCCGAATCCTTACGACCCGTGGAGCGCCGAAGCCGGAGAGCGCCGCGAATTGTTGCTTCAGAAATTTCCCAACCTGAAACCCGTCGCGCCAGTCATGCCAGCCCCAACTGCGCAACTGATTGCTCCGACTGCACCGCAGGCCACGATTTCAAATAGTCCGACACCAGCGAAGAAGTAGTTCGAAATGTTTTGGGTGTTGTTCGTTGGCGAAAAGGAGCGAGCAACGCAGTCCAAATCTCGACTTCAAATGCGCGCAATTTAATCCGAAAATGAAACTCACAATCATCGGAACGGGTTACGTCGGTTTGGTGACAGGAACCTGTTTTGCCGAAGCGGGGCATCAGGTCATTTGCGTGGACAAGGATGCTGCGAAAATAAAGTTGCTCCAAACGGGCGGGATGCCGATTTACGAGCCGGGTTTGAAGGAATTGGTGGATTCGAATGTCGCCGCCGGACGGCTCTCGTTCAGCAACAGCACGCAAGAAGGCGTCGAAAAATCTGACGTTATTTTTATCGCAGTTCCAACCCCGGCGCAGTTGGATGGTTCGGTTGATTTGAGTTTCATTGAAGCCGTTTCTCGTGAGATCGCGGGAGCGATGACGAGTTACAAAATCGTGGTGGACAAAAGCACGGTGCCGGTGAAGACCGGGGATAAAGTCTCTGAAACGATCAAGCGCTATTGCAAAGCCAAAGTGGAATTTGACGTCGTCAGCAACCCGGAATTTTTGCGTGAAGGTTTTGCAGTCGATGATTTTATGCGACCGGATCGCGTTGTGGTTGGCGTCCGTTCGCAGCGGCCGGTTGCCGCGATGAAGGAAATTTACGCGCCTTATAACGCGCCGGTGATTGTTACGGATATCAATTCGGCGGAACTCATCAAACATGCGGCGAATTCGTTTCTCGCGCTCAAGATTTCTTACATCAATGCCATTTCGGTGATATGCGAAGCGTCGGGTGCCAACGTGCAGGAAGTCGCCAATGGCATGGGGATGGACACGCGCATCGGGCGGAAATTCCTCGATGCATCGCTGGGTTTCGGCGGTAGTTGTTTTCCGAAAGATTTGAGCGCGTTCATCCAGATTTCTGATCAACTCGGCTACAACTTTGGTTTGCTCAAGGAAGTTCAGCGCATCAACGATGAACAGATGGAGCGCTTCGTTAAAAAAATTATTGAGACGCTTTGGGTGTTGAAAAACAAAACGATCGGTGTGCTCGGTTTGGCTTTTAAACAAAACACGGATGATGTGCGCATGTCTCCGGCGATTGATCTTTGTTTGCGCTTACAAAAAGAGGGCGCGGTGTTGCGCGTGCATGATCCGCGCGCGATGGAAAAAGCCAGATCGGTTTTGAAAGATGTCACATTTGTCGAGGACATGAATGAAGTTGCGGATGGGTGTGATGCTCTGATCGTTGCCACGGAATGGCCGGAATTTAAAAAATTGGATCTTGAACGGGCGCGCAAAGCGTTGACTCACCCGATCTTGTTCGATGGCCGAAACCTGTTCGATGTGCAGGAAATGGAACGGCTCGGTTTCATCTACAAAAGCATCGGGAGATGAGTTTTAAATTTTAATTTTTAAGTTGTGAGTTGAGGTGAAAGGTATGGCCAACGGTTCTGATGCAACTCAAAATTCAAAACTTAAAACTCAAAATTTAGTCCAGGTTTCCGCCGGACTCGTTTTTCGCGGAGGAAAACTTCTCATTACTCAACGACGTTCCGAAGATCATCTGGGCGGTTTGTGGGAATTTCCCGGCGGCAAACGCGAGTGCGACGAAAGCGATGAAGATTGTCTATGCAGGGAATTGCAGGAGGAGTTGGGAATCGAAGTTAGAGTCAGAGACTTAATCGAAACCATTGACCACACCTACCCGGAGAAAACTGTTCGCCTCAAATTCTTCCGGTGCGCTTTGCTTAAAAATGAACCGCAACCAATCGGTTGCGCTGCGTTTGCGTGGGTCATTGCGGGTGAACTGGAGAACTATGCTTTTCCTGAGGCAGATGCGCAGTTGTTGGAAAAACTGCGCACCACGCCCGAGTTGTGGGCTTAGTGCGCAGCGGAAATTTTTAAACTTTTCCGTAGAACGCTTCGATCTCGCGGCGGAAATTGTTTTCGCCAACATTGACGATCTTAAATTCGCGCTGGGCACTCTCTTCGGAATCGCTGGCATGAGCGGCGTTCACCATGATGGTTTGGCCGAACTCGCGGCGAATGGATCCTGGAGGCGCCTTTGAAGGATCGGTTGGCCCGAGGACATCGCGGATTTTTCGCACGGCTTCGATTCCTTCGTAAACCAGCGCGATACATTTTTCCGTGCCTGGCTGTTTGGCTGATTCGTCGTCGCACTCACTTGGCGCACGACCTGCCATGAAGGTGACAATATTGTCGAACTGATTGTCGCCAAAGATCGGCCCGAGAATCTCGCCCAATTGTTTTTCCTCCTGTGGCGGAATTTTGAAGCCAAGTTCTTTTTCGATGGCGGTGCGGGCCTTTGCGGCAACGACATCTTTTAATTTCGTGCGCAAGACTTCGCGAACCGGCCCGTAAAAATCAACGGCTTCCGCGACGCTCATGCAATGAACCTTGATGCCAACGATGTAAAGGCCGGTGCGGGAGAAGAAATCAATCACGTTGCCAGGGCGTCCTGTTGGAAAACGGAAGTTATCCGGCTTGATCAAGACCAACGTGCGTTGCGGTTTTTCGGCAGGAGGATAATCGATCAAGTTTTCCAAAACGCCGCCGTCCTGGTCGGAATAACGGGCCCACAATTTCAGTTTCACCTCGGCTTCTTCAGCATTCGGGGCGGCCAGCACGGCTGGTTCGAAGTAACGTACGCCACCGTTTTCATCTAAAATTAAATCACCGAAAGTATCGCGGATCGTTTCGCCGCCGGTGCGATTGGCGCTGATATTGCCGATGACTGAGCGAACTTTGCGCACGGCATCTTCTCCGCGGAAGAGGAGCATCATTACCCGGCGGCGTTTGCCGGTTTTCGGATCAGGGGTGAAATTCTTCAGGATATAATCGCGAATGAGTTCCTGGATTTGGCGGTCCTGGGAATCGTTGGAGGAGACGACAACCTCTGAATATTTTTGTACCAGCTCGGCCGTTGGGCCAAACAAGCGGGCACCGACCAGTTCAAGGCCGGTGCGGGTGATCAGGCGCGCAAAAATACCTCCGGTGCGCGATTTGTGCAGCGAATAAGGGGTGATGATGACGTAGGCAAGTTGTTGAGACATAATTTAGGTCGCGGAATTCGGCTTGGGCGTCGAAGAAACAGAAGCTGGACCGGCTTTGCCGCCAAGGATTTTAAACATGACTGTGCCGCAAGTAGGACAGCGTCCTTTGATGGCTTTGCGGCCATTTTTCATGGTTTCTTCGACTGCGTTGGAAATTTCTTTCTTCGCTTTACACTTAACACAATATCCTTCAGGCATAGAACTTTTCCGCAACACGCTTCATGCGCCTTACGGTGCCCATAGCTTACGAGCCGCTTATTAGGAGCGTCAAGGGGGGAAAAGCCGCTCAAAAGGAGGTTTTAGAATGCCTTCCAACAGAGAGCTTTCGAGCAGAGAACGCGCCTTTCAAGAGCAATTCATCCAGCGTGGGTGAGCAGTCGAAACTGGACATTTATGCGAAGTCGCACTGCGCTTTTTGTCGCAAAGCGTGATCGACCAAGACTAGCGCGGTCATCGCTTCGACCATCGGAACGGCGCGAGGGAGAACGCAGGGGTCGTGACGCCCCCGGCCTTTCAATGTTGTGTTTTGCAAATTGACACCAACCGTTTGCTGCTCGTGCATAACGGTTGCAACCGGCTTGAAGGCCACACGAAAATAAATCGTTTCGCCATTGGAAATTCCACCTTGAATTCCTCCAGATCGATTCGTCAACGTGCGAACTTTGCCGCCTTTCATACGAAAGAGATCGTTGTGTTTGCGCCCGGTTAGCAGAATCCCGTCAAACCCGGAGCCGACATCAAATCCCTTCGACGCAGGCAAGCTCAACATTCCCTTGGCCAGGTCGGCTTCGAGACGGTCAAACACCGGTTCGCCCCAACCAGCATGAACGCCGCGTGCCACGCCTTCGACGATTCCGCCGACGCTATCGCCGGCCCGGCGTGTCCGCTCGATCAGCCGGATCATTTTTTCTGCCGTGGCGCCATTCGGACAGCGGACAATATTCGATTCAATCTCTTTAAACTTCACCGTTTCTGGATTCACTTCAGCAATGATGCGTTGAACCTGTTTAACGTAAGCCAAAACTTCCACGCCGAAACGTTCACGAAGAATTTTCTTCGCGATCGCTCCTGCAGCCACGCGACCGATGGTTTCACGGGCGCTGGTTCGTCCGCCGCCTTGCCAATTGCGAATGCCAAACTTCGCATCGTAAGTGTAATCCGCGTGGGACGGCCGATATTTTGTCGCCATTTCTGCGTAGGCTTCGGAGCGTTGATCCTCGTTCTTTACCCACATCGAAATGGGCGTGCCGAGAGTTTTGCCTTGAAATGTTCCCGACAAAATCTGAACGGTGTCGCTCTCTTTGCGCGGCGTGACTATTTTAGACTGGCCTGGGCGGCGGCGATCCAAATCAGGTTGAATATCCGCTTCCGTCAAATTCAAACGAGGCGGACAACCATCGACCACAACGCCGACGCCGCCCCCGTGCGACTCACCCCAAGTGGTGATCCGAAACAATTCTCCAAACGAATTTCCTGCCATGCGCTTAGGTTAAGGGCAAAGATGCGAGCAGGTCAATTTGATGTGGCGAATCTGGCTGAAGAGTCGATCTGGCGGTTAAAACTCTGCAATTGAGGGACAACGAATGGCAAAATCGGTGTAGTTGCGCTTTGCGGCCGCGCTAAAGTGTGGGCAATGAATTTGTTCAGCACGCTGGCACAAACGAAAGTTACGGAATGTAAACACTCCTTTTGTCCACTCAGCCGGATCAAAGCCGGAACCGCCGTTCGCATCAAACAACTTTCCGCCTCGCCTGATATGTCACAGCGCCTGCGTGAAATCGGCTTTTGTGAAGAGCAAATTATTCGACTCGTCACCAGCCAGTCCAATTTCATTTGCCAGGTGTGCAATTCCCGGCTCGCCATCAGCGCCGATCTCGCTCAGCTCATTTTGGTTGAGCCAGTTTTCCAATGTGCGACGTGAATCAGGCGGCCTCTCAAACCAAAGCGTTCGAAACACGATCGGTTTTAGACTCCTTGGCTGAACCTGGGAAATAGCTCTGGGTCCATTTTTCAAGGGTCTCGATCCAGAGCGGATGTTCGTTCAAACAAGGAATTAGCGTCAGTTCCGTTCCGCCGTGTTCTTTGAAACTTTCTCGCGCTCGAATGCCGATTTCTTCCAGAGTTTCAAGGCAATCGGAGACGAATGCGGGACACATCACCAAAAGTTTCTTGATCCCTTTCTGAGCAAAGGCTTCGATTTCGTGGTCCGTGTAAGGTTTCAACCACGGCTCGCGCCCCAAGCGGGACTGGAATGCGACAGAGTACTTTGATTTCGGCACTCCGGCTTTTTCCACAAACGCCTTTACTGTTTTAAAACATTGCGCGCGGTAACAAGTCGCATGCGCGGGACTTTCCACTTCGCAACAATTTTCCACCTTCATGCAATGGCAGCCGGTCGGATCAGCTTTGCGCAAATGCCGTTCGGGCAATCCGTGAAAACTAAAAAGCAAATGGTCGTAGTCGCCTTGGAGATATTTTTCGGAACTGGCGGCCAGTGCCGTGATGTAGTTCGGCTCGTTGTAGAAAGGCGGAATTACTTTGATGACCATGTCTGGTGAAATCTTTGCGGCCACTTCTTTCACACGCACCACAGCGGTTTCGAAACTCGACATCGCGTAATGAGGAAATAACGGAATCAACAATGTTTCGGTCACTCCTTGCTCATGCAGTGTGCCCACTGCGTTTTCGATGGAAGGACTTTGATACCGCATGGCTAATTCCACCGGAATGGAAACCCGCTCCTGCAATTTGCTTTGCACACGTTTGCTCGTGATGACCAATGGCGAACCTTCCGGCAACCAGATACTGCGATACGCCTCAGCCGAATCACGCGGACGCTTCGGCAGAATGGCGAAATTCACGACGCAAAAACGAATGGGGTAGGGGGCGTCGAGCACGCGACCGTCCATGAGAAATTCACGAAGGTATTTCCGCACGTGCGGAACGGAAGGTGAATCCGGCGACCCGAGGTTTACCAATAGGACGGCTTGTTTTGACTTCATGCGGTTGCGATGTGACTCAGCTTTTGTGAAATGTGATACTCGAAAAGGTGCGTGGAAATTTTCTCCGCTGCGTGGTCGCCCGAGAGGATTGAATCGCCGAGCGCAATTCCATCGCGATAATGCCCCGCCATAAAAAAACCGTGCGCCTTCGCTTCGATGTCGTCCATGAGCGCCTTCATTTTTCCGTATCCAACCTGATATTGCGGAATTGCTTTTGGATAAACAAAAAAATGTTCAAAGACCGGTTCGCCACTCACGCCCAGTAATTTTTTTAAATCTTCCAAAACCACTTTGCGCAACCGGCTCTTTTCAGCGAGGGCCAATTCAGGATTTCGCGAACCACCGACGTAGCATGTGATCGTCACATGATCCTTCGGTGCGCGATTCGGAAAGAGCGCCGAGGAAAAAATCACCCCCAAAATATTGAACTTCTCCACCTCGGGAATCAGCGCGCCAAATCCCTGGCAGGCGTGTTTCACATCCGCGCGGCGAAACCCGAGCACGATGCTGGCCACGGGCGGGTATTCGATTTTCTCCAGCGGACTGAGATCGAATTTGTGCGCAGTTTCCAATTTCACATCGGCCAGTTTGTAAATCGGCGAGGTGAACAAAACTGCTTCGTGTTCACGCTGCTGCTCTTGACCGTTGGAACGATAGCTCACTGTCCAGTCACCGGTTGTCTGCGTGATCGCGGTGACGGGCGATTGCAATTCAACAGCGTCGCCCAATTTGGTGCGGAGTTCCTCGGTCAAAACCTGCAAACCTTCGTCAAATGAAAACTTTGGCGCATTTTGTTTTGAAACTTCGCCGCTGCGTTGGCGTTCACACGCGCCGAGAAATTGGCCGAGAATGAGCGAACCGTATTTCTGTTCCAGCGCATGTAGCTTTGGAAAAGCGTACTTCACGGAAAGCTTGGCTGGGTTTCCTGCATAAACGCCGGCCACAAACGGGTTGATGGCGTAATCCAAAAACTCGCGGCCGAGTCGGCGCAAAACAAATTGCTCCAGGCTTTCCTCGCAACACGCGGGAGCGCGACGTATGAAAGGCTCGGCGCAAAGTCGAAGTTTTGCGCGAACGGAAAAAAGCGGCGTCTTGAAAAAACCAATTTTTGAATCCGCCATGGCAATCGGTTTTCCACCGCGAACAATGAATCGTGCAGCGGCACGTTCGTCGGTGTAGCGTTTCCGATTTTCCAGACCCAGATCGCGCACCAATTCGGTAATTTTTGGAGATGTCTCGAGTAGTGTGTTCGGTCCGCACTCGGCCAGAAAACCATTTTCCCGCACGGTTTGAATAACGCCACCCACGCGATGGCTCGCTTCGTAAACCGTCACCGGAACATTTTTTTGCCGAAGCCGAAACGCGGCCGTCAGCCCCGTGATGCCGCCTCCGATGATTGCCACGCTCTTCATATTGTCTTGGAAAATCGCCGCTCATTTTGTTTCGGCAAATACGAATCGAAGCGCATCGCGATGTTGCGAACGAGCAACCGTCCCAAGTCGGTGACAGCCACGCCGCAGGCCGTTTTCACGAGCAAACCATCCGCAGCCATGTCGTCCAGCGATTCCAATTCCGGCGCAAAATGGCTGGCGAAATCCAGACCAAGCAAATTCGACATGCTGACGTAATCCAATCCCAAATCGCACATCAGCCGCATGATCGTCTCCCGGCGAATCTTGTCTTCAGCCGTCAGGACATAACCCCGGGCCAGAGGAAGTTTGTCGGCGTCGAGCGCTCCGTAATATCCCGCAAGCTCCTTGATATTCTGCCAATAAAGTTCGCTCGATTGTGAAACCGATGACATGCCCATCGCAAAAATATCGGTGCCGCCCCGCGTGCTGTAACCTTGAAAATTGCGCTGCAACGTCTTCTCCCGTTGAGCGATCGCCAGTTCGTCGTCCTCGCGGGCGAAGTGATCCATGCCGATGTAAACGTAACCTTCCGACGTGAGCTTCTCGATCGTGAGTTTGAGAAGCTGCAACTTGACTTCGGGCGTCGGTAAAATTTTCGCCTCGAGAATTTTTTGCGCCGGTTTCATCCACGGCACATGCGCGTAATTAAAAACCGCGAAACGATTCGGCTTCAATTTCAGCGCATCCTCGATCGTCGTTTCGAAAGTGGCGGACGTTTGATGCGGCAAGCCGTAAATCAAATCGAGGTTGAGCGAGCTGAACCCCGTTTCGCGAATCCAATCCACCACCTTCCTGGTTTGTTCAAACGGTTGAATGCGATGAATCGCCTCCTGGACTTTCTGGTTGTGATCTTGCACGCCGATGGACGCGCGGTTGAAACCGATGTCTCGCAAGGCCTGGATGTGATCGCGCGAAACGCGGCGCGGATCAATCTCCACACCGGCTTCCGCATCCTCGGCCAACGTGAATTGCGAGTGGATCATTTCACCGAGTTCGCGCAGTTCGGCCGGCTCAAAAAATGTGGGTGTTCCGCCGCCAAAATGAAGTTGGATCGCGCGGCGCTTTGGATTCATCAACGGCTTGATCAGCGCCAGTTCTTTTTTCAAGTAACCGAGATATTTTGCACTGGCCGATTGTTCTGTCGTGATGACGGTGGTGCAGCCGCAGAACCAGCAGAGCGTCTGGCAAAAAGGCAGATGAAAATAAATTGAGAGATCACGCTGGCTCTGGCCGCTTTCGCGAATTTTTTCCTGCAAGTCATCAAGCGAAAGTTTGTCCGTGAATTGTGTGGCGGGCGGATACGACGTGTAGCGCGGCCCGGGCACGTTGTATTTTTTGATGAGATCGAGATCGACTTGCAATGGGCTCATTTGAAATTTTGAACAGTGTTGACCAGCGCCGCGATATTTTCGAGCGTGGCCGTGGGAGGCACGCCGTGACCGAGATTGAAAATAAAGCCGTTGGACCCGCGCATTTCGCAAAGAATCCGGGTGGCCTCGGCGGAAACAACTTCGGGTGTGGTGTTGAGTATTGAAGGATCGAGATTTCCCTGAATGCCCACATTCGTCGGAAACAATTGGCGCGTCCGGCGGATATTTTGTGTCCAATCGACGCCGATCACTTGCGCACCGGTTCGCAGCAATGCCTCCCAATTTCCATGCACGCCTTTCGAAAAAACCGTGATTGGAACTTGATTTCTCAATCCCGAAATAATTTTTCCCATCCATTGAGCGGAAGCCGCTTCGAACGCGTTGTCCGCGAGATTGCCGCCGGAAGTGTCAAAAATTTGCAACCCGTCTGCGCCCGCATCGACTTGAAGTTGCAGAAAGGTAATCAGTCCAGCGGTCAATTTTTCCATCAGTCGAAAGAACAGTTCGCGATCGGAGTAGAAGAGCGCTTTCGCTTTCGTAAACTCTTTGGCGCTGCCGCCTTCGAGCATGAAATTCGCCAGTGTCCACGGCGAGCCAGCAAAACCAATCAGCGCAGTGCGTCCGTTGAGCGCCTGTTTGATCATCGGCAACGCGCGCGCCACGTATTGCAGCCGTTCTTGAACGGCGCCGACTTCAAGGCGATCAATGTCCGCCGCAGAGTTGATTTGAAAATCCATTTCAATCCCGCCGGTTTCCCGGAACCGATAACCCTGGCCTAAAGCTTCGGGCAAAACCAAAATGTCGCTGAACAAAATGGCGGCATCAAAACCAAACCGGCGAATCGGTTGCAACGTTACTTCAGTGGCGAGTTCGGGCGTCTGAACCAGTTCGAGAAAAGTATATTTTTCTTTGAGCGCGCGATATTCGGGCAGGCAACGTCCCGCCTGGCGCATCAACCAAATCGGCGGACGATCAACGGCTTTGCAATGGCAGGAATCAATGAACCGTTGTCGGCTCGTCGGCTCGGCCGGAGTCGAAACCGAGGCTTGCGCGCTGATATTTGATGCGCTTGGCGCGCTGACAGCTCTGTTCATGTGCATGAAAAATAGGTGGCGGCGCCCTCAGCTTCTTTCCGCTTTTTGGCAGGCGCTTCGCATTTGTTGTTTTCTCTTGGTTGCAAAGTAGTTGGGTTATGTGCAGACGAACGACTGCGCTCGACGTGAAGTTCTCTTTGGCTTCAAACCCAGTTTCAACGACACCAAACCATATCTTCACAATGCCCACAAGTATTTGTGGCAAAGTTCGCCTGCGAGATTGCGCGGGTTTTTTGCCCAGAAAATCAGAGTGCGGCCACGCTGATCGATTGAAAGATCGATGCTGCGTTTAAACCACCGCAGGAATCGGTTCCTTGATAGAGAAAGCAAGTTTTCGCGAGGCAGATGATCTTGGGATGGGATTCAGTCCGCTTCGATGTGACACACCGTTTGGTGAGCGGTAATTGCAAGCCGTGAGCAAGCGGAAGAGGAATAAATCCGCGCTTCTATCCCAAGATGTTGCTGCCGGTCGTTCTTAATCATAATCTTTTCTAGCCTGTTCTTGGGGGAATTAAGATGAAGAGCAAGATGATTGCTCTGTAACGCGAGAGAGCTTATTTCTTCCAGTAGCCTGGCAAACCTTCCTTCGTTTCCACTAATATTTCAAGGATGGCTCGACGTGTTTTCGCGGACAGGTTTGAGAAGTCAGGTGACTCATCTTTTCCGGTGAGAACGTCCCAAAGCCGTTGGTAAATGTGCTCCTTGATTTTGTCCGGCAGCGCTTCGAACGATTTGGAATAGATCAAATAACTGCATGGATATTTGAAAAGGCGGGTCTGCAAATCCAAGTCGCGCAACGAGCGACCTCTGCTGTCTTTTGGCCCGCGATTCTGAAAATCTTTGGAGAAAGCTGCTCCGCCCGAGATCTCGGTTTTAATCGGTGCTTCCTCGACAAACAACAAATATTTCAGAAACGAATTCGCGATGTTCGTCACGTAATTGATGTGGCCGTAGCGTGCGAGTTGCACGACCGATTCGTAGTTTAATCGCGTGATGAAATTGTGCATGTGAATCTGATGCTCCAAAACCATGAGCGCGACAATGTCGCTGCTGTTTTCGGGATAACGTTTTACATCGAAAAAGCGGCTCAAGTCAGAAAGATTGCCGAGGTAGTTGGGCGTCCGCTCCTGTTTTTCAAACGCGATTTTTCCAACCAGATTTCCGCGATGGGTTTGGCTTCCATGCTGCCCGGTGACATACCAACCGCCCCAACGCTCCTCGATTGGCGTGCGATGATTCACTTCGGAAATGCCGCTGTCCAATTCCACCACGCCAGATAAATCCGTTTTGAAGGAGCGCAATAAATGTCCGGGAACCCCCATGCTTTTCGCCGACGCGTGGCATTCCAGACATTGATCCGTGCGGGCGAATTTCGGTTTACTGTCGCCGGATTGATCAAGTGTGTAAAAGACTCCGCCCAGCTTTGGTTCTGCCGTGGAAAACTCCAATAACGGCGCGCCTGGGATGAACCCAACGTAAACATCGTCATTGAAAAAAAGCGCGCGGGGCGAGTGCGGAGAGATGCGTTCGCGCTGAAATGAAGTTTTCGAGAACACCAGCACTTGTGACGATTTCGCGATACCCAGTTCCTTGAGCACGGAATCCAGGTAGCCGTGTTCGGATTCAAACTTCAATTTGCGGTCGCCTTTTTCAATGGCGTCCTGCAATTGCGTCACCGGATCGTTCGGTTTGGTTTTATTGTAATTGATCGTGTCCTCATCGAAAGGCATGAGGTGAGTGGAACCTTGAAAATCATTTTGACCTTGCGCCGCGCAACTCAAAAATAAAGAGAACAGAAATGTAAAACGGCGCAAAATCATAAATCCGCATTGGTGTTGGGCTCTAGCATTAGACTTAAAATGGACGGAACCGCCGCAAAAAGCTTCACCGATTTTGCATAAATCAAATCAATTCTTGCTGAGAACGCGAGTCCGGTCTGGCTCATCCTCGCAGACTTTGAATGATCCTACGACGGGCTTTGCAAGAACCGATCTGAAACGAAATCTATTTCCGTTGACGAAAGACTACTTCAACACCTGTTTCAATTTCTCGGGATCGTGTGTCGGTGGCTGGCAGGCGCTGCCGGTGCAGAGAAAAACAACGGGTGAACGTTGCGACGGCAAAGTTTTTGCGAATGGCTCGACTGCGCCGACATTTCCGAGAACAACTTTGTTCGGCTGATAAACAGAATGGATGGCGCGCAATAATGATTTCGTTGCCGCGTCGTTGGCGTCGCCGACGATCACCGCCCGCTTCGGTTCTTCAAGGTAAAAGTCGAGCGCAAGCAACGCGTGGGGGACCGCTTGCGGAAGTTTTTGCAAACGATCGGCGAGAAGGCGTAACGTTTTTTCCGCCGCAGTTTTGAATTCTGCGCGGTCGGTGATCGCGCCGAGTTTCAGCAGCGCAAGAGTTGCGACGGAATTTCCGGAAGGTTCCGCACCGTCGTAATCTTCTTTCACGCGCAGAATCAAATCTTTGGAACCCGCCGCGCTTTGATAAAAGCCGCCGTCCCCAACATCGTAGAATTTAGCGAGCATCGTGTCAGCGAGCGTGACGGCGAAATCCAAATGCTTTGGTTCGAGCGTTGCTTCATACAAATCAATCACGCCCGCCAGCAAATCGGAATAGGCATCGAGCAATTGAACAGAATCGCGTTCGCCATCGCGCCAGCGGTGATAAAGTGTTTTTGTTTTTGCGTCCCAAAGTTTGCTTTGCAGGAAGGCGAGGTTTTTCTCAGCGGCACTTCGATATTTTTCATCGCCTAGAATTGAATAAGCCCGCGCGATGGCACCGAGCATCATTCCGTTCCACGAAGCCAAAACTTTATCGTCGAGATGCGGGCGGACTCTTTTTGAACGCGTGTCGAACATTTTATGTTTGGCTGAAGCGAGCAGAGGTTTGTCGGCTGCGGAAAGATCGGGATGAACGATGCTCAGAACATTTTGGTTGGGCAGGGGATTCGGATCGCTGTGATCGACAAAATTTCCCGCCTCCGTAATTCCAAAGTAACGGACGGCGACATTGAATTCCTCAACCGTGAGGAGCTTCGATAATTCAGCTTTCGACCAGCAATAGAATTTACCTTCTTTGCCTTCGCTGTCCGCATCTTCCGCCGAATAAAATCCGCCGTCTGGATGCGTCATGTCGCGCAGCACGTAAGCAATGATGTCTCGCGTGACGTCAGCATATTTTTTTTCGCCGCTGACGAGAAAAGCATCGAGATAGAGGTTCACGAGTTGCGCGTTGTCGTAGAGCATTTTTTCAAAATGCGGGACAAGCCATTCGGCATCGACGGAATATCGCGCGAACCCGCCGCCGAGTTGATCGTACATTCCGCCAGCGGCCATGCGATCGCAGGTGTGTAAAACCATTTTTACGGATTCGTTGTCGTGGAGACGAACGCCGTTGCGCAGCAAAAATAATGGCTGGCTCGGTCGCGGAAATTTCGGCGCGCCGCCGAATCCGCCGTTTGTCGGATCATATTCCGCTTTGAAGTGCGCTGCTGCGTTGTAAAGAATCGCGGGAGATAAAACGATGGAGCTGTTGGTTTGCTGCGACGTGAATGAGTCCAGTTTATGATGCATGTCTTCGGCGGAAGCGGTGATATCGTCGCGGCGTGTTTTCCAGACTTCAGAAATTTGCTGTAGCAATTGCAGGAAACTCGGACGGCCATATTTCGCTTCCGGCGGAAAATAAGTTCCGGCGAAAAACGGTTTCAAATCGGGCGTGAGAAAACAATTCAGCGGCCAGCCGCCTTGTCCCGTCATTGCTTGCGCGGCGGTCATGTAAATTTTATCTACATCGGGACGTTCCTCGCGATCCACTTTGATGCTGACAAAATGTTCGTTCAGATATTTCGCGACGGTTTCGTTTTCAAATGACTCACGCTCCATCACGTGGCACCAGTGACAAGTCGAATAACCGATGCTGAGAAAAATCGGTTTATTCTCCGCGTGCGCCTTGGCAAACGCTTCGTCGCCCCACGAAAACCAATCAACGGGATTGTGTGCGTGTTGCAACAAGTAGGGCGATTTTTCGCGGACGAGGCGGTTGGTATGAGAGTGCGGCTGGGTCAAAATGTTGGTGGACACAGTGAAATGAGTTTTAGATTTTGTGTTTCGTTCCGAACAGCCCGTCGCTGCGAAAATCGCGGTCAATCCAATCAAGAGTTTTCCGGTAACGAACACTGCGGCAACATAACCTCTGAACATTTACGAGCAAGGGAACTCTGAACGCGGAATTCAGAACGGGGAAAACGAAACGGGGAAAACGAAACGGGGAAAATTTCCGCGTTCCGCGTTCAGAGTTCCGCGTTGAGTCGTGAGTTGTTCCCGCGCTTTCGGGATCGTTGAGGCGTCAAAAATATTACGAATGACCCAAGCAATACTCTTGATTAACTTCACCGGAGGATCAATTAATATCCAATGAATTTTTTCGGCTTTAATCTGCCCGCGCCTGGCGCGTACTCCTTGATTAAATTGCGATTCCTACCGTCCCGACAGTGCTGCCTCTTTTTGCCAATTTTCGGACTGGGTTTGATCTACGTTCCAATGCAGAGCGGTGCGGCAGAAACCAAGGAACAAAAACCGGCTACGAAGGTGAGTTACTACGGCGAGATTCGGCCGATTTTTCAGGCGAACTGCCAGGGTTGTCATCAACCGGCGAAGTCGAAGGGCGGTTTCGTCATGACCGATTTCAAAACGTTGCTCGCGGGGGGTGACAGCGAGGGCGCGGCGATTGTTCCAAAAACGCCGGAAAAAAGTTCAATTCTCAAAATGATCACGCCGCAAGATGGCGAAGTCCGGATGCCGAAAGGTAAAACTCCTTTGACGGATAGTGAAGTCGCGCTGATCCGTTCGTGGATTCAACAAGGCGCGGACGACGACACCCCCAAAGATGCCAAGCGTCATTACGACGCCGAGCATCCGCCGCTTTACTCGCGCGCGCCGGTGATTACTTCGCTTGATTATTCTCCTGACGGAAAATGGCTGGCCGTGGCCGGGTTTCACGAAGTGCTCCTCTACGAAAAAGATGGAGCCACACTGGCGGCACGGTTGATCGGACTTTCGGAACGGGTCCAATCCCTCGCTTTCTCGCCGGATGGCCAGTCTCTCGCGGTGATCGGTGGAAATCCGGCACGATTGGGCGAGGTGCAGATTTGGGATGTCGCCAAACGCAAACTCACCCTCTCGATGCCGATCAGCTACGACACACTTTACGGCGCGAGTTGGTCATCCGACAGCAAAATGATTGCGTTTGGTTGCCCCGATAACACGGTGCGCGCAATCGAGGCGGCCACGGGAAAACAAATCATGCAAATGGGTTCACACAGCGACTGGCCGATGACGACGGTGTTTTCGCGGAAGGGCGACCATGTTATTTCGGGAAGCCGTGACATGAGCGTGAAGTTAACCGAGGTCGCGACGCAACGATTTGTCGATAACGTGACTTCCATTACGCCCGGTGGACTCAAGGGCGGTGTGATGGCGATGGCGGCGCATCCGAAGTTCGAGGAGATCGTCACCGCTGGTTCGGATGGGTTGCCGAAAGCGTATCGCATTTTCCGCGAAGTGAAGCGCGAGATTGGCGACGACGCGCAGTTTATTGCGGATCTTTTTCCGATGACCGGTCGCGTGTTCAGCATTCGTTTCAGCGCCGATGGCAAACGCATTGCGTGCGGCAGCGGGTTGGATCGCGCCGGCGAACTCGTCGTGTGCAGCTACGATTATACCAATGAAGTTCCAAAAAATTTGCGCGACATCATGGGAAAAGTTCCAGCGACGCGCAAACCCGAGGAGCAGAAACAACTCGCTGATTACAAGACGCAGGGCATTCGTGAAATCGCCCGCGTGTCCATCCCGCATTCGGAAATTTACTCAGTCGCATTCAGTCCGGACGGCAACAAGATCGCGGCGGGCGGCTCGGATGGAATGGTTCGCCTTTTCAACGCGACGAACGGCGCAGTCATCAAAGAATTTTTATCCGTGCCTGTGACCAAGGGAACGATGACCTCCGCCCGACCCGCGTGGGCACCCAAGGCCGACAAGAACATCGAAACGACAAGCAATTCCGAGTCGTTGCCCGAGGGCGCGAAGGTTGCCGCGCTGGAGGTGCAACCGGCGCAAATCAAATTCAACAGCCTCAACGGCTACAACCAACTGCTGGTTACAGCGCGACTCGAATCAGGTGACACCGTGGACGTGACGCGTCTGGTGAAATTTTCCATGAAGTCTCCGTTGGCAGAAATTTCTGCTCGCGGTATTTTGCGACCCTTAAAAAACGGAACGACAAAACTGGTCGTGACCCTTGCAGGTAAGACCGTGGAAACGCCGGTTGAAATTTCCGGACTTGGCAAGGGGTATCAGGCGGATTTCATTCGCGACGTTAACCCGGTCCTGGCGCAGCTAGGTTGTAGCGCGGGCACTTGCCATGGTGCCAAGGAAGGTAAAAATGGCTTCAAACTTTCTCTGCGCGGCTACGATCCAGAAACTGATTTGCGCGCGCTCACCGACGATTTGGCTTCACGCCGCGTGAACCTCGCGTCGCCTGACGATAGTTTGATGTTGCTGAAAGCCGTCGCGGAAGTGCCGCATGAAGGCGGCCGCCGCACCACGGTGGACAGCAAGTATTACCAGATTCTGCGGCAATGGATTGCCAACGGAGCGAACCTCGACCTGAAATCGGCGAAGGTGACGAGCATTGCAGTTTTTCCGCATGATCCAGTTGTGCAGAAGATTGGAGCGCGGCAACAGATGCGGGTCGTGGCGCATTATGGCGATGGGACGGCGCGCGATGTGACGTCGGAAGCATTTATCGAAAGTGGCAACGCGGATGTAGCAACGCCTGAAACAGGGGGACTCATCACCACCTTGCGACGCGGCGAAGCTCCGGTGCTGGCGCGTTACGAAGGAAATTACGCCGCCACCACGTTGACTGTGATGGGAGATCGCAGCGGCTTCGTTTGGCAGGAACCACCGACCTGGGGCAAGATCGACGAACTCGTCGCCGCCAAATGGAAGCGCATGAAAATCGAGCCTTCCGAACTTTGCACTGATCTCGAATTCATTCGCCGGGTTTATCTCGATTTGACCGGGCTACCGCCATCGCCCGCAGAAATCCGTGCCTTTGTTGACGACTCTCGCGAAACCCGTTCAAAGCGTGACGAAGTCGTGGACCGACTGGTGGGCAGCTCTGACTACGTTGATTTTTGGTCGAACAAATGGGCCGACCTCCTCCAGTGCAACAGCAAGTTTTTAGGCGCGGAAGGCGCGGAATCTTTTCGTGCGTGGATTCGCAAAGAGGTCGAGAACAACACTCCCTATGACCAGTTTGCCCGCGAAATTCTCACCGCCTCCGGTTCCACGAAAACAAATCCAGCGGCGAGCTATTGGAAAATCGTTCGCACTCCAACGGAAGCGATGGAAAATACCACGCACTTGTTTTTGGCGACGCGTTTCAATTGCAATAAATGTCACGACCATCCGTTCGAGCGCTGGACCCAGGATCAATATTATCATCTGAGCGCCTACTTCGCCCGAGTCACGTTGAAAGAAGACCCAGCCAGCGACGGGAAAAAAATCGGCGGTTCCGCAGTCGAAGGTGCCAAGCCGCTTTATGAAATCGTCGATGACACGCCCGAAGGAGAAGTGAAGCACGACCGCACTGGAAAAGTTTCGCCACCGTTATTTCCGTTCCCGGCGAAGACCGAGTCGAAAGAAAAAACCACGCGTCGCGAGGAACTCGCTGCCTGGATCAGCACGCCAGAGAATCGTTACTTCGCCTCCAGCTATGCGAATCGCCTCTGGGGTTATCTGACCGGCGCGGGCATCATCGAACCGCTGGACGATACTCGCGCCGGAAATCCCCCGCGCAATCCGGAGCTGCTGGATTATTTTACCCGCCAATTCATCGAGAACAAATTCAACACGCGCCACATGGTGCAAATGATCTGCAAATCGCGCACGTATCAACTCACCATCCGGCCCACCAAGTGGAATGAGGATGACAAAGTGAATTATTCTCATGCGATTGCGCGCCGTCTTCCGGCGGAAACTCTTTTCGACGCCGTGTTCAGGGTAACCGGCAGCACTCTGCAAATTCCCGGGGCAAAACCAGGGCAGCGCGCCACGCAATTAGCCGACTCCGCCATGGATGTGGGCAGCGGGTTGCTCGCCACCCTCGGACGTCCTGTGCGCGAGAGCGCCTGTGAATGTGAGCGCAGCAGCAGCATGGGTCTCGGCTCCGTCATGGCGTTGCTCAGCGGGTCAACTATTTCCGGCGCAATCAATGAGCCAACCAATTCACTGGCGAAATTGGTCGAGTCGGAAAAGAACGATCAGAAATTAATCAACGAAGTTTTCCTGCGCGTCGTCAACCGGCCTGCCACTGAAGTGGAAACCAAGAGCGTTTTAGCTCTGCTGAGTTCGGTTGAATATGACAATTCGAGCATCACGAACGAACTCGGCAAATTGGAATCGAAGTTAGCCCCGGAAATTTCCGAACTCAATCGCAAGCGCGACGAATCGGTTGCGCTCTCCAAGACCAACCTAGTCACCTACGATGAGATGACGAAAAGCCTCAGGGCTGAATTGGAAAAGCGGCGCAACTCCGAACTTGCTCTCACGCAACGCGAATTGAAGGAATACGAAAAACTCCTTCCCGCCCAGGCCGCATTCTGGGAAACAAAAAATAATCCAGCGGATACCAAAACCACCTGGTTGCTGATCGATCCCAAAAAAATTTCGGCCACCGGTAAGAATAAACTGGCCCGGCAATCCGACGGCTCCATCACTTCCTCGGGCGGGAAAAGTCCGGCGGAATTCGTCCTCCTGGCCGAATCTCCGCAGACGAATATCACCGGTATTATGCTCGAAGTTTTGCCTGAAGAAATCCTTCCGAAATTCGGACCTGGGCGCTCGCCAGACGGAAACTTTGTCCTGAGCGAATTGGAATTGAATTGGGCCACAGGCACGAACAAACCCGATGTCGCCGCGAAATTTTCCGACGCGCGCGCTGATTTTTCTCAGACCGATTTCTCCGCATCTCAGGCTATCGATGGAAAAATTGAGTCCGGTAAAAATGGTTGGGCAATCGGTGGCGCACCCGGCATTCAGCGCCACACCGCGACCTTCAAATTGGAAAAACCGATTGCCAGCACGAACGGTGTGACGTTGCGGCTGGTGTTGAAACAAAATTTCGGAGATCAATTTTTGGTGGGCAAGTTTCGAGTTTACCTGACCGCTGGCGCAGAACCTTTGGATTTCGGTTTTCCAGAGGGAGTTGTGCAAGCCGCGCGCGCACCCGCCGGACAGCGCCAGCCCGAACAGGCATCAGCCATCCTCGATTTCTACCGCTATTCAGATGCTGAATTCTGGAAGCGCAAACAGGCTGCCGTCAACGCCGTCGCGCCTTTGCCGCTCGACCCCAAATTGGCTGAGTTGCAGAAAGCCCTGGCCAAAGCGGAAGAGCCGGTTCGCCTCGACCCCTACCTGGTGCAACTGCGGGTGGATGCGCAAGCCAGTGGCAAGCAAAGCGAAAACAAACGACTCACGGTCGTGCAGGATTTGACCTGGGCGTTAATCAATAGCCCCGGATTTTTATTCAACCATTAACCCATTTGCCGAACGAAAAAAGCCATAGCCCAAGGAAAATAATATGATCAAAATACCCGGCGGAACATGTAGCGACCTTTGCGATCCTCATTTGAAAATGACGCGGCGCGATCTTTTGCGGGTCGGCGGCGCCAGCATGCTTGGGCTTTCGCTCGGATCCATGTTCAAATTGCAAGCGCTCGCCGGCGAACCGGGCAAGCACGCCGGCGGCCCGGGTTGGGGCACGGCCAAAAACGTGGTAATGATTTATTTGCAAGGTGGGCCGAGCCATCTTGATTTGTGGGATCCGAAAGAAAATGCGCCCGACAATATCCGCAGTTCCTTCAAATCGATTTCCACGAAAATTCCCGGGATAAATTTTACCGAGGTTTTGCCCGAGCTGGCAAAGGTGAATGACAAATTCACCATGATCCGTTCAATGAGCTACACGCCGAATGGTTTGTTCAATCACACAGCGGCGATTTACCAAATCATGACCGGCTACACGACCGACAAGGTCAGCCCGTCCGGTCAACTCGAGCCGCCCGATCCAAAAGATTTTCCCAACTTCGGCTCGCAAATTGTTCGGTTGCGTCCCGTGACTGATCCGATGCTTCCGTTCGTGATGTTGCCTCGGCCACTCCAGGAATCCAACGTTGTGGGCAAGGGCGGCACGGCTGGTTTTCTCGGAAAGGCGTTTGATCCCTACACCTTGTTCCCCGACGGCGACGACATGGACATGGCTAAAATGGATCGCATTCGCGTGGACGATTTGAAGTTGCCACCGGAAGTTTTTGCCCTGCGTCTCCAACGTCGCGCCCAATTGCGCGAAGCCGTCGAAGCCGCGATGCCGGATGTCGAGAAAGCGGTTGAGAATTACAACCTCGACGACTACTACAAGCGCGCTCTGAACCTGATTGTCTCGGGCCGTGCCCGCAACGCATTCGACCTCACCCAGGAGAATGAGAAGACACGCGACAGGTATGGACGAAATACTTTTGGGCAAAGTTGTCTGCTCGCCCGGCGGTTGATCGAAGCCGGCACGCGTGTCGTGGAAGTCATCTGGCCGAAGGTCGCCAACTCGGACAACCATTCGTGGGATCACCATTCCGATTTGACCAAGCGCATGGGGACTCAATCCGGTCCGATGCTCGATCGCGGTTTGGCTGCATTCATCGCGGATATGGACGAACGTGGCTTGCTCAAGGACACGTTGGTCGTGGCCATTGGAGAATTTGGACGCAGCCCGCAAAAAGGGGTAAGCACTTCGGGAAATTCCAATACTGCGGACGGTCGCGATCATTGGCCGTATTGCTACACCTCGGTTATTGCTGGCGCCGGAATCAAACGCGGTTACGTCCATGGCAAGTCCGACAAAACCGGCAGCAGCCCGGCCGAAGACCCGGTTCATCCGACCGAACTACTCGCGACGATGTATCACGCATTTGGCATCGACCCGGAGACCATCGTTTACAATCACCTGAAGCAACCGCGCGAATTGGTGAAGGCCAAGGCAGTGACCAAACTGTTCGCGTGATTTGATGAGCCGCAGGATAGTTCACGGGCTGGGATATCCTAAAGCACGGGAATTAGAAGTAAACCGTTCCATCGGAGGATCCAGCGAGGTGGTAAAAGCGCTCATCCACCAGGCCAAAAACCTCTTGCTCAAACCCGGCCGCCACTCTAAAAATAGCCCATGCACACCAAAACTAGGCCAACTGTCTGCCACTAGGCCAAACCCACGTCTGGCCTATTACATGTTAGATGCCTCCGCGCTCACAAGCTATGTCGGTATTTATCAAGGTCATTCGCAGGGTGGTTCGATCAATGACCACTTTGCCGGATACCCAAGGCTGGTTGCGTTGCCTATGGGTGTTCTTGGCCTATGTTGTGATTGCCTTCGCGCTGGGGCAGGCGACCGGCTCGCTTCGTGTGGAAACATACAGTGGGTCTCCTGATAGGCTCGTCCGGTTTGCGGCTATTGCTTTCCTCGTGCCTTGCTTATCTGAGGAGCTGCTTTTTCGCGCTGCATTTCTCTACGATCCTAAAATAGCTGCCTCGGCCCGGTATCGACTGGGCCGAGCTGTAATCGCTTTGGTACTTTTTGTCCTTTGGCATCCACTAAATGGTCTGTTTCTGAAGACTGATGCCCATGAGGTGTTCCTAGACCCCGGCTTCCTTATGTTAGCCACTTTGCTTGGCTGCTGTTCTAGTGTGGCATACCTCACAACCGGCTCTATCTGGCCTTCTACGCTGATGCATTGGATCAGTCTGGTTGGTTGGAAGGCGTTTTTCGGCGGACGTATTTTTGACTGAGACGATGAAAGAAAGGACGGCATCTAACCAGCAGCGAACGTCGGCGGGCCGTCGCGGTTGCAATCGGCGCGTCTCGTGGCCGCCGTCGCTGTGCTTGGTTCGTTCATTAATGAAACTTTTGAAACTTCCCCTCACTTCGTGCCTGCTGGCGACGGCGTTCTTTGTGACGGCCAGTCGCGCGGCGGATTTTCCGGCGGTTTACAACAGTGAAAAGGACACGAACGCCGTGCCGCCCACGCCTGAGCAATCGCTCGCAATGTTGAAACTCCCGCCCGGCTTCAAAGCCACTCTGTTCGCCGCCGAACCGGAGGTGCGGAATCCGATCTCAATGGCTTGGGATGCGCGCGGGCGGCTGTGGATCGCGGAGAATTACACCTATGCTGAGCGCTCGCTGAAATTTGATCTGCACCTGCGCGATCGCATCCTGATCTTCGAGGACAAAGATGGCGACGGACATTTCGATTCCCGGAAAGTTTTTACCGACGAAGTACAAAAGCTCACGAGCGTGGAGATCGGCCACGGCGGGGTGTGGGCGATGTGTCCACCACAGTTGCTTTTCTTTCCCGACAAGAATGGTGACGACTTACCTGATGGCGCGCCGGAAGTAGTGCTCGATGGATTCACCGTCCCGGAAAATAATTATCACAATTTCGCCAACGGCCTTCATTGGGGGCCGGACGGCTGGCTCTACGGTCGCTGTGGTGCGTCAGCCCCGGGAAAAATCGGCGTCCCCGGCACTCCGACGAACGAACGCTTGCCGATTCCTGGAGGCATTTGGCGTTATCATCCGAAAAAGAAAATCGTCGAAGTGCTCACTTCAGGCCCGATGAATTCCTGGGGCCACGATTGGAATAAATACGGCGAAGCTTTTGCCATCAACACGGTCAATGGCCACTTATGGCACATCATTCCAGGCACACATTATCTCGTCGGTCACACCATCGATCCCAACCCGCGCGCCTACCAATTGATGGACATGCACGCCGACCATTGGCACTTCGATACCGCCAAGGGTTGGGGAAAATCGCGTGATGGCGTGTACGATTCTTTGGGTGGCGGCCACGCGCACATTGGAGCAATGATCTATAGCGGCGACAATTGGCCCGCCGAATATCGTGGCCATTTGTTCACGTTGAATTTGTTTGGCCGCCGGGCAAACCAGGAAATCCTCGAACGCTCCGGCTCCGGTTACGTGGGCAAACACGGCAACGATTCTTTCTTCTTTGGCGACGGATGGTTTCGCGGATTGGAACTCGGTTACGGCCCGGACGGTGGCGTCTTCGTGCTCGACTGGAGCGACACGGGCGAATGCCACGAGAACACCGGTGTGCATCGCACTTCGGGACGAATCTACAAAATAACTTATGGCGATGCGAAACCGTCTCCGGTCGGCGATCTCGCGAAATTAACGGTGGTTGAATTGGTCAAGCTACAACTCCACGAGAACGAATGGTTCGTGCGCAAGGCACGTTTGCAACTGGCCGAACGTGCGCCGACGGGTCGCGAATTCGAAACGGCGAAAGTTCAACTTCTCGAAATGTTCGCGCGTGAAACAAATTCCGTCATGCAACTGCGTGCCATGTGGTCGCTCAACAACATCGGTGGAGCCGACGAAACATTTTTGCTCAAACAATTGCAGCATCGAGACGAGTCTGTTCGCACCTGGGCGATTCGTTTGCTCAGTGATCTGTGGCCGTTGGACACCGTGATGTCCTCACGACCAGCCCACAGAACGGAGGCATCGGTCAGCCAAACGCTGCAAGTGTTTTCCCGAGTGGCGAAGTCTGATTCTTCAGGACTGGTCCGCCTCGCGCTGGCCACCTTGCTGCAACGACTGCCCGTAACGCAACGCCCTGAGCTTGCCGCGTCGTTGCTCGCCCATGCTGAGGATGGCGACGATCCTAATCTACCGTTGATGATCTGGTATGGCCTCATTCCACTCGGGGATTTCTCGCCCACCCCGTTGTCGGCGCTCGGAGCAAATTGCCAAATACCGCTTACGCGCAAATTGATCGCGCGCCGATTGGGTGAGGACATTGAGAAAAATCCCGTCGCGTTGAATGAATTATTGAAATCAACAGCAACCAAATCAGAAGCATTTCAAATCGACATTCTCGCCGGGTTGTCCGAGGCACTGCGCGGCTGGCGCAAGGCGCCAAAGCCTCCGTCGTGGGATGCGTTGCAAATAAGTTTGTCCAGTTCGCCGAACCCCGGTTTGCGTGACCGTGTGCGCGATTTAAGCGTGGTCTTTGGCGATGGGCGGGCGCTTGATGAAGTGAAGCGCATCGCCCTAGATCGAAAGGCTGATTTAAAATTTCGCCGCGCTGCGTTGCAAACCTTGATTGAAAACAAGCCGTCCGACTTGCGAATCATTTGCGAACAATTGCTCGAAGTAAAATTCCTCAACTCCACCGCCGTCCGTGGACTGGCCCTGTTCGACGATCCGGCCATTGGTGAAAAAATCGCGAAAAGCTATCAGCAATTTCATCCATCCGAACGGGGTGCGGTCATGGACACACTGGTATCGCGCCCGACGTTTGCGCGGCCTTTGCTGGATGAAATGTACGCAAGTCGAATTCCCAGAACCGACATGACGCCCTTTCATGCGCGGCAGGTTCGCAGCCTGAATGACCCGGCGCTCACCCAACAACTGGCCAAGGTCTGGGGAGAACTGCGCGACAGCCCGGCAGAGAAAAAGAAATCCATCGCGGAGATGAAAACAAAGTTATCTTCCACCGCGCTCGCCTCCGCCGACAAAAGCCAGGGCCGCGCGGTATTCAACATAGCTTGTGCGGTCTGCCATACACTTTACGGCCAGGGCGGAAGGGTCGGCCCGGACCTGACCGGCTCGGGTCGCGATAATCTGGATTACTTGCTCGATAACATCATTGATCCCAGTGCAGTAGTGAACGCGGACTTCGGCATGTCGGTAGTCGGACTCAAGGATGGCCGAACGTTGAATGGGATGGTTTCAGAAAAAACCGAGCGCACCATCACGTTGAAAACCATGACCGAAACCGTAACGTTGAATCGCGACGAACTGGCGAGCGTTCAGGAGTCTTCTCTTTCACTCATGCCGGAAGGATTGCTCGAAGCGCTCAACGAAACGCAGGTTCGTGACCTCATTGCCTACCTCATGAATCGCACGCAGGTTCCACAAAATTAAATAGTTTCGACAGTCTATGAGCGGGTGCTAGAGTTCCGCGCAACCAATTGAAAACATTTATGCCAACGTGCTTACCTTCCGATAATCCCCAGAACGATTTCATTCTTCGCCCACAGAGTAACTCACTGGGAAAAACAACATCAACTTTCCTGATCATTGCAACTTTAAGCGCAATCGGTTGGCTGGGCTTGGGATCAGTGCGTGCCGAGGACAACACCCCGCTACTGGCTCATGGACTTTATGAAGATTTTCGCGCGTTACTCAGCGAGGGAAAATTGTGGTTCCCGAAATTTTCAGCGGACGGCAAACCGATTGCGGGAAGCGGGTCGCACATTTCAGCCGACACAAACTCCATCGGGTTGAAGGGCGCGATGCTCAACCCGGAAAAAATTAATCTGAGCAACCAGGTAACTCACATCCTTGCTCGTGGCCTGAACGAACCACTCATTCACGAAGCGCTGGCGGGAGGTCATTTGTATGTGGCAAACGACAGCATCGGTGATCCAACCGGCTTCATGTTTGGGGCCATGAATAATCAAGGCGTTTTCACGATGGGCGATTCAGTAACCGCCTTTGGCAGCACGAAAGTGATGGCCTTGACCCCACAGCCCGCAAAACTCCGATTGTTTCGCGGCAGCGTGATGGTTCAGGAAACAACCGGAACCAATCTGACCTTCGAGAGCAAAGAGACGGGCGACTTCCGTCTCGAAGCATCTTTGGTCATTAAAGGTGAAGAGCGCCCATGGATTTATTCCAACCCGGTTTATCTGAACGCGCCTGACTTGATTGAACTGGCAGCGCTCATGCCGTCGATGGAAATTTCTCCTGAGGTCAGCGTGCGCAAAGATATTACTTACCAGGAAGGTGCCCCGGAAGATGCCGGCAAACACAAACTCGACATCTACACACCCAAAGGAAAAACTAACGCGGCAGTTTTGTTTTTTGTTCATGGAGGCGCTTGGAGAACCGGCGATCGCTCTCAATATCCACCTCTTGGAAATCGTTACGCCCGGGCTGGGTATCTCACTGTGGTGCCGAGTTATCGGCTCGCTCCGAAGTACCCGCATCCGGCACAGATTGAAGATGTCGCTGCCGCCTTCGCGTGGACGGTCAAACACATTGCTGAATCCGGTGGTGACACCAATCGGATTTACATCGCAGGCCATTCCGCGGGCGGGCACCTCGTGTCATTGTTAGCTCTGGACGACCATTACCTCGCCGCACACCAGATTTCTCCGAAAACAATTCGCGGTGTTTTAGCGTGGAGTGGCGTTTATAATCTTAACATCGGAGAAGGTTTGGAGAAACCGTTTGGCAAAGATCCCCAGTTTCGCCTGGCCGCGTCGCCGATCTCTTATGTGAAATCAAACTCACCTCCGTTCCAGATCACCTATTGCCAATGGGACTACTTCAGCCTTCCAGCACAGGCAAAAATGTTTCAGCGCGCCCTGGAAAAAGCAGGGGCGAAAACGGAACTCGTTTACATCCCCGCCCTAAATCACATCTCGGAAATGCTCAACATCAAGAACGAGAAAGATCCCACAGTGGCGGCTGCCCTGGTCTTCATGAAGTAACGCATGAAAAAATGGATTCGCATTTCGCTTCGGTTAGTAGTCGCGTTGGCTCTGCTCATTGTTACCGGATTGGTGCTGTGTCTGGATGGGGTTGATTACGGGCCATACTTTCGCGAGCCTTACTACAAAGAAACCACTGCGCGCTTAAACAAGTTAACTGCCACAAACATAGTTACACGCGGTGAACTGGCGGCTGGGTTCGGTCGTGCGCTTCTAACTCCAACCATCAATGCGCCGCAAGACGATCCCATCAAAGGACAGTTCCGCGCTCTACCACTGGCGGGCTATGGCAATCGACACGGCCACCCGGCAACCGGAGTGCATGACGATCTCTACGTCAAAGCAGTCGCCTTTCGAGTTGGCAATCGTCTCGGTGTGATGGTTGGCGCAGATGCCTTGATCGTTCCGCCTGAGGTGACTGAGATAGCGGTGGCCCGACTTCACCAGGAACTCGGATTGAGCCGCGAACAAATTTATCTGAGCGCGACGCATAGTCATTGCAGCATTGGTGGTTGGGGAGAAGGCATGGTTGCCGAAGGGTTTTCTGGAAAATTCCAACCGGGTTCGCGAACCTGGTACGCGGATCGAATTGTCACAGCCATTCGCGACGCTGTTGCTGACCTGAGGCCTGCTTCATTTGGCCATGGCAGTTTTGCCGCGCCGGAGTACGTGAAAAATCGTTTGGTGGGTGAACTGGGCAAGGTAGATCCGGAGTTCAGCTTTATCGTGCTGAAACAAGAAGGAGGTCGAACGGGAATTCTAGGAAGCTATGCCGCTCATGCGACGGTTCTCTCTGGAAACATGATGGATTTTAGCGCCGACTATCCAGGGTGCTGGCAACGTTCTGTCGAAGAGGCGACCGGCGGGACTGCCGTGTTCCTCGCCGGCGAAGTAGGAAGCCACTCGCCGTCACCCGGAGACAATGGATTTAAGGGTGCAGACAAAATGGGTAAAGCTCTTGCGCGGAAACTCCTCGAACAACTTCCCCAAACCAAACTCACCAACTCAATCGCATTGGCCATGCTTGGGCTGGATGTCACCCTGCCTCCACTCAATGTGAGGTTGACCGACGGCGTTCGGCTCCGGCCCTGGCTCGCTGCAAAATTGCTGCCGGTGCGTGAACACAGTTTTTTGCAAGGTTTCAAACTGGACGACTCGGTTTGGGTTTCTACACCGTGCGATTTCAGCGGCGAGCTCGGTTTGCGCATCAAGGAAACATTTCGTTCAAAAGGGCAGACCATCACAATGACCAGTTTCAATGGCGACTACATTGGCTACGTCGTTTGCTCGCGCTATTATCACATGGATGGCTATGAACCCAGGCTCATGTCGTTCTTTGGACCGAATGTCCCCGACTATCTGGAGGAATTAATTCGTACGATAGGCACTGAGCTATCAGCAAAGTAGAAGGATGAACAAGACGCCTGCAAAAAAGAAACGCAGATGGTTGTTTCGACTCATTCAATTTTTTGCCATCGCGATCGTTCTCCTGCTGGCCGCGATCTACTTCATTTACGTCCTGCCCTTCTGGGGAATTCCGTTCAACAAATCGCGTCACGGACGAGTGCCCATCACTCCGCCTTGGGCTTTGGAATGTTGGGTATGGGAAGACGATGTGAACACGGCAGACTACGTCAAAGAGCTGTTGGCTGGTTATGCCAGACACGATTTCCCCGTTCGCACCATTTTGATCGATAGTCCGTGGAGTCATCGCTACAACGATTTCAAAGTGGATGAAGATCGTTACCCAGAACCGGGAAAGTTTTTCGGAGACCTTCAGACAAATGGATACCGCGTGGTTCTCTGGATGACTTGCATGGTGGATAGCTACAGCAAAGATACCAAGGTCAAGGAGTCCCAAGAATTCTATGACCACGCCAGAACCAATGGCTATGTCGCTGCGGGCGATGAAATGAAATGGTGGAAGGGCAAAGGCGGATTCATCGACTACTCGAATCCAGAGGCGATGAAATGGTGGCAAGGTTTGCAGAAACAAGTTTTAGATTGGGGCGTGGACGGGTGGAAGCTGGACGGGTGCGACACGTTTTTTTCAAGCAAGGTTGGAAAATTTCCGGTGCCATTCAACCGCGTCAAATCCGGCTGGATGACGACTCGCCAATACATGGACCACTACGCGCGTGATGAATATCATAATGGTCTTTCGCAAAATCCCGAATTCGCGACGCTCATCCGCGCGATAGACCGCCCGTGGAGTCATCCAGAAGGTTTTGCACCGCTCGATGCCGCGCCCGTAACCTGGGTTGGTGACAACCAGCATACCTGGAAGGAAAAGGATCGAGGAATAGAAGGTGCCATCCGGGATATTCTCAGTAGTGCGCGCCTCGGCTATTGCGTCATTGGCAGCGATGTTGCCGGCTACAATGGTCGCAGCAATCCAGACGACATTGGGCGTGCCACCGCCGCGATTCTTTCCTCCTGGAAATTGAAAATCAATTCGTCATCGACGGGCAAAACGGAGTTCGGGACAGCGGCGGGAAATGATGAAATCGCGCCGAACATTTACATTCGCTGGGCGCAGTTCTCGACGTTCTGCGGTCTGTTTTTAAACGGTGGCCACGGCGAACGCCGGATGTGGAAACGCTCGCAGCCGGAGCTTGAAATTGTCCGCAAGTTCTCATGGCTCCACACCGAACTCGTGCCTTACATGTATTCGCACGTCGTCGCTTGTCACAACGGAGGCGAGCCATTGATGCAACCACTGGAGACTGGAAAATTTCAATACCTCTTCGGGGATGACTTCCTGATCGCGCCCATTCACGAAGACAAATTGTCCCGCGCGGTCGTGCTGCCGCCGGGCCAATGGCGCTACCTGTTTCATGACGATGAAGTTCTCCAAGGTCCCCAGCAGATCACGCGCGATTTTCCGCTGGACGAATTCCCGGTCTTTGTCCGCGATGGCGCGGTCGTTCCGCTAAACGTAACCCGCTCCTACACCGGATTAGGCGACACCAATTCCGCTGGCTTCACGACCTGGCTTATCTACCCAAATCAAAAAAGCGAATTCACACTCTGGCATCCTGAAAGCCATCCAAAGCCCGAATCGACCACCGTGTCTGTCGATTCAGATAAGTCTCTGAAAATCCGTGTGACAGGAAAACGACAACCACATATCCTCCGTGTCTTCACGCGAAACAAACCGGCTAATGTCACTCTGGATGGTCAGATTTTGCTCGAAGGTGATGCGTGGAAATTTGAAGCAGCAGACCATCGACTCATTATCAAAACCCGCGACTACAAAGAGGGTTCCTACCTCGTCTCGTGGTGATCGCATTGATCATCGAAGATCAATTTTGTTGGTTTGACGCCTAGTAAGAGTTCTTGGTGTCGTCCCGAACGTTTCACGCCAGAATACCTTTGATCACTTCGCCATGCACATCGGTCAGTCGGCGTTCGGCACCGTTGTGGTAGTAGTTCAACCGCTGGTGATCGAGGCCGAGCAGATGCAGGATGGTCGCGTGCAAGTCGTAAATGGTTGTCACGTTCTCGACGGCTTTGTAGCCGAACTCGTCGGTTGCACCGTAGCTAAATCCTCTTTTCACTCCTGCGCCAGTCAACCAGACGGTGAATCCGTGCGGGTTGTGGTCGCGACCGCTCGCTCCTTTTTGAAACGTCGGCATGCGGCCAAACTCGGTGACGAATGCGACGAGAGTGTCTTCCAACATTCCGCGTTGTTTGAGGTCGCGAATGAGTGCGGCGCAAGGTTGGTCCAGAATGGTGCGATGCACGTCGTATTGTGATTTGAGAGTTCTGTGTCCGTCCCAATTTCCCACGCCCTCACCCATCGCGTAAGCGCCGTTAAAGAGTTGGACGAAGCGCACGCCGCGTTCGATCAGGCGTCGCGCAAGAATGCAATTGCGCGCAAATCCTGCCTTCACTTTGTCGCTGTCGTTGACGCCATACATCTCCAGCGTGGCAGCACTTTCCTTTTTCAAGTCGGCCACTTCCGGTGCGCTGAGTTGCATCTTCGCGGCGAGTTCGTAGCTGGCGATGCGCGCGCTCAAATCAGTGTCGCCGGGATGTTGGACAAGGTGCCGGTCATTGAGAAATTTAAGAAAGTCGCGTGATTTTTTCTCGCCGACTGCTGAAATTTCTTTGGGCGTATCGAGATTGGGAATTCCTTTTTCCGCGTTGAAGGCGGTTCCTTGAAATACGGCGGGAAGAAATCCAGCGCTCCAATGATTGGGTCCCATCTGCGGCACACCACGCGGATCAGGAATTGCGACGAACGCAGGCAGATTTTGATTCTCGCTGCCGAGCGCATAGGTGGCCCACGCGCCCATGCTTGGAAAACCATCGAGAATGAAACCCGTGCTCATCTGGTTTTCGGCGGGACCATGCGTGTTTGACTTTGCGGTCATCGAATGGATGAAACAGAAGTCGTCGGCCAGATCGGCGAGGTTCGGCAACAGGTCAGAAATCATTTTGCCGGATTGTCCACGCGGACGAAATTCCCAGATCGGCTTGACGAGATTTCCATTTTCTCCTTGAAAGGTAACAAGTCCAGCGGAGCCGGGCATCGGCTGGTCATGGCGTTTGATTAACTCCGGCTTGTAATCCCACGCATCGAGATGGCTCAGAGCGCCGGAACAAAAAATAACGACGACATTTTTGGCCTTAGGTTTGAAATGGGGCGTGCGCGGCGCGAACGGTTTTTCCGGAGACCATTGCAACGGAGTTTTGTCGGCGAGTAGCTCTTGTCCACGCAGCAGTGACAATAAAGCGACGGCGCTGAGGCCGGTTCCGCCGTGGCGCAGAAAGTCGCGGCGATTCAGCATCCACCGACCGGCGTTTGAAATGGTGTTTTCGTTCATGGCTAGAAAACGAAGATGAATTCGTTCGCATTCAGCATGGCGCGGCAAAACGACGGCAACCCTTCGTCGCGAACAAATTCTTTCGAGGCATCCATTTCTTTGCGATCCGGTTCGCGTTGAACGGCGAGCGCAAAGGCGCGACGAATTTGCGCGGAGGGATCGGCTCCAGCTTCGTTCTGCAAACGTTCGGCGAAGAACCCGGCCTGCTGCATGATGAACGAACTGTTCAGAAGATTCAGCGCCTGTAACGGAGTCGTGCTTGTGCTGCGCTTCGGCGCAATTTGTCCGGCGTCGGGGCAATCAAAAATGCCAAACACGCCATCCGTGCGTTGGCGGACGACGGTGCCGTAAACCATTCTGCGAAAAGTTTCGGGCGGCCACTCGCGGCGCGGAGCGTAAACGCGCACGTAGTTTTCATTCGCTTCGAAAAAACTAAAACCGGGTCCACCCATTTTCAGGTCGAGCTTTCCAGTGACAGCCAGAATGGAGTCGCGAATCATTTCCGCATCAGAACGGCGCGGCGGAAAACGCCAGAGCAGCTTCGTGTTCGCGTCGATGGCGACACACTCTTTGCGCGCAGCGCTCGCCTGCCGATAGGTGGCGGAATTCACGATGAGCCGGTGAATGTGTTTCATACTCCAGCCGTGATCGATGAATTCAGACGCGAGCCAATCGAGCAATTCGGGATGGGTTGGTCGCGCGCCGTTTTTTCCGAAGTCGCTCGGCGTGGCGACGAGGCCGGCGCCAAAATGATATTGCCAGAGGCGGTTCACCATCACGCGAGCGGTCAGCGGATTTGCGGGATTCACCATCCATTGCGCCAACGCGAGGCGACGCTGTTGGTCTTCGGTCAAGTCGGCGGAAATTTTTATTGCTGCGCCAATGTTTGTGTTGAGCACGAATGTTATTGGAACAGCGCTCAACGCATTAGGCTTTACCTCTTCACGTTTCTGCATCGCTTCGCCGCGATAGAGCAGGTGTGTCATTTCAGGTTTCGCATCCAATGACCCTGCATAAACCATCGGGCCATTCGCCAACTCGGCGATGCGCGGTTTCAATTCCGCGCGTTCGGCGAGTAATTTTTTTGCCGCTTCATTGGAGGCAAGCGCAGGCGAATCCGATTTCTTTTCTTCGCCAAATTTCTGACGATCAGCGGATGAAGCCACCACGCGCCAATCGTCCGCTCCAGTGGCAACTTCAATTTTGTAATCCAACGCCAAACGGTCGGTGAAGCGCTGCTCGCGGTCGCGACCCCACAAGACCTTCGCGATGGTAACCAACTCCGAAAATTCCAGTTCGACCCAGCCTTTGCCGCCTTCGTTGGAAATCCAACTGCGCCCATTGCCGTAACGACCGTCGTTGATGTGTTCTGTCCGATGAATCTCTGAATTCGGATAAACGCTGGACGCGCTTGCCTTGGTGCCATTGGTCGCGAGCGCAATATTTCTCGGCGTTTTCTCTGTCGTAAAAACTTCCAGTTCATCAATGCATGGCTCAGCGCTGGTCGTCCGGGAAATGGTGAACCGCAAACGCTTTGCTTGCACTGGTGCAAATCGTTCCAAATTTTTGCGCGCATTCACCGGCAGCCGCACTGCATCCGTCGTCAGCGGATTCGCGAGCGGCTCGAAATTTTCCAGCGCCGTTTCTACTTCGGTCAGTCGCTCCTGCTTCGTGGCAAGCTCCTTTTTGCGAGCCTCCATATCTCCGGTTCGCAGCGAGCGTTCGCCATGTTTCACCCCTTCAAACACGGCTTTCATCGCGAAATAATCCTTCTGCGGGATCGGATCAAACTTATGATTGTGACAACGTGCGCAACCCACCGTCAGGCCGAGGAAGGTCGAACCCGTCACGCCAACCATGTCGTGCAACTCATCGACGCGCTGGTTCGCCGTCAACACCGGGTCAGGGCTTTTCACCTGGTCCCACGGTCCGCCGACGAGAAATCCCATCGCTTCATCCACGCCAAAAATGTCACCGGCGATTTGTTCGGTAACGAATTGGTCGAACGGTTTATCCTCGTTGAACGTACGAATGACATAATCGCGATACGGCCACGCATTCGATCGCGGTTGATTCATTTCAAACCCATTCGATTCCGCGAACCGGACGGTATCGAGCCAATGTCGCGCCCAACTCTCGCCGTGACGCGGCGATGCCAGTAATTTTTCCACAACCTCTTCGTAGGCGCGCGGCGATTTGCTTTTTTCAAATGCAACCAGATCCTCGGGCGAAGGTGGCAAACCGGTGAGATCAAAATAGAGCCGCCGCAACAACGTGCGCTGGTCCGCTTCGCGTGAGGGAGACAAATTGTTTTTGCGCAACTCTGCGGCAACGAACAGGTCGATGGGATTGCGGGTTGCGAGCCTGCCTTGTGCGACCGGAACGGCCGGACGTTTAATCGGTTTTAAACTCCACCATGCGACATCATTGGTGGTGCCTGCAAAAGTATTGAAGGCCCAACAAAACAGGGCGACGATTACCCATAAGGTTCGATGGCGCAGAACTGGCATGGGCGAAGATTATTCGCAGTTCTCGCCTTGAGCAAGGCGTTCCCCGCCGGGCTTACGAAATTTTTCCAGTCAGATCAAACCACTTGAAACGGAGAAAACTTTTTGCCGAGCACCGCTTCGCTCTTCGTTTTTAACCAGCCTTCCAAAACGCCGGCGTAAACCGTGCGGAAATCAACGGTGTATTTCAAATCGCCGTTCTGTAAATCGCCGGGCGCGAGACTTGGATAGGTTCCGAGCAAACCCGATTTGATTTTATTTCCGATGACAAACATCGGTGCAGCGGCGCCGTGATCGGTTCCGCCGTTGGCGTTTTCATTTACGCGACGGCCAAATTCACTGAACGTCATCACGAGAACGCGTTGAAAATTTCCCTGCGCCTTGAGGTCATCCGTGAACGCTTTGATGGAGTCGCCGAGGTCGCGCAACAACCGCTCGTGCGCGCCGGTCTGGTTCGTGTGCGTGTCATAACCGCCTTGCGAAACATAAAAAACTCTCGTCGGCAAACCACCCGCGATGAGGCTCGAAACCAGCTTGAGCGATCCACCCAATTGCGACGCGGGATAGCTCGCTTTGTTTTCAAATTTTTTACTAATCGCGAGAATTTGGTCGGAGCTTAATTGCGCATCCATCGCGGTGCGCTCGATAAAATCCAGCGGCGAACCAGTGTGCTTCACCGAACCAGTCACCGCGCCGATGCTTCCGCCGGAATTGGAATCATCGCTCTGCATCTCGATTTCTGAGTGATTGAGTTCGCGGTAGGATTTCTCCGAAGCGTTCATTTCGCCTGCCTTGGCTTTATCGCCTGAAACGAACCGGTAGTTCTGTGGATTATCAAGGCTGATGCCCATCGGTTTTTTCGCGGCGAACGCTTGGGGCATTTGTCGCCCCACGTTTACGCCAACGGTGGGATCTGCACCCGCGCAGGCATGGTCAAAATAGCGACCGAGCCAGCCGTATTTCTCAAACTTTTCCGATTCACTTGCGGTCTGCCAAATTTCGGTGGAACGAAAATGCGAACGGTTTGGATTCGGATAACCAATTCCTTGAACGATTCCCAGACTCCCGGAATCGTAGAGTCCTTTGAATCCGGCCAATCCCGGATGCAGACCGATCGAATCGTTTATTTTCAAAACATCCTTGCCGGAAAACGCCAGCGAACGACGCGCCTTTTGATAATGATCGTTGCTGTAGGGCACCACCGTATTCAACCCGTCGTTGCCACCCGCCATCTGCAAAACGACGAGAATGGTCGAGTCGCGTCCGGTCACAATCTGTTTTGAGGAATCGGCTGCGTCGGCTTGCAATGCGGAAAAGGTGTTCGCGAGAAAAGTTGGAACCGTCCACGCCACCGCTCCACCCAGCATCGTGCCTCGCAAAAATTCGCGACGTGTTTTCAAAGTGATTTCGTTTTTCATACGTTGCTTAGGTTAATTGATATTCCGGAGTGGACATGATCAGCCGAATGGTGTGGCGAATATCCTGGTCATCCAATTCGCCGCGACTGTCGAGAAAATCGCGCAACGTTTGCGCCTGTTTGGGTTTTAGTTTCGCTTGCAGAAAACGTTTTTCCAGCGCGGGAATGACCAATTCTTTTTGACGCCGTTCTTCCACACTTAAAATTTTGCTGACGTTAACCACCGGCATCTTCTGCGCCATGCGGTTCGCGACTTCTTCAATTTTCCGCATCCGCTGATTGGACGAGTCCGCAGCCAGGCTTCCCTCAGCCAGCACCAACATGGCCGCCTCGTTGTAGCGGTTCAAAAGATTATTGGTGGTGATCCAGCTCAACCCGCCGTCCCATCCTTTCACGTTGGGCGGCATCAACAATTCCTGGCCGATATTTTTGAGCAACTGCGTGCAAACCAGCGGCGCGGGCAGATCGCGCTCCAATTGCCGCACGCTGCCAACCAGCCATTGCACCGGGCTTTTTACCTGCGTGCGAATCACCGAGTCGGCGTAAAATTCCTTGGAACGAAACATCGTGCGCAAGACCGGCTTAAAATTATTTCCCGCGCCACGGAAAACAGAAGCCAGCGCTTCGATCAACTCCGGCGATGGATTGTCACTGGCGAAAAACTTCCAAATTTTTTCGGTGATAAATCGAGCGGACTGCGGTTGTTCGACAATCAATTTCAGAACGTCGAGACCGGTGTAATTTCCCGCTTTACCAAAGACGGTTTTCTCGCTGGCATCGTGCATCGCCTCGCGAAATTCGTATTTCTCCTGGGAGCGATTGATTGTCCAACCAGTCATGGCGCGAGCGGCTTCGGTCACATCTTTCTCGGTGTAATGGCCCTCGCCCAGAGTGAACAACTCCATCACTTCGCGCGCGAAATTTTCGTTCGGATGCTGTTTGCGACTTTGCGCCTGATCGAGCCAGATGAGCATCGCCGGATCTTTGGCGACGGCGTAAATTAATTGCAGCCAATTGCCGGAACCGAGCGTGCGAAACGTCTGGTTTTGCAGCCACATGAAATAAGCATCGCGAACTTTCTGAGCGCTCGTGGCGAAATGCCCGTGCCAAAAAAGCGTGAGTTTTTCCTGGAGCGGTCGCGGGCCATTCGCCATTCGAGCAAGCCACCAACCGCGCAATTCCAAAATATGAAGTTGCTGGGTGCGTTGTTCATCGCGCTGCATTTCGCGACGTTTTTCTTCCATCGTGCGGCGCTCTTCTGGCGTGAGCGATTCCTTGCGCGATTGTTCCTGCATTTTTCGGAAGGCGAGAAATTTATCGACCCGGCCTGGATCCGGATTGGCCCAGCCGAGTTCGGGTGCTGAGTCAGGAATTTTTTCGTATTCGACAAAAGAATCGACCGCTTTATCCAGCCCAAGTTTTACCAGTTTTTCAATTTCAGCAGGTGAACCGCCGAAGCCTGCGCGGTTCAACAAATGAGCCGCTGCCGAGTAATTCCACTGCGCAGATGACAAAGATTCGAGCATACACTTTTGAGACGAGTATTTTGCGAGTTGGGTTACACGGTGCAAAGGATGATTCATAATAAAATCCTCGGAGGCACAACTGCTCCGAGTCTGTTTAAACCAGCGTGGCACCCGCAAAACAGGAGATGTTATACTCGGGCAGAGCTAAAAATGAAGTTGGCCGGGATGGGAAATGTTGCTATTCTATGCGCGGGTGAAGCCGAAAAAAATTATAGACAAGGTTGCAAGCCGCATTAATTCGTCGCTCATTACGCGTCGCGAAGCCCTCAAGAGGACAGTCATTTTCAGCACAAGTTTCCTGACGGCTGGATGGGTGAATTCCTTGCAGGCGAAATCGCCGGACACGAAATATTCCAAGGACGGATTGCACTTTCTCGCCATCGGAGATTTTGGCCGTGGCAACGCAGATCAAAAAGCCGTCGCGCTGCAGATGGCGGCCTTTGCCAAAAAACTGAACGTGCCTCTCACCGCAGTGCTGGCGTTGGGAGACAATTTTTACGGCAAGCATACGCCGGAGCGTTTCACGATTCACTTCGAGGAAATGTATTCCAAAGACGGACTCAATTGCCCGTTTTACGCCTGTCTCGGCAATCACGACTACGGCCCGAAATACGATTCCAACCAAGGTCCGGCCAAGGCGCAAATCCAGCTCGATTACGCGAAGGACAATCCCGATTCACGCTGGAAAATGCCGGCGAAATGGTATGCGGTGGAATTGCCGGACGCTAAAAAGCCGTTGGTTAAAATTATTTTTCTCGATTGCAATACGATTGAAGGCTCGTTGACTCCGCAGGAAAAGCTCGCGCAAAAACGTTTTCTCGAAGCGGAGTTGAAAAAGAAAACCGGGGCGCGCTGGCAATGGATGGTGAGTCACTTCCCGATGTTTGGCGAAACGGTCAAGCGCGGCGATAATTCCAAGGTAATCGAGCAATTGGGAGAACATCTGAAAGCAAATCCCATCTCGTTCTATCTCGCCGGTCATGATCATAACCTGCAACATCTCGAAGTGGAAGGTTACAAGACCAGCTTCATCGTTTCAGGAGCTGGCGGCGCGGGATTGTATGACGTTGCGCCCTCGAAACGCGGGTTCACGGAGAAGATTCTCGGGTTCACCCACATCCACGTCGCTCGCGATAAAACCACCGTGCAATTCATCGATACGGAAGGACGTTGCCTGCACGCATTCCAAAGGTCGTTCAACGGCAAAGTGGAAGTGCTTTCGAAAACCTGAAGTGTTGGAGATGGGATTATCTCGACGGAACCCAGCCTTTTCCTGGAATAAATTCGCGGCTACCGGTTTTGCAGCCGGCCAAGAGGGTTGATCCTAAAACAACCATGGTGAAAATCAGGAAAAAGAATTTCATGACCTGAATTTATCCTCAATTGTCAGACAGGCAAGTCTGCGTCAAATTAGAGCGCGAGACTGATATGGCAAAATTGGTAAAAAATCTCAAAGGACAACTGCTTCTCGATGGCGGGAAACTTACCGGCTCGTTTTTCCATCACACGGTCGTGTTGATCTGCGAGCACAATGCGGAGGGGGCGCTCGGGCTTGTTCTCAATCGCGATAACGGCAACAAAGTGGGTGAGATGCTGGTCGCCGATTTACCCGACGCACTCAAAGAGCAATCGCTTTTTCTTGGGGGTCCCGTTCAACCTGCGGCGCTCAGTTTCCTCCACAGCGACACTTTTCTTCCCACGGCAAACGTTCTGAGCAATTTAAGCGTGGGACATTCACTGGAGGCTTTGGTGGACATTGGCGAATCATTTTCGAGTACGCAAAAGGTTAAAATTTTTTCGGGTTACTGCGGTTGGAGTCCGGGCCAATTGGAAGCAGAAGTGAAAAACGACGCGTGGCTGGTTCACCCCGCCACGATCGACTTGGTGTTCAACAATGAACCCGGCCTCTGGAAAACGATTCTCGATTTGAAAGGATGGCAATACAAGTTGACGGGGCAAAGTCCGGAAGATTTGTCGTGGAATTGATGAACCGTTTTCAACATTAAATTCCTGAGTCTTCCCTCCTCATCTGAGCGCCAGCCACCACGTCAGCAAGGTCAAACCAGTCAGGAACAAAATGGAGAGGCCGTTGGCCCATTTGCCACGAACAATTGCGGGTAAAAAATGCAGAGCAACTCCGATGATGGCTCCGCAAAAAAATCCGCCGACATGAGCAACAATATCGGTGCCTTCAGCGAATCCCATTAAAACTAAAACAAGGAACGCGGCGGCTGCGCCACGACGAATTAAATGAGTGGCCCGGGTTGTTCGCCAGGCGGCAATTCCTTCCACGGCCAGCAACCCGAGCGCCCCCATGACCATTCCCGAAGCGCCGAGGCTGCGATGCGGCTCCGGGTAAACTAAAAATCCAGCGACATTGCCCCCGGCTCCGGCGAGAAAAGTGGCGAGTAGTGCCGGGCCAGCGCCGTATCGCGCCATGGCCATCCCGAAAAGGAGAAACCCCGTGGTCACATTCGCAATAAGATGCGCAACGTCGGCGTGCAAACTGATTGCCGTGAACAATCGCCACCATTGCCCATGCGAAACAGCCTGGCTATCCATTACCCCGAGTTCTTTCAACGCCATTCCGTTAGTCCTCGAAACAACAAAGAGAGCAATCAACAAAAGACATGGCGCGATGCCTCCCCAATGAAAAATCAATCCGGTGCCGGGAAGTTTTTGCCGCCACTTCCAACCACGATTTTCCCGCCGATACAATTCGATCGCCACGAGGGCGCGTTCGTAGTCCGCTTCGGCCACCAGCAACGCCCAGTTTCCCTCGTGCACGATGGTGGTTCCGATCTCCTGGCTGGTGAGGACCAGACTCCAATCCATCGCCTGTCGCTGGGTGCGTGCCGGAATTTGCCTGATTGAATCTTCCATGGTGGCGAAATGATTTTCAGCATTCAACTTTGAGTGTCGGACAGTGATACCAGACTATGTGTTCACTGCCATTGAAATAAGCCCAGTCCTCGGATTCTTAATCTTATGGGCACCTCCGGAAACTAAAACATGAAAAATCTGAAAGGAAATTGTAGCTGGGAAAACGGCGGTGGATTATTCTCAGCCATGCCTACCAGCCAAGC
>JAYVSV010000069.1:0-17808 GCA_043775015.1 Verrucomicrobiota bacterium
CGGGCCACCTTGGGGAACTTACCCGGAAAATTCATGGCAACGCAAAGCCGACTGCAAGTCGGCCCTCCGTCGATGCGGGGGCAGTGTCAAGATGCGCGCGGCGCGTGCGTGACATAAACTGTTGACTCGAAAATTAGCGGTTTTCGGATGAGTCTGTAGCCAAAGCTACACAAATTATTTTGTTATTTTCCGTTACATGTTTTAGAGGACGGGCCAGTTATCAAACAGAGCCAATCGTTTGCCAAGCAATTTCCCGAGAAAGATTATAAAAGTAAAAAGGCCGGACTGTTTCCAGTCCGGCACGATTCAAATTGGCCGATGTTCGCGGTCGTATTTGTTCAATGCCTCCAGTGGGATTTAGTAGTTGATCAACGCATCCGGGCAGGTTTTTTGAGAAAAGTGACGTGTTTACTCGATCTGCACGCGGGAATGCTCGGTGGCACGCGGGAATCTGAAAATGACACGATTGAATAGTTCGATAACACGCGGACATCTCGGAATTGTTACACGGCTGAATTGCCGAATAACGTTGGTAATCTTCGCCTGACACCGACTCATCTTGGATCAACACAAGCAAATTTCCGACGGACATCATTTTATTGTGAAACACTTTTTGCTTGGCACAACCCATTTTTTTCTGCTTTCTCATTGACCAAAGCTCCCGTTCTATGCCCGAATACAGGGCCTTAAATGGGTAACTCATGGCCAAGACGACACGCAATAACGGTTCGACAACTCGATCGGGAAATACCACAAAGTATGACGCGCATCACACGGTTTTGAGCAAAACTTACGGTGCCCTCGCGGATTTGAGGCGCGAATTATCCGATTCAAAGGCCGCTGTCGCCGAACGGACTGAGCTGCTTCGCATTTTTTCCGACTGCACCGATTCCCAGCGCGCCTGGCTTTTGCTCGAAGATTATTTCGAAAAACTTTCGCTCTCGCGCAAAGATTTTACCGGGCAGGAATGGTGGCCCCGGCTCATGTCGGTGAAAGGCAAGAAGCGCCTCGAAGAAACGGCAATTTTATTTCTGCGGGCGAATCGTCCGCTGCCGACGGAACTGACCACCCACGCCAATCTCGATCGCTTTGCGGAAGTGGAGCAAGCCGAGCAGGATCAAAAGCTGGTGCAAAAACTGGAGCATTGGCTTTTCCCTCCGTCGCCCGTTCATCTGGATTCGCCGCGCGCTCTTTTGCGTGTTGTTTGTGCGTTACAACCGGCGGCTGAGGAATCAACGCTTTTCTCTCTGTCCGTAAAATTTTTCCTCTTTCGTCCGCGCACCGGAGAGAAACCAAAAACGCTTTCCGAAATTCTCGAACTAACCACGCGCTCCGCCCATGAACAGGAACTTTTCTCTTCGGCCGATTGGGAATTTATCCAGTGGCTCGCCGAAACGCACGCTGATCCAGAGGGGCTTTGGGACACGCTGACTTTGACGGGGCTGGAACTGTTGCAGTGGCTCGTGCGGTGGGGTGAGAACTCCCGCCTGCAATTCCAGGAGAACCAGAATTACGCCAAGTTCCACGGGCATTTAGCCGAACTAAAACCAAACCTCGAAAGCATCGAGAATGAACTTTCCTTCACTCACAATTTGCAATTGCCCAACGGCGAAATGCATCCGCTGCACCAGGTGAAATTTCTGGCGGGCCGGCCTTCGCTTGTGTTGATCGGGGACATCTTTTATTTGCTGCGCAATGGTCCGCCCACCGATCTGCTGGATGCGTGGGCCAGGAAAAAATTCGTTCCCGTCACGCAGCTCAGCCATCGCCTGCTGACCAAGTTGCGGAAAACCAAGCCGAGCAAAGAGGTCGATTGGGAACAGCTTTGCACGGCGCACACGGCCAAACCGCGTTTCACTTTTGAATTGGCCAACGAAACGGTGCGCCTTCGCTTGCAAGCAATCAGTGAACGCGACCAAACGTTGTGGCGCTGGAACGGTCACGAATGGCAGACGGACCAACCGACGCTTCGCACCACCGCGAAACCCGAAATCCTCGACGACCCACGCCTGGAACCCGCCGCGCAGTGGTTGCGCCGATTGGATTGGTTCACACCCGAACACGGCTTGTGGCTGGGCGATGCAAATGAAAGTTTTCTCGGCAAACTCGCGAGCGCATGGCCGGATCGCCCGTCGGAAGCAGAATATCTTGGCGACGCGGCCTTTCATCGTTTGTTTCTGGCCCCGCGACAAATCCGACCGCATCTGGTGGTGAAAGGCAGCGGCATCGATTGGTTCTCCGTTTCCACCGAGTGGGAAATCGAAGGACTCAAACTGACGCCCGCCGATTTGCTCCGCCTCGCCACCGCGACGGGGCGCTTCGTTAATTTGCCCGACGCCGGCTGGCTCGAATTGGATTCCGCCGCCGTGCAAACTGCGCATGAAGCCTTCGCCGACCTGGGTCTCGATGGTCTCAGCGCGATCCCTCAACGCCTCGGGCTGGAGCACGCCGCACATTTGGACGAAGCCGGGTTGCAACGCTTTGTCGATTCGCCGCAAGCGCAGGCGCTGCGTGAAAGCCTCGCTGAATTCGCGGGCATCCCATCGGTACCGTTGCCGGCCAACACGCAGGCGGAATTGAGGCCCTATCAAAAAGATGGTTTTGATTTTCTCTGCCATCTCACGCGCCACAAACTCGGTGGAATTCTGGCCGACGACATGGGCCTCGGCAAAACCTTGCAAACGCTGGCGTGGCTCTCGTGGTTGCATGCACAAAATCCCAAGGATCACAAACCGGCCCTGGTCATTTGTCCGGCGTCCGTGCTGCACAACTGGCGGCGCGAATCCGAGCGTTTCACGCCGCATCTGAAAGTTCTCGTGCTGGAAAGCGGCGCGGCGCGGCACAATTTGCGCCACCAAATTCCGCAACACGATTTGATCGTGACCAATTACGCCTTGCTGCGGCGCGATTTGGAAGCGCTGCAAAAATTTTCGTTCCGCGCTGCGATCCTCGACGAAGCGCAATTCATCAAAAATCCTGACGCGCAGATCACGCAATCGGTCAAACAATTGAGGGCGGATCAACGTCTCGCCTTGACCGGGACGCCGCTCGAAAATCGCCTGCTTGATCTCTGGAGCATCACCGATTTTATTCAGCCTGGTTTTCTGGGAACGAAAGAAAATTTTTCGGAAAAATACGAGCCGCGCGGAGAAAGTGTTGAAAGCGAACAACGCATCGCCCGCCGCCGTCTGTCCTCGAAATTGCGACCTCTGATGTTGCGCCGCTTGAAGAAGCAGGTGGCCCGCGATCTACCCGACCGGATTGAAGAGCGTCGCGATTGCGATCTGGGCGAGGCACAACGCAAACTTTATCTGGCGGAACTGCGCCGCAGTCGCGAGCAGGTCATGGGAAATGTTTCTGAAAAGGGTTTGGGCAGAAGTGCCATTCACGTACTCGCCGCACTCACCCGGCTCCGGCAAATTTGTTGTCATCCACAGTTGGTGGGAAGCGATTCTCCTTCTGGAAAAACCGAAACGCTTTTTGAATTGCTCGAGCCGCTGCTCGCCGACAACCAAAAAGTTTTGGTGTTCAGCCAGTTCGTCCAGATGCTCCGCTTGCTGGAAAAGGAATGTCAGCAGCGCAACATTTCCACCCACATTTTGACCGGTGAAACGAAAGAGAGACAAGCCGTGGTGAATGCTTTTCAGGACGATCCGAAAGGCTCCGTCTTTTTATTGAGTCTGCGCGCGGCTGGCACGGGGTTGAACCTGACCAAAGCCAGTTACGTTGTTCTCTACGATCCGTGGTGGAACCCGGCGGTGGAAGCGCAGGCGATCGATCGTTCGCATCGCATCGGGCAAACCCGCACCGTGAATGCGTATCGCTTGATCGCGCCCGGCACCGTTGAAGAAAAAATTTGGGATCTGCAACAGCGCAAAGCGCAGACCATCGCCGACGTGCTTGGCGAAGAGGGATTTGCCCGGAACCTTTCTCAAATCGATTTGGAATATCTTTTCTCGGAAGATTAGCGTTTTCGAAAAGCCGCAGGAAAATCTGAGAGCAGAAGAACGGTTGACGAGATTCATTTGCCCTCTTAAAAAGTGCCATGAAAATGTGCCATGATTTTCTTAAGAGCACTTGGGATTATTCTAGGTTTGGCATGTTTTGAATTTGCCAGAGCTGACGAAATTGCCGATTCCTCGCAAACCGACTTCGAGAAAAATTTCAACGCCGGGCAAAGTGAAGTGGCGGCAGGCGGGCAGGTTTTATTTTCCCCCTTCATTGCGACGGGTGGTCGGCCCACCGTCAATTACGGCGGAGGCCTGGTTCAATACGGCTATATGCTGAACGACCTCAAGGAATCAGGGTCACTCCGTGGCAATTTCGAAGTTCTGGGAGAACTCGCTGGTTCGAGTATTTTTGTCGGCGACGGAACTTATGTGGCCAGCGCAACTTTTTGGTTGCGCTACAACCTGGTTCTACCGGGTTGGAGATTCATTCCATTCGTGCAAATCGGAGACCGCATTTCCCTGACGGACGCCGATCACGATGTTTTTGGTCAGACCTTTAATTTCAACTTGGATGTTGCGCCGGAAGTTCGTTACTTCGTGACGCCGCGCTGTTCGCTCAACGCTGAATACCGTTACCAACACATCTCCAATGCGAATATCGCGAAGCACAATCTTGGCATCAACGCGCAAGGCGTTGCTCTAAGTGTGTCGTGGTATTTCTAAAGGTCGAATTCGGCCATCTATTTTGTTGTCTGCGGTTTCGCGTCGCCCTTTGCCAAACCGAGCGCCCATTTGATTCCGCCCAAAATGTGTTTTTGATACGACTGGCTCTCCCAGACGTCTTCGCGGTGGCCGAGCGAGGTGTAGAAAACGTTTCCTTTGCCGTATTTTTTGCACCAGGCAATCGGGTAATCGCCGGGTTCTCCGCTGTTGGGATGTTTGTCCAAAGTGAGCAGGCCGTGAACTTTCGCGCGCTCAAATCCATTCATCAAGTAGATCTCATCTTTCACGGTGAACGTCGGACCAAAATCTTTGCAGGCGGGATGTTTCGGGTCTTGATTGATGCAATTAACTTCGACTTGAGCGCCGTGCCCTTTGAACTCAGCACCGATCATTAGATTGTAAGGATCAAGCGGGGTGTGGCCGCGAAAGGTGTCGGTCGCAGAATGCATTCCGATGAATGCTTTGCCAGATTGAATCCATTTAAAGAACGCCTCTTTGTCTGGCAGCGGCAAATCACCGGTCGTATTGGCAAAAATAATTCCGTCATAGTTTTTTAGTGCTTCGGGCGACATTTTGTCTGCCAGATCACGGGTGAGTTTATCCATCCAGACCTTTGCTGCCGCTTCGTCTTTGGGCCGTGGTCCACTATGAACAATATCCACGACCGTGAACGCGCCACTGGATTTTCCAAGCTCCGTCAGAACTTTTTCGGCAGTCGGAACGGAGCTGTGCGGAAAGCCAACTGTAACGGTGACCACCAAAACTTTTTTAGGCGCTTTGGCTTGGGCGGGAACCGCCAGCGCGCACAAACAAATTGCTAGAACGGCAATCAGGTTGCTGGCACAGAATGTCAGGCTGAACAGTTTCGCAAAATGGAATGAGTTTTTCATAATTTTTTAAAGACTTTGACTGAGAGTGATTGAATAACTCAAAGCAGGAGGGGTCAAGTTTGTTTGCGCACGATGGAAAAAACCAAACGCACTTGCGTCGCAGCGGCTTCTCCCTAAAACTAGGGTCATCTTGACTCGATTGTTTCAACAAATTTGCAACAGAATTTGCGCATGATTCGCTCGTTCGCTTTTACAACACAGGGCAAGTTGCACACCAAAGACATTGATACGTTTTTGATGCCGACGTTGCTCGCCGACACAAATCTGTTTCTTTGGGTTGACCTCGAAAATCCGACGCCAGAGGAGAGCAAATTTATTCTGGAGGACATTTTTCATTTCCACCCGCTTTCGATCGAAGATTGCGTGACGGTAAGTCCGTCCCCAAAAGTCGAGGAGTATCACCCGAAGGAAGAGGATCGATTCGTGCAATATCTTTTCATGGTGATTCACGCGGTGGATTACAGCCGCAAAGATGGCGTGTTTGCGACGAGTGAACTAAATTTTTTTCTCGGGAAAAATTTTCTCGTTACTTACCACGACGTTCCGCTGCGCAGCATTCAAACGACGGAAGAACGTTGTCTGAAAAGCACGGTGCATGTGGCGCGCGCGCCGGATCGTGTCGCGCACACGCTGCTCGACGGCATTGTGGAAAATTACAAGCCGGCGCTCGATGAATTGTCATTGGAAATTGCAGAGGTCGAACAACAGGCTTTGCAAAGTCCGAGCAAAGAAACGCTCAATCGAATCATCCAAATCAAAAAGGAGGTTTTACATTTGCGGCAAATCATCCGGCCGCAAAGCGAGGTGTTGTTGCGATTTGCGCGAGGGGAATTCAAGTTGATTCGTCCGCACCTGGTTCCGTACTACCGCGATGTTTACGACGGTTTGTTTCATATTTCCGAAATGGCGCAAAATTACACCGATTCGCTCACGGGAATCTTGCAGGTTTATTTGAACATGTCGTCCAACCAAACGGGCGAAGTGGTGAAGTTGCTGACGTTAATCACCATTGTCACGACGCCGATTATGATGATCGGAACGTGGTATGGAATGAATTTCAAAGACATGCCCGAACTCGAATGGAAACATGCGTATCCGATCGCGATTTTTGTGACGGTGATCAGCACCGTCGCGACTTATTTGTATTTTAAAAAACGAAAATGGTTTTAACGAAATTGATCAGTGGTGAGGAGCAAGTGCGGGGCGCATCTCGAAGACGTTTTGCGCAACCCGGCGCTCCGACCTTGCTTCGTCCGTAAGCCGTCATTCACTAAACAAATGCCCCCCAAATCCAGTTTTCTCGATAAGGTTCTTGGGCGCATCGGGCGGCTCGACGCCGTAGGATTGCAAACCGTGGTGCAACGCCTGGCTCGTGAACGCAGCTTTCTCGAAACCCTTTTCAACACGATCGAGGACGGCGTGCTGGTGCTGGACGAAAAGGGTCGCATCATTTATTTCAACCAGGCGGTCTCGCGCATTCTGAATTGGCACGATGAAATTGCGGAAGGCGAAACGATTTCCCATTATCTGCCCGAACTGCACCAACTGTTAAAAACGCGCAGCGACCAGCGCGTCGTACGCCATGAATTTGAGATCAATTATCCTGCGGTAAAATTTTTCCGACTCTACGTCGCGCCGCTGGACGGGGAAGGGGCGAGCGGATCAGGTGTCGCGTTGATTTTGCATGACGCCACTGAGCAGCGGCAGAAAACGTTCGAAGCCATCGAAAGCGAGCGGTTGCACACGTTAACATTGCTCGCGGCGAGCGTCGCGCACGAAATTGGAAATCCATTGAATGCGCTGCACATTCATCTGCAACTGATGGCGCGCGAAACGAAGAAGCTTCGCCAATCAATTTTGGATCCCGCGCCTGCCCGCTTTGCGAAACGTGGTGGCGAGCAAGACCCCTCGTTTGCCGTGGAGCGCGAAGAGAGCGTCAACAAGTTGGAAAAATATCTCGATGTCGCGAAGGGGGAAATTTCGCGGCTCGATTACATCGTCACGCAGTTTCTCCAGGCGATTCGTCCCTCGCCGCCGAAACTTGCGCTCGCCTCTCTGAACGACGTGGTTCGCGAGACGACTGAGTTGCTTCGTCCAGAAATCGAAAATCGTGGATTATATTTTAAAGAAAATCTCGCCAACCGATTGCCAGCGTCGCCAATTGATGCGGGACAAATTAAACAAGCGCTGGTTAACCTCGTCAAAAATGCGGTGCAAGCGATGACCAAAGGCGGCACGCTCACTCTGCAAACTGGTTTTGGTTCCGACGGTGTGTGGGTCAGCGTCTCCGATACGGGCGGTGGAATTCCGCAGGAACAATTGAACCGGATTTTTGAACCATTTTTCACGACCAAAAAAAAGGGAACAGGGCTTGGCTTGATGATTGTGCAGCGAATCGTGCGCGATCACGCCGGACGAATTGAATTGGAAAGCAACGTCGGCAAAGGAACGATGTTTCGCATCTGGCTGCCGTTGCACGAGCGCAGGCCGAAATTATTGCAAGCCAACGCATGAAACCAATGTTGCTCATAGTTGATGATGAAAAGCCGACACGTGAAGGATTGCGCGCCGCGCTGGAGGATCATTATGACGTTTACCTGGCGGACGATGCGGCGACGGCGATGAATTTGTTGGAGCAGGAAAATTTTGCGGTTTTGCTGACCGATTTTCGTTTGCCGCAGGAAGATGGGATGAAGCTCATCGCCCGAGCCAAGTCACTTCCCAAACCACCGATTTGTATTTTGATGACCGCGTATGGCTCGGAGGAATTGGCGGTCGAAGCGATGAAAAAAGGGGCGGACGATTACATCGCGAAAGGCCGTTTGCAAATAGAGGAATTGGAAATGCGGATCGCGCGCGCCCTGCGCCAGCAGAATCTGGAAACGGAAAATGTTTCGCTCCGCCAGCAACTGCATACCAAATTTGGTTTGGAAAACATCATCGGCGAAGCGCCTTGCATGCACGAGGTTTTGGATATTGTTCGCCAGGTTGCGCCGACGCGGGCCACCGTTTTAATTTTGGGCGAAAGCGGCACGGGCAAAGAACTGATCGCCAAAGCGATTCATCAAATGAGTCCTCGGGCGCGCCAACCGCTGGTGACCGTCCATTGCGCCGCGCTGGCGCCGACGCTGCTGGAAAGCGAATTGTTCGGCCACGAGCGCGGAGCATTCACCGGCGCGCACGAACGGCGATTGGGCCGGTTTGAGCAAGCGCAGGGCGGAACGCTTTTCCTCGACGAGATTGGCGAGATTGATCAAACGCTCCAGGTCAAATTGCTTCGCTTCCTCGGCGAACGAACCTTCGAACGCGTCGGCTCCAACAAAACGATTTCGTCCGACGTGCGGTTAATTACGGCCACCAACAAGAATCTCGAGGACTTGGTCAAAGCCGGGACGTTTCGCGAAGATCTCTTTTTCCGGTTGCGCGTCGTTGAGATTCTTATGCCGTCGTTGCGGGAACGCGCTGCGGATATTCCATTGCTTGCGCAAAATTTTCTGCGTGAATTTGCCAGTGAAAATAAAAAAAACGTCAACGGTATTCTGCCGGAAGCCGTCGCTGCGTTGCTCAACCATTCCTGGCCGGGAAATGTGCGCGAACTGCGCACGGCCATCGAACACGCCGTCGTTTTGTCGCGTGGAGACAAGATTGCTTTTCGCGATTTGCCGGCAAATGTGCGAAATGGCAACGTGTCAAATTCGAGAGGGGAAGCCTTTCCGCAAAAGACCTTGAGCGTTCGTGAAGCGGAAAAGAATTTGATCATCCGTGCGCTCAAGGAATCGAATGGCAACCGCACTTTGGCTGCGGAGAAAACGGGCATGAGCCGCCGCACACTTCACCGAAAACTTCACACCTACCAACTGGAAGGACTTTAAATGCAAGCCTGGCTGCAAAAGATAATTCATTTTATCGAAGAAGGAGAAGGCGCACAAACGCTGCGGTTGGCGCTGGCGGCGCTGGCTTTCGTGGCGATTGCGATGTTTTACGACATCATGTCGTTCAAGAGTTTCAACACGGAAGAAGCCATGGATATGTCGCAATTGGCGCGAAATATTTCCAATGGCGAAGGTTACACGACGAAATGTATTCGGCCATTTAGCCTCGCGCTAGTCCAGGCACAAACCGATCGGAAAGCCGCCATAATTGACAAACAGTTGGAATCAAAAAATTTGTCGGACACCGACCGGAAGGCTCTCGAAAGCGAACTGGTTCAGCTCAAAAAAATTGCCTCGCTCAAGACCCCGCATCCGGACCTCGCCAACCCGCCGCTATACCCGACGTTGCTGGCTGGTTTCCTCAAAATTGCGCCCATCGATTACAAAATTCCGTTTGAAATTTTCCAAGCCTACGGACCAGAACTTTGGATTGCCGGGTTCAACCAGTTCCTTTTCTTTTTGGCGATTCTTCTCATTTTCAAAATAACGCGCGAACTATTTGGCCCCTCCGTCGCATGGGTCTCCACCCTGTTGTTCACGGCAACAGACCTGTTTTGGAGATTCAGCGTTTCTGGTCTTTCGACGATGTTGCTTATGGTTATTTTCCTTTGCACTGCTTTGATGCTATTGCGGTTCGAGCGCCAAACCCGGGAAATTGTTTCCGGGCGAAGTCCTTTCCTCGCGGCGATTCTGGCAGGCGTTTTCGTTGGCCTTGGCTGCCTGACTCGATACTCCTTCGGTTGGTTGATCGGTCCGGTTTTAGTTTTTCTGTTGCTGTTTAGTTCGGCCCGGCGTTTAAGAAATTGCTCTGGCGCGCTGCTGGCCTTTCTGCTCGTCGTCTCGCCCTGGTTGGTTCGTAACTATTCACTCAGCGGAAACGCGTTTGGAATCGCCGGATACGCCATTTGCCAAAACACACCGGCTTTTCAGGAAGACCAATTGGAACGTTCGCTCCAAGCCGAGCCGGTTTTCACAAAAGTTTCTTTGGCGGATTTTGCGCGAAAACTTTTTGTTAACTCCCGGGACATTCTGGAAAATGAAATCCCCAGATTGGGCGGAAGTTGGCTTGGTCTATTTTTTCTGGCGGGGTTGCTTGCCCCAATGCGCCATTCGGCACAATCCAGACTGCGCTATTTTCTCCTGTTCTCGATTTTCGTTCTGATCATCGTTCAAGCGTTTGGAAAAACCCATTTGACGAGCGACCTCCCTCAATACAATTCAGAGAATTTGTTGATTATTCTTGCCCCGCTGGTTTTTGGATTTGGAGTGGCGTTTTATTTTGAATTGATCGACCGGATTATTTTTCCAGAACTTCTTTGGAGATACGCTGCGAACCTTTTGTTTTGCGTGATCATCGCGGCTCCAATGATTTTCACTTTGTTGCCACCACGGGTGAGTCCGCTGGCATATCCTCCGTATTATCCACCTACGTTACAGGAGACAGGCGGTTGGATGCGGCCGGACGAATTGGTGATGTGCGACGTTCCATGGGCGATGGCTTGGTACAGCGACCGGCAATCTGTTTCATTGACCCTCGTTTATCCGGACGACTTTTTTACCATCAACGATGACATCAAAACGATTCACGCCCTTCACATCACGCCGAAGACGATCGATGGTCGATTTTTGTCGCAAATGATCAAGGACAGCAAAGGCTGGGGACGATTTGTTCTGCAAAGCCTGTCCAAGGGTGATGTGCCGGACGGGTTTCCGCTGAAGAAATCTCCTCAACGATTTCTGCCGGATCAATTCTTTGTGACTGATTGGGATCGATGGACAATGCCTCCCAAATAGTTGGGACACAGCCGAAAAGAATATTTGACAAGGCTTGGTGTGATTCATAAGAATTGGGGCGAATTTACAAATAAATGTGTCGTCACGCATTTGGTTGTTTGCAGAAAAATCAAACTATGAAAAAGTTCCTTACTTCCGCGGGCTTGATTGCCATCAGTGCATCCAGCATCCATGCAGGTTCTTCGGTGGAGTTGTCGCCGATTGAAGCGTCGAAACCGTGGAGTGTTTCCGCTGCGCTGCGTGGCTTCTATGACGATAATTACACCACGTCACCGAAAGATTTCAAACGCTCCAGTATTGGATACGAGATCAAGCCGTCTGCCTCGTTGAATCTTTCGTTGGACCAAACATTCATCGGCTTGAGCTATGAATACGGCTTTCTCTACTACGAAGATCGTCAGGACCATAAGTATGATCAAACCCATAAATTTGACGCGCGGCTTACGCATGATTTTTCCCCGCGATATAAACTTGAGGTGGACGATTCTTTTGTGGTTTCGCAAGAGCCTGAAGTCCAATCCGGTGTAGCTACGAGCCCATTGCGATCGGAGGGCGACAACATTCGCAACCTTGGCACCATTAAATTTACAGATCAAGTCACGGAACTTTTGGCCGTTGAATTGGGATACGCCAATACGTTTTCGGATTACCAACAGGATGAAAATACCAAGGATAAGAACGGCGATACACCGAAAAGTCTGGGATATGCCAGTAAGTCTGGATTGCTGGATCGTATTGAGCATGCCGCTTCAATCGATCTTCGGTGGCGGGCAATGTCGGATACCGATGGAATCCTCGGTTACCAGTTTGGGATCGTAGACTTCATAGGGGACGAGGCGTTAAATCCCAGCGATCCAAATCCAGTAGTTAGCGATGATCGCAATAGTAGATCGCACCGGCTTTATGTCGGAGTTGACCATCGCTTCAATGCGCAGTTGTCGGGCTCAGTTCGAGTGGGTGGACAATTTACGGATTATTACAACAATGGTCAGGATAACGTCAGCCCTTATGTTGATGCGAGTCTCACTTACTTATATGGCCGAGGAGATTACATTCAGGTAGGAGGGAATCACTCCCGTGCACGAACTGATTTATTTAGCGTTGATTCCTCCGGTGACGTCACGGTTGATCAAGAAGTTACCGCTATTTACCTTTCTGTTAATCACAAGATCACACCAGACCTCACCGGAAGTTTTTTGGTTCAGGGTCAGCGAGCGACGTTCTATGGTGGAACGGAGGACGGCAATGTTGAGTATTATTTCCTTCCAGGACTGAATCTTTCCTACCATTTCAATCCTCATGTGTCAGCCGAAGCCGGTTACAATTTTGATCGGTTGGACTCGGACTCGGGACGCAGTTATTCGCGGAACCGGGTTTATGTGGGTGTCCGAGCGACCTACTAAAATAAGAATTTGATATTTCGTTGAGAGGCTGCACATTGTCAGCCTCTTATTTTTTTGATGTATGGATACTAAAATACCTGAGTCTCCAGAGATGAAACTTCATTTTCTGGATTATTGGCGGATCATCCGGCTCCGCAAAACCGTCATCCTGCTGGTTTTCTTGCTGGTTGTCGTCACAACGACAGCGGTGACTTTCTGGCTTCCGAAAACCTATGCGAGCATGGCGCGTATTCAGGTGGAGAAAGACGTGTCAGCAGTTTCCGGAATTGAAAAAAATTCAACTTATGCTCCTTTTGATCCATTCTGGCTTGGAACGCAGTTCGAAGTCATCCAGTCCTCCTCGGTCCTGAATGAGGTTATAAAAAAACTGGATCTGAATGAAAAATGGGGCACTCGCAGAGGTCTTCCGGGAAAGCTCAAAACAGAACAGACTTATAGAATTTTAAAAGGTCAAATCAACGTGAAACAATCACGGAACACTAGTTTGATCGAAATCTGGGTTTACAGCGAAGACATGGCTGAAGCCTCAGAAATCGCCAACACGATTGCCGATATTTATCGAGAAAGCCGGTTGGCAATTCGTAAAACAACTAGAACCGCCGGTGTGGATACGCTCCAGGAAAAACTTCAGAGTAAAGAAGCTCAGGTCACGGTTCAGCAGAAGATCGTAAACGAACTACGACGGACGAATGATATTCCCGATCTTGAATTTGCCAGTATCAATACTCAAACTTTGGACACCGACACGATTAGAAGCCTGGAACAAAACCGCATTGTAGCTTTGACCAGATACACAGAAGAGCAAACCCTGCTCGACGGGGTTAGTAAATACACGCGAGAACAACTTAGAAAGTCTCTTTCCACGGTTTATCCCTTGGATCCACTTCTTAATAGTTTGATGGAAAAACTAACGTCGGGTCAGCAGCAGTTAACCGCTTTAACAAAGGATTTAACTGAAGAGCATAGTGAAGTGAAAAAAGCTAAGGCTCTGGTTGAAACCGTTCAATCCCAGCTCGATGAGAGGATTGTCGGAATCCTCGACGGCTTGAAAACCAATGCGGAACGAGCCAAAGCGCGTCTTGTGGAAATCGATGCTCAAGTCCGGACGAAACGGGATGAACTAAACAGCAAGTCAGACAAAAACCGTTCCTATTATGATGCCAAGCGCGAATTGGAAAATCTACAGCGTGTCAAAGAAGCCATTAATTTAAGAATCGAATCGGAAACGATTGATACAGATTTGCCGATGTCCTCCATCGTGACGGTTACCGACATTGCCAAGGTTGACCCAAGTCCGGTTAAACCAAACAAGCCACTGAATATCGCGCTGGGTGTCATTGTTGGGTTGATTGTCGGTGTCGGCCTCGCCTTCTTTATCGAATACCTGGACACGAGCGTTAAGACGATCGACGACGTGGAGCGTGCGTTGCAGGCAGCCGTTTTGGGTGTGATTCCGCAAAATGTGGGCAACCTGCTTGAAGAGGGGCCTGACACCCCCCATGCGGAAGCCTATCGAGTGTTGCGCACCAATGTTTTGTTTACGCGCAAGAACGATAAGCTGAATACGATCTCCGTGCTCAGCGGCGGCGCTGGTGAAGGAAAATCGACCACCCTGTTGAACCTTGCCACCGTGTTCGCACAAAATGGGAGCCGTTGCCTGGTGGTTGATTCTGATCTTCGTCGTCCGAGTATTCACAAAGTGTTGAAGGTTTCCAATTCCATTGGTTTGACTAATTATTTACTAAAGCAAAATACCCTTGAGGAAGTGATCCAGACCACCTCCCTGCAAACTTTGGACTTCTTGCCCAGCGGGAAATTACCCAGCAGTTCGATGGGTATTCTGAGTTCGGTAAAAATGAAGGAACTCATTCTTGAATTGAAGAGCCGTTATGATTTCGTCTTTTTTGATTCTCCGCCGCTGCTCGGCGTGAGCGATGCTTCCATTCTGGCCAGCGAAATGGATATGGTTCTGCAAGTGGTGCAATACCGCCGATATCCGCAGCCGATGACGTTGCGCGCGAAACAGATGATTCAAAAGGTGGGTGGCAATCTGGTTGGAATTGTTTTGAATAACATCAACATGAGTCAGGATGAAAATTATTATTACTACAGCGGTTATTACGAATACTCCAAACAGGATGACGAAGCAGGTGTCGTAAATAGCAAGGCGGCGAAGAAAGTGGAAAGTCCGAAGGTTTAATTATTCTGAACAGGAAATTTGTATAAGATTAGCACTATGAACGTACGGAAAATCTCAAAATCTTGGTTGTTGGCGGGTGCGGTGGCGTTCGCGGCTCTCTGGGTTGCTGGTTGTGCGACGGACAAACCTGATTCTCATCCGGGAGGGTCTGAAAAGCCGAGTGTAAAAAACACCGATGAAGGTGGCCAGTTGCGCGTTCAAGATACTATTCGGGTGATGTTTTCAAATGTAAGTGCAAGTTCAACGCAGTTGCCCACACAGGAAGAGCAAATCAAAGAAGATGGCACAATTACTCTTCCATTAGTTGGCTCAGTGCAAGCCGCCGGGAGAACCACGGGGGACCTACAAAATGAGCTTCAGAAGTCTTATCGCAAATTCTACGTTTCGATGAATGTCACGGTAACCGCACCGGACCGTTATTATTCGGTGGGTGGCGAAGTCAGAACGCCGAAACGTGACGTCTATATTGGCGGTACTACGGTGATTAAGGCCATTCAATCGGCTGGCGATTTCTCCGAATATGCCGATCGGAAAAAGGTTCGTCTGACTCGTGCCAACGGCAAGACCTACATTATCAATTGCGTCAAAGCGTTGAATGATCCCCGCCTCGATTTACCCGTTTATCCTGGTGATTACATTCATGTTCCGAAGCGTTGGATGTAATGATCCAGCTCAAAGTTCTTTCTGGAAGCACGGCGGGAACCGAAGTGGTTGCCCGCCGTTTTCCATTTTCTGTCGGGCGTAACTCCTCCTGCAATTTAATCATCAGCGATCCCGGGGTTTGGGATGAGCACTTTCAAATCGATTTAACCGAGCCGGACGGGTTTCACCTGACGACGATGTCAAACACGTCAGTCGTTATCGACGGAACACCTATCCAAACGGCCATTCTGCGCAACGGACAAACTATTGAAATCGGCACGACAAAGATCCTTTTTGGATTCACCGCGACGAAACAAAAGGGACTCGCCGTTCGTGAATGGCTGACTTGGACGGCCTTGGTCGCGCTCAGCCTCGGTCAAATTGTGCTGATTTACAAATTGCTCCGTTAATGCCGAAAATGGCGAATTCCGGTAAACGCCATGGCCATGTTTCGCTCGTCCGCCGCCGCGATCACTTCATTGTCTCGAACGGAACCTCCCGGCTGAATGGCAGCAGTCGCGCCTGCATCCGCCGCGGCCATTAATCCATCCGCGAATGGGAAAAAGGCATCGCTGCAAACCACGCTTCCCGCGAGCGATAATCCTGCCTCGCCCGCTTTCCAAACGGCGATTCGGCTGGAATCAACGCGGCTCATTTGACCCGCGCCCACGCCCAACGTTGAAGCGCTCGACACATAAACAATCGCGTTGGATTTCACATGTTTGACGACTCGCCAGCCGAAGAGCATCGCATTCAATTCGGCTTCGGCTGGTTTTCGTTTTGTGACAATTCTTAAGTCGCTCGCAGTTACGTGTTTCAAATCGCGTTCCTGGACTAGAATTGAATTTGCCGTTACGCTGCGAAAATCGAGATCGCCGCCCTGCGACGGAGTGCGCAAGAGCTTCATCAGTCGTAGATTTTTTTTCTTCTGCAAAACGGCCAGTGCCTCGGGGGTGAAATCGGGCGCAATGATTACTTCGCTAAAAATTTCAGAAATCGCTTCGGCGCAGGCAAAATCGAGCACTTGGTTGGTCGCAATAATTCCACCGAACGGCGCTTGTTTATCCGTGGCGAATGCTTTTTCCCATGCTTCGCGCAACGTTTTTCCGCGTCCGACACCGCAGGGATTAGTATGTTTTAAAATAGCGAGAGTGGGCAACTCTCCTGCGAATTCCCCGATCAAACTGGCGGCAGCGGTGAGGTCGAGAATGTTATTGTAGGATAATTCCTTTCCGTGGAGTTGTTGGAAATAGTTGGAGAAATTGCCATAAAGCGCCGCACGTTGGTGCGGGTTTTCGCCATAACGAAGCGTTTGCACCTGCGCTGCGCTGACCCGGAAAACAGCCGGTAAATTGTTGGATTCCGATTCAGATTTCCCGAGGCGATTTTCCAAATAAGTGGCAATGGCTCCATCGTAACTGGACGTGCGGGCGAAAACTTTTGCGGCCAATTGCTGGCGCAATTCTGTGGTCGTGTTTCCGTTCGCTTTGATTTGATCGGCCACCGTCGGGTAGTCGATCGGATCGATCAACACCGTGACCGAATCATGATTTTTCGCCGCGCTGCGCAGCATGGATGGGCCACCGATGTCGATGTTTTCAATCGCCTCTTTCAAGCTGACGTTTGGCTTGGCCACGGTCTGCTCAAATGGATACAGATTCACTATGACCAAATCGATCGGTTTAATTTCGTGTTTTTTGGTCGCCGCCTCGTGCTCTGCATTTCCGCGCACGTAGAGCAGTCCACCATGGATTTTCGGATGCAACGTCTTCACGCGTCCATCAAGCATTTCCGGAAAACCAGTGTAAGCGCTGAGATCGCTGACCGTAATTCCCTGTTCACGCAATGCTTTGGCTGTTCCGCCCGTCGAAAGAATTTCCACACCCGCCTCCCGCAAAACTTGGGCAAGGGGAAGCAAACCGGTTTTGTCGAAAACAGAAATAAGCGCGCGTTGAATTTTTTGCATAACGGCGGATAAAATCGTTGAGAGACAGGAAGCGCGTCAATCGGCAAATTGCTTTCATTTAGAAAAACCCGTGATTCGTGGAACAGTTTTCCTTTTCGCGTATTTTTTTAATTGAAGATTATTTCACACACCTTGGAATCAACGAAGGGATTCGCTTCCAACTGAAAACCGATCCGCGCGGGTTGGTTGGTTTTGTTCGGGAAATCTCCAATGGGCACCTCCGGAAACTAAAACATGAAAAATCTGAAAGGAAATTGTAGCTGGGAAAACGGCGGTGGATTATTCTCAGCCATGCCTACCAGCCAAGC
>JAYVSV010000070.1:0-19022 GCA_043775015.1 Verrucomicrobiota bacterium
CAGCAGATCGGCGAGGGCGGCTGCGGCACGGTGTTCATGGCCGAGCAGGAGGAACCGGTCCGCCGTCGCGTCGCGCTGAAGGTCATCAAGCTGGGAATGGACACGAAGTCGGTCGTCGCGCGCTTCGAAGCCGAGCGGCAGGCGCTGGCGATGATGGATCATCCGAACATTGCCAAAGTGCTGGATGCGGGAACGACGGAATTAGGCCGTCCGTATTTCGTGATGGAATTGGTGCGTGGAATTCGCATCACGGACTATTGCGATCAAAGTAATCTCTCCACCCAAGACCGGCTCGATCTGTTCATCAAGGTTTGCCAGGCCATCCAGCACGCGCACCAGAAGGGCATCATCCATCGCGACATCAAGCCGTCGAACATCCTCGTCACGCTGCACGACGGGGTGCCGGTGCCGAAGGTCATCGACTTCGGCATCGCCAAGGCGACGGAAGGCCGGCTGACGGACAACACGGTCTATACGCAGTTGCACCAGTTCATCGGCACGCCCGCTTACATGAGTCCCGAGCAGGCGGAGATGAGCGGGCTGGATATTGATACGCGCAGCGACATCTACAGCTTGGGCGTGTTGCTCTACGAATTGTTGGCGGGCAGCACGCCGTTTGATGCGAACGAGCTGATGGCTTCGGGCATTGACGCGATGCGCAAGACGATCCGCGAGAAGGAGCCGCAACGTCCGAGCACGAAGCTAAGCCAAACCCTCGTAGCAATCGACAAGGTAGGGCGCGTCGCTCCGCGCGCGCCGTCTTCGGGCGAAGGTGGCTCCAGTGGCGGCGCGCACGGAGTGACGCGCCCTACCTTGAAATCTGAAGAAGAAGTCAGAGCCTCCTCACGTCGGCTGCTACGGGTGAAGGAGACGATCCACCAGCTCAAAGGCGACCTCGACTGGATCGTGATGAAGTGCCTGGAGAAGGATCGTACACGGCGTTATGAGTCAGCCAACGGTCTCGCTGCCGATCTCAAGCGCCACCTGAATAATGAGCCGGTTTCGGCTTGTCCGCCCAGCCAGTTCTATCGGTTGCAGAAGGCAGTCCGACGCAACAAACTCGCATTCGCCTCCGCCGCAGTGGTCATGGCGGTGCTTGTGCTGGGCATTATCGGCACGAGCATTGGCATGATTCGGGCCGAACGACAGCGCCGGGTCGCGGACAAGGCCCAGGGGCTGGCGCGTGCCAATTTTGACCAGGCCCGGGCCGCCGTGCGCGAGATGCTGGTAGTCGCCGATGCTGACCTTAACGACAAACCGGGCATGCAGCCCTTGCAAATCAAGTTGTTTAGAACAGCCATTGACCACTATGAGTCATTTCTCCAACAGACTTCCACCGACGCAGCCTTGCGGGCGGAACTCGGCCGGCTGTATATCGCATACGGATTCGTCTCGCAATCCAGTGAAGGGAACAATTCGCTGAGTTATACAAACTCTGTCCTCCCCGCATATGATTCCGGACTTGTGATTCTGCGACAACTGGTGAAGGAGCAGCCGGACAACCGATCATTCCGGAGTGATTTGGGCTGGAGTCTCGTGTTGTCGCGGCTATGGCACGATCCGACTGGCGTGGAAACGAACCAGCCAGAGGCGGTGGCCATGTTTGAAGGTCTGATTCGCGAGGACGGCAAAGATCCCTTTGCACGCTGGGGACTCGCCTGGGCTTTGGGAATCAACATAGACCGGCACACTCCGAATAGTCCCGAGAAGGAAACGAGATCACAAAGGCGGCTGGCGATCATGGAGCAACTGGTGAAAGAGTATCCGCGTTCAGCAGCCTTCCGACGTGACTTGGCAAACCAATTGTCATTAATGGCGAGAGACATTGGCGAGGATAATAACCAAAAACTGGGTTGGATATCCCGCGCGAATGAACTGCGGAGAGTCAATCTCGCAGACCTCAAGAGGCGAGACCCCGCTGTGCTCGAGCCGTTGCCCAAGCTGGATTCGGTGCATCGAAACCTTCGACCGAGCGAGCTTTACGCGACCTTTGATCTTGCCAACGGGTTGCTGTTTCAGGCGTCGTTGTTGAGACGACTAAAGCGATCGAATGAGGCCCTTTCCTGCCTGGATCAATCAATTGCCATGTGGGCTGACTTAGTGGAACAAAATCCATCGGTGACCCGATTCACTGGCTTCCTCGATAACACGTTCAAAACTGGGGTGCGGGTGCTTGAAGAGGCTGGAGACTCCGCCGGCGCAAAAGCCCGCCGTCAGGCCGCCGAAGACTTTTGGAATATGCATCCGCAGGTTCGCCGACCAAACGAATAGCTCCGGCTGCTCGCTCGAAGGTCATTGGCGAAACTGAAAACAAGCCATTCAAACCATGAATACGAATCGCGAAGAAGTTTTGTTTGCCTTGACGCTGGAGAAGCCGGCGGAGAAACGCCCGCCGTTTTTGGATGTCATGTGCGAAGGCGATGCCGCGTTGCGCGCGTCAGGTTTTGGAAAAAGGTCCGGGCGGCAAGATGCCGCTCTCTACGGCAGACCAGAGGCCCGCCGCTACTTTTCAGACAGGCTTTAAACTGGGAAATGGTTTTCGACAGAAGAAACCTGCGCGCATTAAATCGCGGAATCATGAAGCTCTTATTGATTATATTTTTGGCCGTTTTTTTTGTTCTCAGCAGGCGATTCAGTCCCGTCCACAAGATATTCCCCTCATAACCTGGTATTCCAGCCAAGTTGCAGGAAAGGGATTATTGGAAGCAAAGCTGAGAGACTTGGAATGGTCTTGGGTCCTGACGGATGGCGCGATTGAACGTAAATCCTACGTTCAAGATATTTTGGAAGGCAGACTCGGCCAACCAGAGGGAAGGGGCGCAATTGCAAAGGTAGTATCATTAGGAATCTCCACAGACGGGCAACCCTATGCCATCGTGGATTTTGGCCGGGGTTATACCGTTGGAATTTTTCTGCGAGAGCTTTCTTTAATTGAGATCATTCACGATTAAGCCGCATTGAGGGCGCTCAACGGTTTAACCCGCATGGTTTTTTCGGATGATTGAAATTTAGCAGCGGTGACGCAATTTTCTTCTGGAGAAAAATTTGTTATTTCCGCCTTTTTCCTTTTTTGTAACTGACAGGTCGCGCTGAAATTTCTGCGACTTCTCCCGATCCACGTTTCAATTCACGAATCTGGTCGCGCAATAAGGCCGCCTTTTCAAACTCCAAATTGTTCGAAGCCTCAATCATTTCCGTCTCCAGTTCGCGAATCGTTTCGCTCACGTCGATGTTTCCACCCGTTTCGTTGAGCACCATTGCGGCTTTGCGCTTCGCACTGTGATAAACCGCGAGACTATCTTCGACGGCGCGACTGACGCTGCGTGGCGTGATGTTGTGCTCCTTGTTGTAAGCGATTTGTTTCGTGCGGCGATATTCGGAAACGGCGAGAAATTTCTGGATGCTCTGTGTCATCACATCCGCATACAGAATCACTTCGCCATTGAGATGTCGCGCGGCGCGTCCCGCCGTTTGAATCAAACTCGTGGCGCTGCGCAAGTAACCTTCCTTGTCCGCGTCGAGAATGGCCACGAGCGAAACTTCCGGCAAATCCAAGCCTTCGCGCAGCAAATTAATTCCAACCAGCACGTCGAACTCGCCCTTGCGCAACGAGCGCAAAATTTCGACGCGCTCAATCGCATCAATTTCGCTGTGGAGATAACGGACGTTGATTCCGACATCGCGAAGGTAATCCGTTAATTCCTCAGCAGTGCGCTTGGTGAGCGTCGTGACGAGGATTCGTTCTTTCGATTCAACCCGTTTGCGCGCTTCGTTGATTAAATCGTCGATCTGACCTTTGAGCGGTTTCACCGTGATTTTTGGATCAATCAAACCGGTTGGTCGAACGATTTGCTCGACGACGCAGCCCTTTGACCATTCGATTTCGGTCGGCGCAGGCGTGGCGCTGACGTAAATTGTCTGATTTTGGTGCGATTGAAATTCGAGAAAGCTTAGCGGACGATTGTCGAGCGCGCTGGGCAAACGGAATCCGTGCTCGACCAATACTTCCTTGCGCGCCCGGTCGCCCGCCGACATTCCGCCAATTTGCGGGATCGTTGCGTGCGATTCGTCGATCACGAGCAGAAAATCTTCCGGGAGAAAATCGATCAGCGTGTTTGGAATCGAGCCAGGCGGACGACCGCTGAGATGGCGCGAATAATTCTCAATGCCGGAACAGAAACCCATTTCCTCCATCATTTCCAAATCGTATTCCGTCCGCATTTTGATGCGTTGCGCTTCGAGAAGTTTGCCGACTTTTTCAAACTGCGCGATGCGGTCGCCGAGTTCTTCGCGAATGGTGAGGATGGCGCGTTTGGTTTTGTTTTCCGTCGTGACGAATTGTTTCGCTGGATAAACGACGGCGGATTGAAGCGTTTCAATCTTGTCGCCGGTCAACGGCTCGAAGCGTGTGATGCGTTCGATTTCTTCGCCGAAAAATTCGATGCGCAAACCCTCTTCCAAATGTGATGGGCGAATTTCCACCGTGTCACCGCGCACGCGAAATTCGCCGCGCTCAAACGCAATATCATTCCGCGAATAGAGCAAACTGATGAAGCGACTGAGCAATTGTTCACGCGACATTTGCATTCCGACGTGAATGCCGATGATGAGCGCCTCGTAATCTTCGCGACTGCCGATGCCGTAAATGCACGACACGCTGGCGATGACGACGACATCCCGCCGCGAAAAAAGTGAACTCATCGTCGAGAGCCGCATCCGCTCGATTTCCTCGTTCACGCTGGAATCTTTTTCAATGAACGTATCCGTGCGCGGAATGTAGGCTTCGGGCTGATAATAATCGAAATAGCTGACGAAATATTCGACGGCATTTTTTGGAAAAAACCCTTTGAACTCAGCGTAAAGTTGTGCTGCGAGAGTTTTGTTGTGTGAGATGACAAGCGTTGGCCGCTGGATATTTTTAATGACGTTCGCAATGGAAAATGTTTTTCCCGAGCCGGTCACGCCGAGGAGCGTTTGATGTTTTGCGCCGGACAAAAACCCTTCGGTCAGCTTTGCGATCGCTTGCGGCTGATCTCCGGCGGGTTGATAAGACGAAACGAGTTCAAACATTCGCGGCGAACTTACGAGCGATACGAAACGGAGTCAACGAGAGTGGTGTAATGGAGTGAATGGAAAGAGCGAAGTATTTGTAGGCAGAACGGGCGTGAGTTAAAACTTCCTGCCCACACTCACGCTTAACGCATTGGCGATTGTTTCATAACGCCCGTCTGCTGATTGCCCCGCCGCGTTGACCGCGCTCCCGCTCACCGTGCGCGGCGTGCCCCACGTCAATTGATACGCCACATCCCACGTCCACTTTGCCGTCTCGCGTCCGATGCCGACGCTCCACGCATGACGATCCGTGTCCGGCACAAGCGGCGTGTAGTGAGCGTCCGGCGCGGAATTCATGCTGTAAATGTAACCCGCGCTCGCGCGCCAGCCATCGCCAAACTTCCGCGTCACGCCCCATGCGAAAAACCAACTGGATTGCCATTGCAAAACCAGCGGCGGCACGGGTTTAGTTTGACGAATCGGCACGGTGTCGAACGATGACCAGTCCGTCCAGTCCGCGTCGAACTCAAAATTCCAATCCGGTGTTGGCCGGAACGACCAGCCGAGCGTCACGCGCTGCGGAAATTCAAACTTCGCGTGTGCGTCCTGCCGCAACGAAAACGCGGGCGTGACGGATTGCGTGTCCGTGTGACCGTCGAAATCCATCGTCGTTGCGCTACGATAAACGAGGCCGAAGGAATGTTGCTCCAACGGTTGCCAGAGAATTCCCGCGCTGAAACCGGGAGCGAAAGCATCGCCTTTGAATTTGAACGAATCGTTGTCGGGGACTGGCGACAGTCCTTGCTTTAATTCCGTTTGCCCGAAGTTGAACGTCGGCCCGGCGGCGATGGAGAGCGAAGGTCCGTTGTAGGAGTCGAGGTGACGAGACTCATTATTTTCTGTGGAGTTATTAATTTGAGCCTCCTCACGTCGGCTCCTACCACCGAAGATTTGCCACGCGATCACCGGCTGCAACGTGAGATAGGTGACGCTACCTTCAATTGCTACGCTGCGGAAACCTGAATCTTCCGGCCACTTCATGCTCAAACCAAATGGCGCATAAACTCCCAGGCCGAACGACACCGGCTTGGCTGGTGGCGAATAGGTGTAATAAAGATTTGGCAGCGCCTCATAAGCGCGCTTGGAATCCGTTTCTGTTCCGTTGGGCGAACGCAGATGAGTCTGGTAAGTGAGCGAGTAAAGCCCGACGCGCACTTGATGATTGGAAAGCTGCGTGATGCCAGCCGGATTGTAGTAAATGGCGGAAGGATTATCTGCGGTGGCGGTAAAGGCGTCGCCACGCGCTGTCGCTGATGCATCTTGATCTGGCAGTAGAAGCCCCATTCCAAATGACACTGATGGCGAAAGGGCTGCGAGCGTGACACAGATTTGTAAAGTGATTTTGATTCGCATGGCGATTCAAAGGGTCGAGTTACGTTGGAGTTCGTCTGGTTGCTTTATGTCCACCGGCAAAATGAATCCTCCTCGTTCTGGTCCAGCCCCGACAACCAGAACACATATTTCATCACCATATTTTACCGCACCGGACGACACGTCATCGTGCAGGAGTTTCATTGTGCAAGGCGTGACCAGATTGCCGACCGTCCGGGCATGCGTCGGAACTTTGTGGCGCGGAAGATTTGCAAGCTCGACAAAATCTTCCACAAGAGCCGGGCTTGCTTGATGCGTATAAATGCGAGCTACATTTTCGGTGTAATTTGGACGGTGTTTTCCGACGGTAGCATGATTGATGAGCATTCCCTGCCGGTAATATTTTTTGATGGCCTCCCCGCTCATTCCGTAAGCGCTCAATTCGAGACTGTCTTTTGTCCCGGGGGGATGATTGATTCCGCCCCCGAGAAAATGAACGATTGGATCGGTGAAGGCTGGCTCGTCTCCAAACGATTGCGAGTCGCGCGAGTAAAACACAAAGCCCTTTGAGTCATGGCCATTGCGACTAAGCACGACTGCGGCCACTGCATCAGAAAAAATCGCCGATGACAGCCAGAGAATCCCCGCAAACGGATGAGCACTATTTGATTTGTATTGTGGCGGAAGCTCGCCGCCGGTGTGGATTCCCAAAACGCTTGGCGCGTTGTAAGAGATGATAAGAATATTCTTAGCAAGCAACTTTGCGGCTATCTGAACCGCCCGCGCCATTCCCGCGCATCCCGCGCCAATCTGAATTGGGGCTACGTCGTCTCTGATTCCAATTTTTCTTAAAAGCGTAAATGAATCTTGGTCCAAGAGAATTTCATAAGGGGTGCAAGTGATAACGATCACGGCATCAATTTCAGAGGCATCAAGCTCCGCAGAGACGAGAGATTGAACAGCAACCTCGGCTACGCAATTTATGTCCTTGAAAACATGTGGCTGCCAAGCCTTGGAGGTGATGCCTGTAATCTTTTCCGTCAATGCTCCGGTGACATAACCATTGCCGTCGCGCTTTGGCATCTTCATTGCGCGTGCCCATTCGTCCATCGTTACGGTCTCGCCGATGCGGGATGCCAACCCAATAATACTCAAATCGCATGGCGTCATAACTGATTTTCACTCCGCAGGGTTGACGAACGGGTAACAACATCGTTTGGGTCAATAAATTCTTGCTGCCGCCACAATCTTCGCCACGCTTCGCCGAACGGCAGATGGTGGTAACGGTCAGAAAAATTTACTTTCAACAATTTGCAGACGAGCGGGTAGTAATTGGAATTGAGACTGGGAAAAACATGGTGTTCGGTGTGGAAGGAGAAATTTGAGTGCAGGAGATTAAAAAATGGCGGGACGGATACAGAAGTGGTCGCAAGGAGTGGGTCATTATCCTCGTAAAGCGGATTCAACAGATGGTTGGTCCAGATATAAGCCATCACGACAGCGGATGCGATGAGATAGGACAGAGGTCCTGCAAACAGATAGGGCAACCAACGTCCGCCAACGGCAAAGAAGACACCAACCTGCATCAACAAAATCACAAATAGCTCGCATGAAATGCGCAGTTTGTCCCCAGCGACGAAGGCTGGCTTGGCCGTGGCGATTGCAGGTTTGGTGTCCGCTGGATAAAATGCCGATGCCGTGTAACGCGCAATGTAAGTAACAAATTGAAAAAAGACCGTCGGTAGCCAACGAATGGTTTTTCTGTTTGGAACAAATACCCGCATGAACCAGCGCACCGAACGCGAATTTTCCGTCTGCAAAAAGGCTCGGTCTGTATCGCGAACCGTGTTCGGATTTAGGTGATGAGTTTGGTTGTGGATGCGATTCCACAAAGTTGGCGGAAAAATGTTCAGTCCCCACAGCAACAATTCCAGCCCGCGTTTCAGATGGCGGTGGCGGACAATGGTGTTATGGCTCAACTCGTGAGCAAGAAAAGCAATGCAGCCAAGACTGTGACCGATGACCAACGTGCAAAAAGGATACAAGATGGGGCTGGGCGTGAAACGAATGGCCGCATATCCGCCGCCGACAACCGCCAAGTGAATCGCAACCAGCCAGAGTTTTCGCGGAGCAGGAGCAAATGCTTCGGGCGGCAAAAGCGGGCGCAGAGCCTGAACATATTCGGCTTGAGAAATAAGACGCGAAGCCGAGGCGGGTGTTTGTTGTGTTTCCATGATGGTTGCATTGATGCAACTCCGAACCACGGAAACAAAAGGGGCGCGAACTCATCGCACCCCACTGAGGCTCTTGGAAGGGCCTGACAACGAGCACGACAAGCCGCGCCCGATGGGGCGCGGACTTCGTCGGCTGTTGTCGGTCAAAAAACTTTCCAAGATTTCAGTGGACCGAGCCGAAGCTACGCAAAATGTATTTTGTAAAAAGTTCTGGTCGTTATTTTTCTGTTTTGTTTGCTGACGCGGATGAGAGTAGTGGAGCAAATCGCCGTTGCAAGCGGGGAGTTACGCAGCCAATGCGACACCCCTCCGAAAACCCTCACCCGCAGCCCCTCTTCCATCCGACCCGCCGTGCTCGCGCATCGTCGCGGCAGGTGGGCGAGGGTGGCGTAGGACTCTCCCTGTTCGAGGCGGAGTGGGAGAAGCGTTCGCGTGGTTGGCTGGCGGTTTTCTTTATAGGTTTTTTGTGCGCGACTTCAATTACCGCGGTCACGGCGATTTCTTTTTCAAAGCAAGAGGAATTGAAGCGGCCTAAGTCCGCACGCGCTCATTCAATTTAGTCCGCGCTGAAAACTTTCAATTCCTGTAATTGATTTTCCCCGGCAAGTTTGATTAGGCAAAAATTTGCCGGACTTCCAGTCGCTAAATCGTTTTTCAACCCAACGAGCTTTGCGGGCTGTTCTGAAAAATGTGGCCACACTTCCTGCCACGAACAGTTTAACATTTCTGCCGCGCGAAAAATTCCGTCGATGGGGCGCAGCGCTGATCCGGCAAAATTGGTTTTGCCGGGCTGCCGCACGATTTGATCGACGCCAACTTCCAATTCCATGCTGCCGATTTTGTATTTTCCTGGAGGTGCGCCCGCCGCGGACATGGCATCGGTGGTATAAATGATATTCTCCTTTCGCAAGGCGCGGTGTGCCAGCCGGAACAGGGCAGTGGAAACGTGGATTTTGTCAGGAATAAAACTCGAGGTAATCCCTTTCGCATCGAAAACGCGCCAAAGAATATTGTCGTGACGATCCAGTTCGCGCGGACAGCCATTGCCCAGATGAGTGAACGCCGTTGCGCCTGCGGCCATCGCCTTTTGCAACATTTCGGCGGATGCGTTCGTGTGGCCAAGGCTGATGATAATTCCCAGTGATTTTGCCAGCGTGATGCATTCAATCGAACGGGAACGTTCCGGTGAAATCGTCAAAAGCAGCGGATCGTTTCCGGTGATTTCGCGTAGCTCACGAACTTTTTCCGGCGACGGATCGCACATGAGCAACGGGTTGTGGGCACCATGAAAACCGGGTTGGTCGGAGAGAAACGGGCCTTCGACATGCCAGCCAGCGATGGCTTGTTGGAGTTCTGGAAATTCACCGCGCAGTTTTTTGAAATGCCGTAAACGCGCCGTCAACTTGGACCATTCATCGGTGATGAGCGTCAGAAAAAACTGCGCGCAACCATCACGTCGAAGCTGGCGCTTGGCGGAAAGTAATTCCTCCGCTGTAACTCCGTCCTGCTGAAAATCGATTCCGCCGTAGCCATTGACTTGAACGTCGAAGAGCGCGGGCGCAATCCAAGAATTTTCTGGCGCGGAGGAAACTTCTTCGACGCCGGTGATGCGTCCGTTTTTCCAACGGATACAAACCGGTTTGCCGGTGGAAAAATGCTTTGCGCAGAGATCGCCTTCGTTCATGGAAAATGATTTTTGACGGAATTCACGGAATGAACAGGATTTTCCAAGGCGGGAGAAACTTGCATCAGAGTTCGATGTCTTCCGGGCGCACTTCCAAACATTCGTCCTGATCTTCCCAAACGATGGCTGGATAAAGTTCCAGAAACTTTGGCGCGAGTTCGGTGCCGGCGCGCGCCAGTAATTTCTCCGCTCGGAGCGCGGCATCTTCGCAGGCGCTTTCGTAGTCCCGGACGTTCTTGCGCTCGCGGTCGTCCCAATGAGAAACCGCGTGGACGGGCGCATATTCTTCGGCCCACGTCTTAAGTTCGTATTGCAAAGCCTCGGGAATTTCTTCAAACGGCACCGCTGTCCCCTCGCAATGCTGGCAAACCAATCCTGATTCCAAAACGTCGCGCGTCAGCAACGGGAGCAGCGGCGCGCGGCAACAGGGTGATTCGGGATACGCCGCCGGAGTGGTCGCAAGTCGCTTGAGCCAAATCTGTCGGTCATGCGCAAGCTGCGCGGCCAAACGATAGGCACTGAGCAAGGGATGCGACATCCGCCATGCCGATCCTTCCAGTTGTCCCAAGGTTTGCGCCATCCAGCGCGCCAGGGTGTGGTCGTCAAAATTTTTGAAGACGAGGCTGTATTCGAGCCAAAGGCGATCAAGTGGAGATGCGGAATCTTTGGACATGATTAAGGGCTTGGAGTGATCTCGAAAGTTATTTCAATCGGCGTGGAAGCGCCATTGGCGACGGTGACTTCTTTGGTTTGCTTGCCGGCTTTGCGATGAGTTGCCTCGATCACATAGTTTCCGTCCGGAACATTCTTGAGCTGGAACGTTCCATCCTTTCCCGACACGGCGAAGAACGGATGTTCCACCACTCCGACGTATGCAAACATCCAGGGATGAACGTTGCACTGAAACGTGAGGAAAACTTCCGGATTCTCGAACGCGAATTCGTAATCCTTGCTCTTGGGCATTTGCGCTTTGTTGGATTCCTTGTTGCCCGAAATTTTTGGAACCGGATGAATATTATGCATCATCGGGTCGGAATTTCTGACGAGCAATTTCTGTCCGGTTTGTAATCCCACAACGTATGGCGTGTATTCGCAACCCAACTGGTCCAGCAACACCGGTTGCTCGGATGGAGGAAAGGTTTTGCCGTTCAACCCGCTTTTAATCGCGACGAAAACATCCGCCAGCGCACCGGCATCGCCGACGGAGTAGAATCGAGTTGTCGGAGGTGTGGCGTGCAATTGTCCGCAAGTTGGATCCATCGGCAACGTGCGTTCGAGTGGTGGAGTGCCTTTCAAAATTATCTTTCCGGAAATACTGGCCGCCGTTCCTTTGGTCGCCTCCGCAACCACCGGCGCATTTGAAGTTGCAGCCGTTGTGCTGGCAGGTATCGCTTTTGAAGTTTCGTTCCGTGGCGCCGGTGACTGAGCCATTTTGTTTGAGCCGCATCCGCCGCTGCATCCCGTCAGAAACAAAGCGGGCAAAACCAGGGAAAAAATTACCTGAAAAAAGTTCGAGTCGCGCTTCACGGCTCGAACTCTATTTCGCGAAACCGCAGTTTGCAATCGTTCGGATTCCCACTTTGACGTTTTCTTGGCTTTGAATATCGTGCAGCCCATGTCTGTGCCGACGCCATCTTCACCTGCGGTTTTGTCTCTCGGCGAATTGCGCGGAGTCGGTTCCGAGCGGTCGGCGCAACTCGCCCGCCTCGACATCCGCACGATCGACGATTTGCTGCTGCACCGCCCGCGTCGATACGAAGATCGACGGCATTTTATCTCCATTGCTGAAATGCAAATGAGCGAAGCCGCCACGGCTCGAGGGAAAATTATCGCGGCAGGATTGAAGCGTTGGCGCAGTGGATCAAAATCTGTTTTTGAATTCATCCTCGACGACGGAAGCGCGCGACTTCATTGCCGCTGGTGGAACCTTCCTTACCTGCAGAATTATTTCAAAGTCGGCGATGACGTTCTCGTTTACGGCAAATTGAATTCGCTCAAACCGCGCACGATTGATCATCCCGAAACCGAAGTCGTCGAAACGGTGGAGGCGTTGATTCATTTGAATCGCATCGTCCCGATTTATCCACTGACGGAAGGATTGCCGCAGCGCTGGCTGCGTTCGTTGATTTCGCGAACGGTCGAGCAGTTCGAAACCAAGATCACCGAACCGCACCCTGGAATGACGATCGCCGGATTGCCGGGCCGCGCGCACGCGCTTCGCCTGCTTCATTGTCCCGAGGAAATGAACGATACTGAAATCGCACGGCGCAGGCTGGCTCTCGATGAATTGATCGATTTGCAAACGACCATTCAGATGCGGCGCCAACGTCTCGAAGCGAAATCGCGCGGTCTGCCTTGCCCGGGCACGAATCAATTGACCCGAAAATTTCTCGCGCAACTAGGGTTTCAACTGACTGATGCGCAAACCAAGGTGTTACGAGAAATTCGTTCCGACATGGGTGGCGCGCATCCGATGCGACGTTTGTTGCAGGGCGACGTTGGCTCCGGGAAAACGGTGGTCGCCGCTTGCACGGCGTTGATGGCGCTGGAAACAAAGTATGATGTCGCGTTGATGGCGCCCACGGAAATTCTGGCGGAGCAACATTTTCAAAATTTTCGAAAATGGTTTTTGCCGCTCGGAATTGCAGTCGAACTTTTGACCGGAAGTATCAAGACCACTGGCGAAGGTCGAAAAGCAAAAGGCGAGGGGCCGCAACTTCCGCTTGCGGCCGCCGACCCGCGACCCGCGACGCTTTACGTCGGAACGCATGCGTTGATCGAAAATTCGTTCGCTCCCGAAAAACTCGGTCTGGTCATCATTGACGAGCAACACAAGTTTGGAGTGGCCCAACGCGAAAAGCTGCTGCGCAAAGGAATTTATCCGCACCTCCTTGTCATGACGGCGACGCCGATTCCCCGCACCCTCGGCCTCACGTTGTATGGAGATCTGGACATTTCCATCATTGATCAAATGCCGTTGGGACGCGCGAAGGTAAAAACATTCGTTCGCGTCGAAGAAAAGTTGCCCAAGGTCTGGGAGTTCATTTGCGAGAAAATTTCTGAAGGTCGGCAAGCCTACGTGGTTTACCCGCGACTGGAGGAAGCCGACGAGAAATCCGGGATCAAGGCCGTGACCAAAGAGTTCGAGAAGCTCAAGAAAACCGTCGCGCCTTTCACGATTGGTTTGTTGCACGGGAGATTGCGCTCCAGCGAAAAGGAAACGGTCATGGCGGCGTTTCGCGCCAACCAAATTCAGGTGCTGCTCGCGACGTCGGTGGTTGAGGTGGGGATCGACGTTCCGAATGCGACCGTGATGTTGATTGAAAATGCCGAGCAATTCGGTCTGGCGCAGTTGCATCAGTTGCGCGGACGAATCGGACGCGGCGCGGAAGATTCGTTTTGCATTTTAATTTCATCTGAGAAAACCGAAGCCGCGAGTCAACGCCTGCGGGTTCTGGAGGAAAGCAGCGATGGTTTTCGGATCGCTGAAGAGGACTTAAAACTGCGTGGGCCGGGAGAATTAATTGGGCAGCAGCAAAGCGGATTGCCGCCGTTTCGCTTTGCCGATTTGCGAAAAGATCGTTTACTTGTGGAACAAGCTAGGGAACTGGTCAGGGAAAGCCTGAAAAAATAAATAATCCTCCTATTGCTTTTTTTTGCAGACAGAGTTAATCATCGCGTGCATGAAAAAACTACTTAGTTTCCTCGTTCTGGCATTGGTGAGCACTTTTGTGCTCGTGGGTTGCGAAAAGAAAGATCCGGCTATGCCGAACGCTCCAGCTGTTCCGACCAACGCTCCAGCTGCTCCATAATCGATCCGGCTTGCTTGCAAGCTGCTGATCTACGCTGTCCGGGTGAATTTTCGAATTTGCCCGGGCTTTTATTTTTTGCGCGATCACCCAGGATTCCACTCCTTGTTCGCGCTTGGCTTTTCAAATTCGTCCGTTAGGTTCGCGAGATGAAACGCGCATTTTTTATTGTTTCTTTACTCGGTGTTATTCTGGCTTCTGGATGTCGCAAGTCAGAGGAGTTGCCCGTTCCAACCGCGCCGGAAAAGACGGCGGCCAAACCGGCTGACAGCCTTGCGACGGTTCCTGTGAATTATTTGGCAGCCTCCGCCAAAGCCGGGCAATCGATGGAAAAAAAGATCGATTCCGTCGCGATCAATAATGCAATCCAACTTTTTGGTGTTCAGGAAGGTCGCTTTCCGAAGGATCTCGACGAACTCGTGGCGAAAAAATATATGGGCAAATTGCCGGTCCCGCCTTTCGGATCGAAACTTCAGTACGATGCCAAAGAAGGAAAGGCCAGTGTTGTTAAGGAGTAATTTTTTTGCGGCGAAAAATCTTTTTTGAAACCAAACCCACGCGACCTTCTTTTTCCCTGATCTATGCTTGAGCAAATTATTATTCTCGATTTCGGTTCCCAATACACGCAGGTCATCGCGCGCCGGATTCGTGAGTGCAATGTTTATTCCACCATCCTCCGCTACGACACGCCGGTCGCCGAAATCGCCAAGTTAAATCCCAAGGGCATTATTCTTTCGGGAGGCCCCTCCAGTGTTTACGCGTCAAAGGCGCCGTTGCCGGATCCTAAAATTTTCAAACTAGGCGTGCCGATTCTTGGGATCTGCTTTGGGCTGCAACTGCTCGCGCATTTTCTGAAGGGCAAAGTGGAGCGTGGACAAAAGCGCGAATACGGAAAAGGGACGCTGACGGTCAAAGACGAAACCTGTCTGCTGTTTCGCAAATTGCCGGCGGCTTTGCAGGTCTGGAATTCCCATGGCGACAAGTTGACGAGGCTACCCGAAGGATTTCGCCCCGTCGCGGCCACGGAAAACTCCGATTACGCGGCGATTGAAAATCGGGCCAAACATTTTTACGGACTCCAGTTTCATCCTGAAGTCGTCCACACGCCGCACGGCCGCGAACTCATCAGCAATTTTGTGCATGAAATTTGCGGATGCGGAAAGACTTGGACGATGCGCAGTTACGTGCAGCAGGCCGTTGACGAAATTCGCCGCGAAGTCGGCAAGGAGAAGGTGATACTTGGCTTGAGCGGCGGGGTGGATTCGAGTGTCGCGGCGGCGCTGTTGCACGAAGCGATTGGCGATCAGCTTACTTGTATTTTCGTGAACAACGGGTTGCTCCGTGCAAACGAGGCGGAGGTGGTAAGGAAAGTTTTCGGACGCCATTTTCACATCAAACTGCAATACGAGGAGGCTTCAAAAATATTCCTGACCAAGCTCAAAGGCGTGACCGACCCTGAGCGCAAACGAAAGATCATCGGCAAAACGTTCATCGAAGTTTTCCAGTCGGCAACGAAGCGGGCGGGTGCAGCGAAGTTTCTCGCGCAAGGAACTTTGTATCCAGATGTGATCGAGTCCGTGCCGATCGGCGGAAATCCGGCGGCCATGATCAAAAGCCATCACAACGTCGGCGGGCTGCCCAAGAACATGAAGTTCAAACTGATCGAACCGCTGAAATGTTTGTTCAAGGACGAAGTTCGTTTGCTCGGCCTGGAACTCGGTTTGCCGAAAGAAATCGTCTATCGCCAGCCTTTCCCCGGTCCGGGACTGGCCGTCCGTATTTTGGGAGAAGTAACACCGGCGCGTTGCAGCATTTTGCGAAACGCCGATTCCATTGTCGTCGAAGAAATGAAGGCGACGGATTGGTATTACAAAATCTGGCAGAGCTTTGCGGTTCTGTTGCCGGTGCGCAGCGTTGGGGTGATGGGAGACGAACGCACTTACGATTATACGATTGCCATTCGCGCCGTTGAATCGCAGGACGGCATGACCGCCGACTGGGTCAAATTACCCTATGATTTGCTGGAGAGACTTTCGAGTCGCATTATCAACGAGGTGAAGGGCGTGAACCGCGTTTGCCTCGATATTTCCAGCAAACCGCCGGCGACGATTGAGTGGGAGTAAGTTGAATTTCGGATTGCAGCGATGAAGGAGTCGGGCGAACTCGTTACCCGGCATAGACATCTTTTTCGGGGTGGCGTATTTTTTTAATGCAATGATTTCTCCAGAACAATCCGGGGCAGCCGTACCAAAAGGGGACTCGCGCCACGTCAAAAAATATTCGGGTAAGGTGGTTTTCATGTACGCCTTTGATGCCGCCTACGAGATGACCCGGCAGCCGGTGCGCGAACTTCTCGGCCAACCTGTCGCGCAGTTTTCCGTCGATTCGAGCAAGCGCAGTCCGCGACACCTTTTCTTCTACCGCCCACAAATGATCCGGCTACCGCTGATGGAGCGGATCGGTCCGCATGGCAGTGTCTGCGTGCAGAGAACCGTGAAACTATTGCCCGTGGGCGCGATCAGCATCACGGTGAGCGTTCCATTTGTCGTTGAGACCATCCAAGAACTCGTGGCCTACCATGATTTGGAATTTAACAACGGTTTTTTGCATCAGGAAGTTCGCTCACTGGCTGATGAAGTTCGCCGTGAACTCGCTCCGTTTTGGGTGCGCCCGGTTCCAAATATCATGGAGGAGGAGGCTTACACCGTATTTTGTGTTGAGGCTCCTTTGATCACTGAGAATGGTGCCGCGCTCAGCGCAGAAGATTGGTTGCAGGATCATCGTCGCGAGGTGGCGGCCCTGTTGACTCAGGAGAGCAACATTCACCAACTTTCCCGTCAGGAAGCAAACGAATCAACCGGGCTTTATCTCAGCTACTACGAGAACGACCTTGCTGTGATCGATTGGGACGCGGCGTTGGTCGTGGAAGAACCAGCCAATCTCGACGAGACATTGCACGTCCTCGAACTCGCCAATCTGCAACTCGCCGAACTCGAAGCTTACGACCGCCTCCTCGACGATTCGCTGGAACGCGCTTACCGCGACTTGAGCAAACCAAGTCGGCGTGGTCGCTCAGAAATCATGCGCGAACTACGAGAGATACGAATCGATTTGGCCCGCTTCAGTGACGAGTTGTCGAACATCACCAAGTTTTTTGGCGACTGGCATCTCGCGCGCATCTACGAGAAAATTTCCACCCGTTTTCACCTCGCCGATTGGCACCGCACCATCGACGAAAAACTCAAAACGCTCGACAATCTTTACCAGCTTTTAAATCAGGAGCTGAACAACCGCTGGATGATGATTCTGGAGGTAACAATTGTTCTGTTGTTCATCATCGATGTCGCCATTCTTTTGCTCGGGTTAAAATAATTTTGTAAAAAATGAATCCATCTTCCGCCGTTCAAATGCAGAAAGTCGCGTATGCTGGTTGGCCCAATTGCGTTCAATTGAGCAATGGCCCAATCGAATTAATCGCCACCACCGATGTGGGGCCGCGCATCATCCGCTTCGGTTTTGTGGGCGGGCCAAATCTATTTAGCGAAGTTCCTGAACAGCTCGGAAAAACGGGCGGTGACGAATGGAAATCCTACGGTGGCCATCGTCTCTGGCACGCGCCGGAAGTCATGCCACGCAGTTACGCCCCCGATAATTCGCCCATCGAACACGCTTGGGATGGGCGAACTCTGAAACTCATTCAACCGGTTGAAGCGAGCACCGGCCTTCAAAAAGAAATCGAGATTACTTTGGATGCGAAGGCAAATCGCGTTTCAGTTTTGCACCGTATCAGAAACAAAAATGGATGGGCGATCGAAGCGGCACCGTGGGCTTTGAGTGTGATGCGCGGTCCCGGCACCGCTATTTTTCCGCAGGAGCCACCGGTCGATCAGTTGCTTCCGGTTCGTCCGCTCGTTTTGTGGGGCTACACCGATATGCGTGACGCCCGTTGGACCTGGGGGACGAAATTTATTCAGCTCAGAAGCGATCCCGCCGCCGACAAACCGCAAAAATTTGGAATCATGAACACGTTGGGTTGGGCGGCTTACGCAAGAGAAGAAGCCGTTTTTATCAAGCGCTTTAATTTTGATCCAAAGGCGGTATATCCCGATTTCGGCTGCAATACCGAAAGCTATACGCGCGGCGACATGATCGAAGTGGAAACAGTCGGGCCGCTTCGAAAAATTGAATCAGGCGCATTCGTTGAACACGTTGAACATTGGTTTTTATTTAAGTGTAAAATCGGAGGCACCGACGACGAACTCGAAACGCAACTCGCGCCCCTGATCAAAAACACCCAATAGGTAGAGGCGCAAACGTTTCATCGCGGTGTTTATGCGCTCAAAAGAAGAAGCCGACGCGAGGAGACTCTGACGTTTTTGGCCTTGCAGTGGAAGCAGTGCCATTTTCGTTAAGACGAAACTGAGGAAAATTAATTTTTCTTTTCGCCGGTTGAACGTCGCTTGGTCCGGCGGTGTCCAAACTGTCATGTCCGCACCATTGCAAATGCTGAGGGAAAGTTTCCGCGACAATTTTACTTCTGCTATGTTTTTACTCGTGGTGAGTGTTATAGCTCTCGCTTTTATCGGTTACCTTTTCATTGATTACGTTCGCATGATGAAAACGGTGATGCGCAATAAGCGCCGTCATCGCGAGGATCATCCTGCCCGCCCTCACTCTGCCAAATAAAATTTTTCGGGCAGTAGGGTAAGCTCTGTTGTCAATTGCCCGAAGAGTCTTAATCAACTTTATCCACGCCTGTCGTGACTTCCGTTAAACCCGAACTCCGAGGTTGAAATGCGGGATCTGGAATGGAGCGCGGCGTTGACGCCGCTTCATCGCCGACCCTCAAGTGGGGTTGCGAGCGCACAAAAA
>JAYVSV010000071.1:0-5878 GCA_043775015.1 Verrucomicrobiota bacterium
TGGCTGCGCGATGCTCTGCTACGTCACGCCCAAGGAACACCTCGGCCTGCCGAACAAGAAGGACGTGAAAGACGGCGTCATCGCCTACAAGATCGCCGCGCACGCCGCCGACCTAGCGAAAGGCCATCCCGGCGCGCAATACCGCGACAACGCGTTGAGCAAGGCGCGCTTCGAATTTCGCTGGGAAGATCAATTCAACCTCAGCCTCGACCCCGTCACCGCGCGCGAGTTCCACGACGAAACGCTCCCGCAGGAAGGCGCGAAGACCGCACACTTCTGCTCCATGAAGATCACCGAAGACGTCCGCAAATACGCCGCCGAACAAGGCATCGCGGAAGAAGAAGCGTTGAAAAAGGGAATGGAAGAAAAGAGCCGCGAGTTCACGGAAAAGGGAAGTGAGATTTACGCGTAGGCGTGAGAAATCGAATCGCTGATTCACGTCTCACAAAATAAATTAGCCTCTCCTCGCGAACGAGGAGAGGGCTGGGGTGAGGAGTCGGAATTATTGCATATCGAACTCGCCCGCTTTGACGCCTTTGATAAAGGCGATCCATTCGCTGCGCGTGAACCGCAACGGAGTTTGTGCGCGATCCTTTGAATCGCGCACGCCGATGGCATCAGCGACAATTGCCACTTCCACGCAATTGCTGTTTCCGTCAAACTGACCGCTCATGGCTGACTTGCGAAAGGCCGCATCAGGGAAAGTTACTGATGCGATAACCCTGTTGGCTGATTTGGATTTCATTTTATTCCTTTGTGTTTGTGTCTTGGTTGAGGGCTGGATGCTCACCGAGCATCCAGCCCGTTGTTTGTCAGTTCCGCTTCCGCCCTTTGCCGTCCCAACGCGTGGTGCTCTTCACGTCGCGGAAGATGAACCCCGGTTTATACACGGTGCTCTTGCCGCCGCCACAAACCAATTTGGATTTGCCGGACGCGGATGACGAACCGTTCCTTGCCGTCGCGCTGGCTGCGGGGGCGGATTTCCTTGTGACCGGAAACTTGTCCGATTACCCGCCAGACAAGCGACGAGGTTGCGAGGTTGTTTCGCCCGCCGTTTTCATGGAGCATTGGAGGAAGTTGCAGGATGAAGATTGAATTGAATCGCTTTGAGCGAGTTCGTAGAAAATTTTAACGCGAGTTGAATTTGAAAAGTTTGCCCAAGTTAAACCACGTTATCGCCAAGTTGCCCATGCACATGATCGAGGAAAACATGGCCAAGCAATTTGAGTGGTGCAGCGAAGCGCCGTTCTACACGCTCGGCCCGTGGGGTAACCACAACCAACGCCAGTTCGACTCCACAGCCAGCTACCCCACGGGGCGAGGCCCGCTCACCACCGCTGAGGCAGCCGGTCAGGATGCCGTTCCAAAATCTCTGCGCCCGGCGTCGTTGCGGCGGAGCTTGCGGAGTCGCAACCACGACCACATCTGGGCGGCGATGATTGGCTCAAACGCCTCGCTTGTCTGATTCTGTTCTGGGCTATAGCATCCGTCGCATGTCCGACGACTCCAATTCTATTCGCATCGAATACAATCAGGATCTGCATCCGCTGGAGGAACTGCTCAAAGGCGTCGAGCGGGCGGGAGATTTTTTCGCGAGCGGCGCGGTGGAAATTCCGATGCCGAAGGTGGAAGTGGCCGGCGTCGGGACGCTGTCGTTTCCTGTTCTGCCATCGCAAATCCAGCAACTCATCGAGCAAGCCACGCGCGCGCCTTACGGTCGCGGCGCGGAAACCATTCTTGACGAGTCGGTGCGCAAGGTGTGGCAATTGCCGCCGGACAAGGTGCGACTCGGCGGCAAATCATGGGCGGCAACTTTCGACGGAATTCTCCAGCGCGTCAGCGTCGGCCTGGGCTGCGAGGGCATGGCGGTGAGCGCGGAACTTTACAAGTTGCTCGTGTATGACACGGGCGGATTTTTTCTTGCGCATCGCGACACGGAGAAGACCGGCGGGATGTTCGGCACGCTCGTGGTTGTGTTGCCGAGCGCGCATCGCGGCGGGGATCTCGTGGTTCGTCACGCGGGGCGCGAAGCGACGGTGGACATGAGCGGCGCGGAAGTTTCGGAAGTGAGCTTCGCGGCATTTTACGCGGACTGCGAGCATGAGGTGCGGCCCATCACCGAAGGCAACCGTGTTTGCCTCGTCTTCAATCTCGTTCACCAACGCGGCGCAAAAGCGAAGGGCAAAACACTCGAAGCGCCGGATTACGAAAGGCAAATCGCGGCGGCGGCGGAATTGTTGGAGAAAAATCTTACCGAGCCGGGCACGCCCGCGAAAATCGCGTGGTTGCTCGAACATCAATACAGTCCGGACGGATTGTCGTTTGCCGGGTTGAAAGCGGCGGATGCGGCGCGTGTGAAGGTGTTGACGCAGGCGGCGGAGCGCGCGGGTTGCGCGGCGCATCTAGGCATCGTTCACATTGAGGAATCCGGTAGCGCGCAGGAGAATTACGATTGTGAGCCGCGCGGACGAGGATGGTATCGCGGTGACGACGGGGAAGAATCCGAAGGCGAAAGCAGTGACGACTTTGAAGTAATCGAGGTGTGCGACTGGCGGCATTTCATCGCGCAATGGCGTGATTTGCGCGACCAGTCCGTCGAGTTCGACGAACTGCCGCTTGAACCGGGCGAATTGCTGCCGGTCGGCGCGTTGGATGATGAAAAGCCCGACGCGCAGCGATTCATGGAAGCCAGCGGCAACGAGGGCGCGAGCTTCGAGCGTTCGTATCATCGCGCCGCGCTGGTCATCTGGCGGCGCGAGCGGTATGCGGATGTGTTGTTGCAGGCGGGCGTCACGGCGGTGCTGCCTTACTTGAAGGAGAAAATCGCCGCGAGTTCCGCGATGAATAGTGGCGCGGGCATCTTGCCTGCGAGTTCCGAGTCCGGCAAACTTTCGCAGAAATCAGGAACGCACGGGCAGGATGCCCGTGCCACTACTACCGCGCGAAAGGATGCGATTAAGCTCGCCCGGCAACTGGTGCGCGCCTGGAAAGACGCACCCGAGCATCCCGGTTTCCGGCAATCGGGCCGCCCGGAAAAGCGTGACGAAATGCTGCGGCTGCTGGCGGAACTCGGCGATACGGCGCTGCTGGAGGAATTCATTGCCGAGGTCGTCACGCGCGATTACGACGGTGGCGATAATACGGCGCTCGTCGTTGCCGCGCCGCTGCTGGGCGCGAAGGAAACCGGACGGCTCTACGCGGAGTTGATTCGTCAGCACACGCCGCGTCACCCGCGCGATTGCGTTGATTTGTTGGAGACGTTGACTTCGTCGCGTGAGGCCGTTGCGAACAAACAATGGCAGGCCGCCTTGCGCCAGATGGGCGAGGCTGCCGTCGGCAAACTCGATGAAGTCGGCAAAAAGTCGAGGGAGCACGATTGGATGGACTGGCGGGTCGAACAGAAAGCCAGCCCCGTGAACGCCGGCTTGGTGGCGGATTTGCTGAACCTGCTGGGCAAACTCGACGCGGCGGATTTGCGCCTCGCGGCGGCGGAGAAATTCGCCGCGCGCCCAGCGGTGTTCGATCCCGTGACGACGCTCACGCCGGCGCTGAAATCCCTCCTCACCTGGGACGCCGCCGCGACGCGCCTCTGGAAGCACAGCGCGGATTATTTGCTACAGCGGAGCAGTCATCCGCCGGAAGCGCCGAAAGACTGGCGGCAGGATGTGAAGCTTTCATGTGCCTGCGCCGATTGCCGCGAGTTGCAGGCGTTCACGCTTGAGCCGGTCGAAAAGGTGCATCGCTTCCGCGTGAAGAAAGAGCGGCGACAGCATCTCCACCAGCAGATCGAGCGGCACGGCCTGGACATGACGCACGAAACCGACCGCCAAGGCTCGCCGCAGACGCTGGTTTGCACGAAGGATCGGCGCAGTTACCGACGCCGTTGCGAACAATACGGCAAAGACATCGCGGCACTGAAGTCACTCTCGCAACTGGCCCGTGAAGCGACCGGCGCGGGCGACTTGTTCAAGAGCATTGAAATCGCTCGCCGACTTGCGTCCGAGTGGTCGCCAGCTTGAGATGATCCGCAATGAGTGCATGAAACCCATCCAACACTACGAAAGGCATTGAAATGAAAAAAGAGTTGTCCCCAAAACAACGCGAAGAACTGCTCGCGGCATTGAAAGCCCGCTTTGAGAAAAACCTGAACCGCCATAAAGATCTGGATTGGGCCAAGGTGCGGTCCCGCCTCTGCGGGATGGAAGCCAATGCTGACAAACTGTGGTCGCTCCATGAAATGGAAAGAACCGGCGGCGAACCGGATGTGGTGGGTCAGGATAAAAAATCGGGCGAAGTGGTTTTTTATGATTGTTCAGCGGAAAGTCCCAAAGGCCGCACCAGTTTTTGTTACGACCGTGAAGCGCTGGATTCCCGGAAAGAACATAAACCAAAAAATTGCGCATTGGATATGGCCGCCGCCATGGGCATTGAGCTTTTGACCGAGGAACAATATTTCGAGCTGCAGAAGCTGGGCGAGTTCGACACGAAGACGTCGTCCTGGATCGCCACCCCGACGGATTTTCGCGAGCAAGGCGGGGCGCTCTGGTGCGGTCGGAGTTACGGCCGCGTCTTCATCGGGTGCAACGGCGCGCAGTCTTACTATCAGAGCCGAGGTTTCCGTGGCTCGCTGAATGTCTGAGCAGTGACGCGACTTTCGCGGATTGTCGCGAATTCAATCAGTGAACATTGGTGACATTCGTTCCTAAGGTTTCCGTTCCCACCGAAACTTCCGCTCGCTCTCGTTGATGGGCTGGTCGTTGATGCTGGCGTAGCGGAACTTCATGTAGCCGAGGTCGTCGAACTCCCAGTTCTCGTTGCCGTGGGCGCGATACCATTGGCCGGTGGCGTCGTGGAACTCATACTCGAAACGCACCGCGATGCGGTTGCCGGTGAACGCCCACAGAGTTTTCTTCAAACGATAGTCGTGCTCCTTCGCCCATTTGCGTTTCAGAAATTCCACGACCTGCGCGCGTCCATTGATGAAGTCAGTGCGGTTGCGCCATTCGGTGTCCTCGGTGTAGGCGAGCGACACGCGTTCGGGATCGCGTGAATTCCAGGCGTCCTCGGCGGCTTGGACTTTCTGGCGCGCGGTTTCTTCAGTGAACGGTGGCAATGGCGGGCGTGGATTCATATCAATTTTAAGTTTTGAGTTGGGCTTCCAATTCAGCGATGCGTTGTTTCAGTGGCGCGACGGCTTCTTCGACTTCGGCGGCAGTGTAACGCGGCGTGATGTATTTCGGACAGTTCCAATCAAACGAATGCACTTCGATGAGGAAAATCCGTTCGACGATGCCGCGTGTCTCCGGCTCGGTGAATTGCGCGACGATCTCGGGATGCTCGCGGGCATCAACAATCTTCGCGTGACCTAGAATTTTCAGCCGCGTGCGTTGCGGGTAGTCCATGAGGAACAGACACACGCGGTCGTTCGTGGCGACATTGCCGGTCGAGAGCATCTGGCGATTGCCTTTGTAATCGGCGAAGGCGAGTTGCGTGGGGCTGACGACGCGGAGAAATCCCGCCGCGCCGCCGCGATGCTGCATGTAAGGCCAGCCACTCTCGCTGACGGTCGCCATGTAGAAACTGTCGCGCGACTGGATGAATTGCGCTTCGTCATCGGTGAGCGGATCACGCTCCGGCTGCGGTGGGACGAGTTGGGCGCGACCGAAATAATGCTTCTGCGCCGCGAGCACCTTCGGCGTGAAGAGCGTTTGGAGAAATTGTCCGGCCATAAATTGTTGAGGGTTGAGGGTTGAGGGCTTGAGACTGGCGGCAGGCGTGAACGCCAGTAGTGTTCGGCCAATAGTGTGCTTTTGGAAACAGTGCGGGCGGGGGATCAGGCCATGGAGAGCCAAAGCCGCCAAAGAACCGGGTGGAGTAA
>JAYVSV010000072.1:0-24731 GCA_043775015.1 Verrucomicrobiota bacterium
GCTTGGCTGGTAGGCATGGCTGAGAATAATCCACCGCCGTTTTCCCAGCTACAATTTCCTTTCAGATTTTTCATGTTTTAGTTTCCGGAGGTGCCCATATGAATATCGATCCCTTGGATTCTCACCCTCTCTCTGGTCACCGTGGATTTTCAGTTCCCATTTTTCGAGGAGTATTTCGGGACGAACCCCAAGATCGAGCACGAGTAAATTATGGACCTGACGCTGACCCGGCGGGAGGGGAACGGTTGAACGCACTTGATCCACTCGGAGCGGGGAACTCGGAAAGAACACAGGCGAAAATATTCCGCGTTCCGAACAAGCCAATTTACGGTCGCGGAAATCAATCGCCCCAATCGCAAAGCGATTCCACATGCGCCGCCGAACCGTCGCGCAGCCAGCCATCGAGTTGGAATTGATCTTTTAATTGTTGGCCACGCAGGCGGGGCACGATGATGAATTTGCAATCCACCTCCGGCAACGCGCTCATGTCTCCCCACAATTTTTCAAATTGCGCGACCGGAAAAACATCTTCCTGACCGTGGCCCCAACGTTTTTTAACATCTTTAAGCGTGATGTAAGTCGGCATGCGTGCAGCCAAAGCGCGGATGGCCGAGGATATTTTTTCTTCATCGACCAAATCGGCGCGGGTCAATTTGAAAACTTCGAGAAGTTTATCCAAATCGATCCATGTCGTCATCGAGTTGTAATACGAGAGATCAAACTCCGCCTCTTCGCTCGGCATCGCCAACCCCTCCACGATGCGGACATTTCCATTCACACGAGCGAGACCGCCGCCGCGATCGTCGAGGCGCCGGGTGATCATCTCGAACGAAAGACACCCGCCCTGGCTGATGTGCAGACCGAGCAATGCAGCATCCACATTCGCGCCGAGCGTGTCCACGTTGTGCAGCAGCAGATATTTTAAATTGGGCTGTTGTTGCAAAAGTTTCAGAAGAACGCCGTTGCGGAGCAGGTTTGGAATTTCATACCAGTGACCGACCGGATGCAGGCATTGACTCGGCAAGTTGTCGGTGTAATCGCTGGCTTCGCCGGTCTGTTTTGCCCAATCGATCAACGCGGAGTGAAGGCTCGCGCGAACTTTCTGCGCCTGTTCGTCGAGCAGTTGCTGCGGCATTTCTTCCCAGGCAAAACGCAAGTCGCGCTCCATCGGAATCATGCGCAGGCCGATCGCGCGGCCCGCCGACAAAACGAGCGGCCCGGGATAATTGTAATTTTTTAACCGCGCCAAAAAAGATTCAATCGGCGCATGAGTCAGGTAACTCGTCGTAAAAATATGAGGCAACGCCACGCCAAATTGTTTGGAAACACGGCGGCTTTTCGCCAGATGCGCTTCGATAAAGGTGCGATGCCGCCCAGCTAATTTGCAAAACGGATGCAGCGCCTTGACCGCTCCTGCGCCTTGCGTCCAGCGACTGCCAATTCCCGCAGCGAGCGTGACGACCGCGACCTGGCCATTCGCAATGGCGCGTTCGCCGAGAGTGCGAAACTCTTTGGACGAGGCGGCGAGCGCGGACGAATTCAGCACGTCCTGTTCGTGAACGTCTTCAATCGTCGTGGCTTGGGGCAGGCGATTTTGAGCGAGACCGATTCGGCCGTCCTTCAAGTCGGCTCGAATCTGTTCGTGCTGCGCGCGATCGAAACCATTTTCGTCGAGCAGCGTGGCGAGCGCTTTTTCGCCGCCACTAGCACGCTGCAACTTCGGCAACAAACGATCGAATAATACCTGCATCATGCCGCGCAGCTCCGGCTTGCTCCGGGATGCGGCGCTGAAATGATCCAACTCAGCGCGGCGGAGAGAGGAGAGATTTCGAGGATCCAACCGGAGCAATTGTGGAATCGTCAGCGCGTAGTAGCCCGCTGGCAAAACGGCTTTTTCACCCATGAGCAATTCGGCGAACGTTCCGTTCTCGTTGATGGCAAAATCGTAAACCACGGGATCCATCGCGAAGGGCAGCGCGCTTTCCAGTTCGCGCTTTGCTTCGGACATGATTTCCTGCAAACGCTTTTGTGCCGCCGCTTTTTTCTCGGGCGCGAAAATAAAACCCATGCCGCCGCCGGACATGCCGCCCAGCATCCAAAATCCCCAGAAGCTTTCGCCGAATTCGGCACGGACGCGGGCGATCAGCGTTTCGGTGTATGAATTGCTCGCCCACGGAATGATGGTTTGCAGCGGGCCATGAAAATTTTTGGTCGTGGCTTTGCCGACAGCTTGAACATCTTTGTTGCGCAACGCGGAAAGAATTTCCTCAAGTATCCCGAGCGCTTCCTGTCGTCCCTGCCATTCGGGTTCAGAGCGGAGCAAATATTTCTCAGTCACCATTTCCAAAATCGGGCCGACGTTTTGCGCCATGCCGCCGTGAACGAGCACGAGGCTGTTCTGCAATTTCTCGCGCATTTCGGTGGAGACAATGGTGGCGTCGAGAATGGTGTGTTGCGGCATCAATCGACCGCGACTCACTCCCGATTCTGGATCGCCTGCCTCTGCGGAAACGCCTCGGATTAATTTAATTCCAGGCCAAACACCACCGGAATCCTGCCAGCCACCTCCGGAACCGCCGAGCCATTCGCCGAGAATCGCGCGAGCCAGAACGAGGCGGCGTTCGCTTTCGTCGAGAGAACCTTCGAGCGATTGCGCCTGGCGCGTGGCCCTCATGCAAACGGAAATCAGCGCGGCCAAAAGATTCGTCGAAACGGCGAGGCGCGACCCTTTCGGAATGTTGTTCACATTGCTGACGAGTTCGAGGCCGCGCCCCGGGCCGACCACGCGCGCGAGCAGGTCGGAAAGATTTTGTCCGGAGCCTTCGATTCCCGGAGGCACGATGCCCGACGCGATGACCGCAGATTTCAAAAGGCCGAGGTAATCTTTGGCGAAATCAAAAACTTCGTTGAGGCTCGTGATGTCCGCCGTTGCGCCGAGGTCAACGCTTGTCAGTCGCAAAACGGGTTCTTCAATGGCGCGCAGGTAGGCTTCAATCGGTGGCTTCGGGGCGGCGTCGCGACCTTTCACGCCGAGATCGATCGACACGTTCAAGACGTTCGCGCCTTCGGGAAAATCCATGCCCAAAAAGAAAATGTCGCTCCAGGCGCTGTGCGTTAAATCCATCCGGACCGGAGTGCGTTCGCACAAAATAGGATAGTTGCCTTCGGTGCTGGTTTGCAGAAGTTCAGGACGGAGGCGCAGCGGTTGATCCGCCGGATGGCCCATGCGAAACATCCATTGATTGCCACGCACCGAGCGCACGCTGCGGCGAACCTGATCCGCCAGAGTTTGAATCGCCACCCGATAATAGGCCGACGCCAGAGCGCTGGAAATTGCGTCACTCGGGCCTTCAGTTTTTTGAACTGTCAAAAAGACTTCGATCGCCTCTTCAAATCTTCGTTGGAGGAGATGCGAGTAAGCTTTAAACGAAATTTGTCCGCGATGGCCGATGCCTTTTTTATCCGGAAGATGAAACCGATGGATCGCGTAAAGAAAAAACAGAGCGCGAACGCGTTCGTAAAGATTCTCGCTCGAACGGCGGAACTTTTCCAACTCATCGCACTCGGCGAGCAATTTTTCCAGCGAAGCGGAGCGGCAGAAAGCATCAAGCGATTGGTTGCGAATAGCCGGGTCAGACGAAGTGATAATGTGAATCAATTGAGCCATGCGCGTCGGCTTCAAAACGGAATATCATCGTCATCGTCAGATTTTTTTCTGCCGCGCTTTGGTTTATGAGACTGCTGCTTCAAATAATCTTGTGTGGCCGGATGATCGTCGTCCCACCAAGGGTAATCCGCCCAGTCAATCGGCGAGCCGTCGCACTTTGGCGTGCCGCATTCGAGCCACAGCTGGCGCTGTTCGTCTTCCCAAACGCGGACAGAATGGCCATTGAATTTTTTACCACAGTGCAAACACCATTTTTCGAAATCGAGATTGGGCCAGTCGCCGCTAATGTCATGCTCGCGGAGCAGGCTAAGTTTTTTATTAAAAGGCAATTCAAGATAATTTGGCATTGCCGCCTCCTTAACTTTGTTTGGTTTTTCCTGCGAGCAATTCGACGAGGCTGCTCAGAACTTCGTCGCGATCTTTACCGTCGAGCGACAACGCCAGTTGAGCGATGAGCAAACCGTATTTCACGCCGATGTCGTAGCGGCGCCCCTGCAATTCCAACGCGAGGTAAGGCTCTCTGGCCGCCATGCGCGTGAGGGCGGCGGTGAGCTGCACGCCACCTTTTCCGCCGGATGCTGCGACGAGTTCCGTGAGGATCTGCATTACCGCCGGCGTCAGGACATGCATGCCGAAAAAACAGAGGTAATGTCCCGCACGCAACCCGGGCACAATTAGTTTTTGCTCCGCTTCGGTCGGGGTTGGTTTCTCGACGACTTGCTCGACTTGATAAAGCCGTTGACGCCCCGGAACCAGCCGCCCGCCGACGGTTCCGTAGTAAGGCAATTTACTTTCGTGCGTCGCCTGCACGGCCGAAACCGAACACGACTCCGCTTTCGCCATTTCGGTCAATTGTTCGGCACAACCTTTGGCTTGATGGGTGAGATAAAGATGATCGCCGACGAGCAGCAAAAAAGACTCGTCCCCGCTGAAATCGCGCGCGCATTGAATGGCGTGTCCGTACCCAAGCGGCGAGGACTGCTCGACAAATTGCAAACGGCTCGCGTGATTGCCCGCCGCAATTCGATACGCCGTTTGGTCGCCGGGCGAAACGACCACGCAGATTTCTTCGACTCCCGCGCGCAAAATCTCCTCGATGATAATGCTCAGAGCGGTTTTTTGAATGCCGTCGCGGTCCACCAACGTTTGCAAGGGCAACGTTCGCTGATTTTTTCCGGCCGCCGTAACGATTGCTTTCCTGATGTCCATGATTTGAAAAATGTCGCGCGCAGATTCACACAATCCATTTTGCGAGTCAATTGGACGGAGCAACCGGTGGAGGCGCAATAAAATAATTTGGAACTCACGAACTCATAAAAAACGCAGCTTCTTCATTCCTGAGTTCTTGAGTTCCAAATGCCACCCCACTGCTTCACAAGGCTGAGGCGCTACCGAGCAGCCGGTTTTTCTGGATAAATCGTTGCGCTTGGAAAGCGAATTGTGCCATAAGCTTTCGACGCAAAAAAATTATGACCTCTGCTCCGGCACAACGTTCTTCCAGCATCGAAACCGATTCCGCCATGAACAAAGGAAAATGGATGGTGCTCCTCGCCGCGTTTCTGGGATGGATGTTCGACGGGATGGAGATGGGAATTTTTCCGCTGGTCGCGCGACCGGCGTTGACCGAGATGCAAGCCGCGACGGGAATCGTGGACGATAAATTCGTCGGCTACTGGATGGGCATTGTCACGGCACTCTTTTTGTTGGGAGCCGCTTGTGGCGGACTCTTTTTCGGTTGGCTGGGTGATAAGATTGGCCGCGTTCGCGCGATGTCCGCGAGCATTCTCTGTTACTCGCTTTTTACCGGCCTTTGTTATTTTGCCAAAGAGCCGTGGCATTTGGGATTTTTCCGCTTCATCGCCGCGCTCGGAATGGGTGGCGAATGGTCGCTCGGCGTCGCTTTGGTCATGGAAGTGTGGCCGGAAAAAAATCGACCGTTGATGGCAGGAATCATCGGCGCAGCAGCCAACGTCGGATATTTATTGATCGCCGTTCTCGCAATATTTTTCCCGGTTACACCAACCTCGTGGCGATGGGTGATGCTCGTTGGTGCGGCTCCGGCGTTGCTCACATTTTTCATCCGCATGTTCGTGCCTGAATCGGAAAAGTGGAAGGAATCGGTAAAAAAAGGGCCATCCAACCCATTTAAAGAAATCTTTTCGCCAGCGCTCTTCAAAACGACCCTGCTGGCAATTGCCTTTGCTTCGATTGCGCTGATCGGCACTTGGGGTTCAGTGCAATGGCTTCCGTTGTGGGGCGATCAAATGGCTGGGTCAACCATGCCCAAAGCCAAGGCCTTCACCCAAATTGCGTCCGCCACGGGCGCCATTTTGGGATGTATTATTGGCGCATTGGTGGGCGGTCGCTTTGGTCGGCGGCCCGCTTATTTTCTGCTTTGTCTCGGCTCTCTTTTCTCCTGTGCTTACCTATTCCGCGGGGTGAGCGAATACGGCAACGTGTTTTTAGGAATGGTTTTTGTGGTGGGCGGTTTGACGGCAGCATTTTACGGATGGTTGCCGCTCTATTTGCCGGAATTATTTCCGACGCGCGTGCGAGCGACCGCGCAAGGATTGGCGTTCAATTTCGGTCGGGTTCTGGCGGCAGTTGGCGCGCTGCAAATGGGAAATCTCATGGGTCACTTTCACGGCAGCTATGCCCAGGCCGGCGCGGTGATCACGCTCGTTTATATTCTGGGAATCTTTTTGATCTGGTTCGCGCCGGAAACCAGAGGCAAGCCGCTCCCGGAATAAATTTTAAAAGCGTTTAGCCGTTAAATTGTTGAATCAATCATCGCAGCTTGCAACAGTGCGCCGGTTTTACGATTCAACGAAGCACGATTTAACGACTCAATATGAAACAAAAAGCGTACGCCGCTGCTGGCGTGGACATTGATTTAGGCAACAAGGTTAAAGCCACCTTGCCCAAACTGCTCGCCTCGACGCACCGCCGCGAAGTGTTGGGAAAAGTCGGCGGCTTCGGCGGTCTTTTTGCTCTCGACACCAAGAAATATCAACAGCCCATTCTGGTTTCCAGTGTGGACGGTGTCGGCACGAAATTGAAAATCGCCTTTGCGATGGACAAGCACGACACGATTGGCCACGACCTTGTGAACCATTGCGTGAACGACATCGCGGTGCTTGGAGCGGAGGCGCTTTTTTTCCTCGATTACCTCGGAACGGGAAAACTGGAGCCGCATGTGTTCAAGGAAATCATCAAAGGATTTGTCAGCGGTTGTGCGGAAAATAATTGCGCACTCATCGGCGGCGAAACGGCGCAAATGCCCGGCTTTTATCAACGCGGCGAATACGACGTGAGCGGAACCATCGTCGGCGTGGTGGAGAAATCAAAAATGCTCGACGGCAAAACGATCCGGCCAGGCGATGTGGTGATCGGTTTGGAATCCAGCGGACTGCACACCAACGGATATTCCCTCGCCCGCCAGATTTTCTTTGAGAAATTGAAATTAAAACCAAAGAGCCGCGTTGCAGAACTTGGAAATACGATTGGTGATGAATTGCTCAAAGTTCACGTCAGCTACGGGCCGTTGGTGCAAAAGCTTTTGAAGCAATTTAATCCCAATTCCGTAGCTGCGTCTCGGCAGAGCGCAGTTCAATCTTCCGCGAAAAAACAACTGCGCTCTGCCGAGACGCAGCCACGGATTATCAAAGGTCTCGCCCACATCACTGGCGGCGGGTTCGTGGACAACATTCCACGCGTTCTGCCGAAAAATTGCGATGTGCTGATTCGAAAAGGTTCGTGGGAAATGCTGCCGATTTTCAAAATCATTGAAAGCAAGGGTGGCGTGCCGGATGACGAACTCTATCAAGTCTTCAACATGGGTATTGGCATGGTGGCCATCGTTTCGGCGGACCAGGCGGACGCCGCGCTGAAATTCATCCGCGCGCAAAAGCACAAAGCCTGGCTCATCGGCGAAGTGGTGAAGGGTGAAGGTAAAACAATCGTCGAGTAACAAATGAAACTAAAAAGCTTTTTCCGGTGGATTGCAGCCTTGGTTGTATTGGTGAGTGCTTTTTGTGCCAACAGCCAGAGCGTTCCGCAAGCTCGTGAGTGGACTGTGGACGGCGTCGTGCGGTCGGCACTGATTTATTCGTCGCCGCAAGCGAAGACGAATTCGTCGTCGGTGGTGTTCGTATTTCATGGTCACGGCGGCGTGGTGAGCAATGCCGCCCGTAGTTTTCGGATTCATGAACTTTGGCCAGCGGCGATTGTCGTTTACATGCAGGGCGTCAAGACGCCCGGGCGACTGACCGATCCTGAAGGCAATCGTCCCGGCTGGCAGCATGCGGTGGGCGATCACAGTGATCGCGACCTGAAGTTTTTCGACGCGGTGCTGGCGAGTTTGGAGCAAGACTATCGGGTGGACAAAAAACGGCTCTATGCAACCGGTCACTCGAATGGCGGCGGTTTCACAACCGTCCTGTGGGCGGCTCGCGGTGAATTGTTCGCTGCGTTTGCGCCATCGGCTGAAGTGCTGGCGAAAACATTCTCACTGCTCAAACCCAAACCGGTGATGCACATTGCCGGGCGGAAGGATGAACTCGTGAAATTTGCGTGGCAGGAGGAAGCCGTGAATCGTATCCGGAAGCTCAATCAATGCAGCGATGGCGAGCCGTGGGTGGAGAATTGCACGCTCTATCCATCTAAGATTGGGGCGCCAGTGGTGGCATTCTTCCATCCCGGCACGCATCAGTTTCCTTCCACAGCGCCAGCTTTGATTGTGAAGTTTTTCAAGGAGCACACAAAGTGATGACGCTGTGCAAAACTTAGGTAGTCGGGAATGAAACTCCTCGTCATCGGTTCAGGTGGACGCGAGAACACGCTGGTCTGGAAGCTGACGTAAAAAAAGGCGACCCTAAGGTCGACTTTTGTTTTGTTTTAAATCCGTTCTAGCTTCGCGCCTCTTCGTTAGGAAACTTCTTTAGCATCGTGCCCCCGGCCTTCGATGTGCACTTGCTTGTAACCGCCTTTGGATTTGAAATACAGAATCAGCAGCAGATAAAGCACGGCCATAGTCGCCGGAACTGCGGCTGTAATCTTCAAAGCGCTTCGACCACCTTCGAGGGTAGCCGCGGCTACGGGTGGAGCATCCATTTCGGCCGCACCTTTAGCGGAGGCCCACCATCCTGCGAGCGCTTCATGGTTCGCGTCTTTCTTGTTATCTTTGGCCAAGGCTATGCCTACGTTTTCAAGTTCTTTTCCATTGTCTCCCAGAACGCCAACCTTCGCGCCGTCGAGCCCTTTGATGGCAGGCAAGAAGAGATAACCCTTGGGCTCGGCCACCGCGTAGCGAGCGTAGGTCTCAGGAGCAGTCTGCTGTAGGTTCTTGGATGCAAAATAGTCTTGTTTGTAACCGATGGCTGGCCCGCCTAGTAGTCCGGCGGATAACATTCCGACCCCGCCCATCATGCCGATTGCAACAGCCCCGCCTTTCGGAAATCTTTCAGATGCGACTGCCAGCATGGTGGGCCACAGGAAAGTCTTGCCGAGAGCGTAAACGGTCGCGGCAACAACGCACATAATGACACCCACAGCATTACCCAGCATCGTAAGTCCAACCGCTCCAAGAACACCACTGAGGAACAGGAGGCCGAGCGGTGAAATGCGATGAACGATGGGACCCGCGACAAAGCGTAACGCAAACATCAATGTCGAAGTGTAAACAAAGAGCATCAAACCTTTTTGCGGGCTTGCCATGATGCTTCCGGTGATTTTGCTGATCCACGAGTCGGTGCCCAGCTCCACATATCCAACCAGTGCGTGAAGGAGTAGGAGAACCAGCATGAGCGGGACGAAAAGAGTTGAAACCATTTCGCCCACCGTGACCCCGGCAGCACTCGCTTCGGATTTAGGAAATTTTTGGCCTAGTAACATGACGCCGTATGCCACGACGGGAATCAAAAACAGAGACATCTGAATTTTCCAGTCAACGGCGTGAGCAAGCATTTTTCCCATGTCGTCGGTTTTCGCCGCCATGAAAGTAGAGGCGAGACCGCCGAGAACCAACCCGGCAGGCCAACCCGCGTGCAGAATGTTGAGGTAGTGTGTTTTTTCTTTAGGGAACAACGTCGCGACAAGCGGATTGACAACAGCTTCGCAGACACCATTTCCAATGGCGAAGATGAACATGGCGCAGAATAAACACCAATAGGCGGCGTCCTTTCCGCCCGACGCAAAAAAAGCCGGCGTGGCCAAAGTCAGCACGGCGGAAATAAAATGTAAAACGAACGCCGAGATCATCAGCTTTCCGTAGCCGATTTTGTCGGCGAAGAGGCTGGTGATGATAATGACAAGGCCGAATCCAGCCAGGCCCCCGCCGGTGATGGTGCCGAGTTCGGTCATCGTAAATCCAAATTGCTCTGCCCACTGTCCAAGGATTCCTCCGCGGACCGAAAAGCCCACGCCTGCAGCCAAAATGGCCATGAAGCCTGCCCAAAGCAGACGCTTGGCGTTCGGCGTTGTGCCAACTGTTTGTGTATTGCTCATAATTTATTTTGTTTCGTTAGTGTGATGGGTTTGGAAAATATTAAATCGTAAAATTCGGAAGTTTTACTATCGCGCCGCCTTTGAGCGCAGATTGATGGGCGCACAACCCGACGCACGTCCAGTTGGCCGATTGTTTGGCGTTCGGGAATGGCTGGCGTTTTTCGACAAGCGACATGACGAATTCATGCGTGAGATGCGGATGCGATCCACCGTGACCGGCACCTTGTGTGAAACTCAGGTGCGTTTTCTTGCCGAGATCGTAAACGCCTTTCGTGGTGAACGGACGAATTCCTTTGGGTAAACGTTTCGCGTAATCGGGCGCTTTGACCGGCCTCGGAATTTTCGCTTCGGCCAATTTCGCCGTGTGCATCACCAGCGGTTCGTGTTCGACCAGTGGCCATTCCACGGAAGCTTTGTCGCCGTAAACATCAATGCTTTCGCGGTATTGCCGCGCCGTGTCGAACAGGCTGCGAATAATGCGGGCGTTGACGTCCGTGCCTTTAAATTTGATGTGCGCCGTCTCGACCGCGAAAGGGCTGCCGTAGTTTTTGGCGAGTTCCTTACGAATGGTTCCCGAGCCAAAACACGAAACGTATTCTGCAGGTTTCCCAATCAACCCGGCGACGGGTCCAACGCAATGGGTCGCATACCACATCGGCGGGAGGCCGGGCCAATAATTCGGCCAGCCGTCCATGTCTTGCTGATGGCTTGCTTGAACAAATTGGAGTTTGCCGAGCTTGCCCGCATCCAGCAGTTCCTTCATGAAAAGATATTCCCGCGCATACACGACGGTTTCCATCATCATGTATTTCAGCCCGGTTTTTTGGACAAGCTCGACGATTTTTTTGCAATCCTCGATCGAAGTTGCCATCGGAACGGTGCAGGCCACGTGCTTCCCGGCTTTCAGCGCAGCGATGGATTGCCAGCCGTGATCAGGGATCGGCGAATTGATGTGGACCGCGCCAACGTTCGGGTCTTTGAGCAGTTCGTTGAAATCCGTGTAGCGTTTCTCGATGCCAAACGCGTCGCCGATGGCGTGGAGCTTTTTCTCCGTGCGCTGGCAAATGGCATACAGGTTGGCATTGGGATGCCGTTGATAAATGGGAATAAATTCTGCACCGAAGCCGAGGCCGACGATGGCAATATTAATTTTCCGTTCGCTCATTGAATTGCGGCGAATCACAAAGTTTTTCTGAGCAAGTGTCAAGAAACGAATTCTATTTGAGAGCTTTCAAGTTTTCACCGGAGGTAAAACCGATGAGACGCGAATTTCGCGAATTAAGAAACGCTTTCTGGAATTCGCGTTAATTCGCGTCAAAATCTTTTCCTGAACAATTCCTCGACAGGATGGGTCAATTTGGAAAATAAAACCCCCATGAATCCACTCTCCCGCCGAAAATTTCTGGAAAAATCCGCATTCGCTGCCGCAGCCATTCCCGCTTTCAACGGATTGATTTTAAGTTCGAGCAAAGCGCAACCAATCGTCGGCGCGAACGACAAAATCCGAATTGGCATCATTGGCTCCGGCGGACGCGGACGCGATGTGCTCGGCGTTTTTCTGAGCAATCCAGAAATTGAATGTCCGATTGTTTGCGACGTGGACGACAAAATGATTTCGCAAGGAGTGGCGATTGTCGAAAAGCAGCGCGGCAAAAAACCAGATACGACAAAAGATTTTCGCCGTGTCATCGAACGCAAAGACCTCGACTGCGTTTTGATTGCGACGCCGGATCATTGGCACGCGTTGCCGACGATTCACGCCTGCCAATCCGGCAAAGATGTTTACGTTGAAAAACCGCTCGCAACTTCCATCGACGAAGGGCGCGCGATGTTGACCGCGTCGCAAAAACACAATCGCGTCGTGCAAATGGGAACGCAATGGCGCAGCGGCGAAAAATGGAAAGCCGCCGTCGAATACGTCCAGTCCGGCAAGCTGGGAAAAATCGGTCTGGTGCGCGGTTGGGTTTATCTCGATTGGCTCGGCAACGTTGGCAATCCGCCAGACGCGCCAGTTCTCGCTGGAGTCGATTACGACATGTGGCTCGGTCCCGCGCCGAAACGTCCGTTCAACCCGAACCGTTTTCATTTTAATTTCCGCTGGTTTTGGGATTATGCTGGCGGACTCATGACCGATTGGGGCGTGCATCTCATCAACATCATGATGTGGGCGATGGGGCCGACTCCGCCGAAATCCGTTTATTCCAGCGGTGGAAAATTTGTGCTGAACGACAATTCCGAAACGCCCGACACCCAAGCCGCGATTTACGAATTCCCGACCTACACCATGATTTGGGAACACAAAGTCGGCATCAACAACGGTCTCAACGATCATCCGTGGGGAATTTCATTCACTGGCAGCGACGGCACGCTGATCATTCACGAGAACGGCTGGGAAATTATTCCCGAGCGAAAGAAAAAAACTTTCGAGCCGCAAAAATTCGGCAACGGCCCCGACGAACGTTTTCCGCACGTCCGCAATTTTCTCGATTGCATGAAATCCCGCCAGCAACCGAATGAAAATCTGGAAGTCGGCCATTTCGTTTCCAGCGTCGCGCATCTTGGAAATATTTCGCTCCGCACCAAAAGCAAAATTGATTGGGACGCAAAAAACGAACGCATCATCGACAATAAAAAAGCCGACCACCTGGTCGGCGTGGAATATCGCAAGCCGTGGAAATTGCCGTATTCGCGAAGGGCGTGAGCCTGTTAGAAAAGTAGCAGCCGAGGAGACGAGGCTCTATTTTTTGGCGGGGTTGCTGGGAGGGACGAAACATTTGAGCCTCGTCACCTCGGCTGCTACGAGGTTTGAAGGGGTTTTTAAACAAGCTCCAAGATGTCTTCGCCGAGATTTTCCCAGCGCAAATGAAAGCGGTTTAGGTTCTCTTGTAAATTTTGTCGCGATTCCGGATGGCGAATAAATCCGCGTCACCGTTTCCTAGCCCGCCCACGAACTCACGGTTTCACCACACGACTGTGGCCCTGGGCGAGGTCCTGTTTGGCGTGGGCGATCTTGGCCTTGAACTCATCGGTGAATTCCAATTTATCTTCCAGCAGATTCTTCAGCCACTCGCGCAAACTTTCCTGCTCGGTTTTGGGCAACTGGTTTACTTCATTCTCAATTCGTTCGAGCACTGACATGGTGCAATTAAAGCGCGTTTAGCGTGCTTTTGAAAATCCAGTTTTGCGCAAGTGAGTTGGGGATGCAAAAAACGAACGCATCATCGACAACAAAAAAGCTGACCACTTGATTGGCGTGGAATATCGCAAGCCGTGGGAATTGCCGTATTCGCGAAGGGCGTGAGTCATTGAGTTCGTTTGGGTCGGGGTTCTACAAAGATTTCGCTCCTGACGGAGCTGTGGACGTGCTGCGGGTCACAGACCCGCGCCCCGGGGCGCGGCATTTATACCGCTTCAGCATTGGAATGTTGAACGCGCGGGATTTGTTTTGAGCCTGCCAACGTTCGGACGGTGAAGCGCCGTAAACGGCGCGTTCTGGGAATGGAAACGGAATGGCCACAACCGCGTTGCGGTTGTGAATATTTTGCGGACGATGATATGTTGAAACACATGACAGCAGCCCCTGTCAAAATCCGCCGCCATTATGGTGCCGTCTTCAAACGCGAAGCGGTCGCCATCTGGCTGGCCAGCGGTAGGTCCGCGGAAGTCGTGGCCCACGAACTGGGCTTGAACCCCGGTCGGCTGGTTGCCTGGCGTAGCGTCTTAGGCCCGCCCGTCCGTGAGGTGAAGGCGGCATCTGGGTTCAAGTCCTACGAGGCAACAACATTCATGCTCCGCGTTATACAGGGCAATTTATCCATCGCAGATCTCGAAACGTGCATCGTTAAACCTATCAGCCGACCGGAACTTGCCAAACTTCGCCAGACCGCACTGGATGGATCACTTTACCTGAGGAGAAGAGCGCAAGCGGTAATATTTTATCGGTCTGGCATTAGCATGGCGGCGATTATGCGTGTTCTCATTCTGAGCAGAAACGCTGTGAAAAGATATTTCCGCAGCTTCGAGGCTGACGGTGCGGGAGGACTTTTAGAACGAAGACATTGGGCATGTGGCACGAAACCGGAGAATCCTAAACTGCGAGAAGTGGTGCTTTCCATAATCCACTCTCCTCCTTCGGGATTTGGGTTCAACAGAACCTCCTGGACAATAAAATTGATGAAGGCCGCTCTACAATCAAAAGGATACTTGATCGGAAAGAACAACATTTCAAGAATCGTCAAAGCTGCCGGATACGGATTCTGGAAGGCAAAAGTGTGTCTAACTAGCAACGATCCTGACTACGAAAAGAAAGTGAAAAAGATCACTTCCATTCTGGCCAAATTGAAAGCCGACGAGAAATTTTTCTCTATTGATGAGTTCGGGCCGTTTGCCGTCAAGATGCGAGGAGGGCAAAGTTACATGAAGGCAGGTCAGGTGCGAGTTGTGCCTCAGTTCCAGAAAAGCAAAGGCGTCCTGATCGTGACTGCCGCGTTAGAATTGTCCAAAAACCAGGTCACCCATTTCTACTCGCAACGCAAGAACACTGACGAAATGGTCAAGCTGGTGGATCTCTTGCTGGAGAAGTATGCAAACCAATCGCGCATCTACCTCTCGTGGGATGCTGCGTCGTGGCACGCGTCCAAGAGGTTTTATGCGCGTGTTAAAGAGATCAATTCCGCAAAGTATCGGGCGATCCGCAAATGTCCCCGCGTGAGGCTAGCTCCACTCCCTTCCCGCGCTCAATTTCTCAATGTCATCGAATCAGTCTTTAGCGGCATGGCAAAGGCGATCATCCACAACAGCGATTATCAATCAGTCGACGAGGCCGTTACCGCAATTGATCGGTATTTCGCGGAGCGTAACCAAGAGTTCAAGGACAACCCCAAGAGAGCAGGCGGCAAAATTTGGGGCGATGAGCTTGTCGTGCCGAAGTTCAGTGAGGCGAACAATTGCAAAGATCCGCGCTGGCGGAGTTAAGCTTGAGTCTCCGCACGTCGGCTGCTGAGAGTTGAATAATTTTTCCACCTTCGCCTTCACCGCTTCATCCATCTGGATGAGCGGCGGCCCATTCGCGTTTAAAACCTTCGCCTGCAACTTTCTTCGTCGAATTCATTTTTTCTTTGCGCGTAGTTTCACGGATTGTGTCGCGGCCAAAGCGTCGCGCAAAACGGGAATCGTCAGTTTGTCTTTGGGGCGATTCGCCGCGAGCTTGCTGGCGAGAATTCGTTCCAACGAAAGCACTTTCAGTTTTTGCCTGCCAAGCGAAACATCGATGCAATTTTTTATTTCCTGGGCAAATGTTCCCAAGCCATCCATGCGAATGACGATGTCGAAAAGTTCCGCGCCTGTTCCGGCCAGCATCGGTGGATTAAAGACTGAAGGCGGAACATACGCCGCGCCCACTTCCTGCAAGGCGCGTGAAATTTTTAGTTCGCCCAGATTTTCAAACCAAAGGTCAACGTCCTGGGTGACGACGGGCGCGCCTTGAAGAGTGGCGGCGGAAAGTCCCACGATCATGAATCTCACTTTGCGCTTCAGCAACACGCGCAACAGGCGAAGTTCACTTTCGGAAAATGGCAGTGGCGCGGCCACGAATTAAACTCCTTTGCAGCCGTTCCAACGGCGGTTGTTCCAGCAAAATCAAAGTGTGGCGGACATTATCGGGGTCCGCTTGCGGATGCGCCGCAATAATTTCTCCGACGCGGGTTGACAAACGACGTGCCCAGCGTTGGGCTTTGACTGCGTGAGCAAGTTGAGGGCGTTGTTTCATCAGGCAACGAACGTTAGGCGTTTTCTCAAAACTTGTCACCGGCATTCGCATTTGAAACCTTCGCCCGCAATTTTTCTTTGTCGCGTCGATGCCGAGTCTGTTGCGATGGCGGAGTTCATTGCGAAAGACTTTTCATTTTTTCCTCTCTTTAAGCAAGGCTTCCGGCAATGCCGTGAGTTCCGCGCCGGAATCGGTTTGCCAGACCACGCGCCCATCCGAAAGCACGCGGAGAATTTTGCCGCTCATCGAGCCGCGCAAAGTTTTCACGCGGTCGCCGGGATGGAAATCCGCAAGCTCTGCCAAAACAATCAGTCCTGATTCCATGGATTGACTGTCCAAAACGCCAGCCACGTAATGCGCGGCAACCGATGCAGCTTCACGGCGGCGGGACAAAGGGAATTCTACAAAAACTGCGTCAACAATTCGGCGGGCGATTTCGCCAAAAGTATTTCCGTTGAAGAAGAGAAATGGAGCGGCACGGTGACATTGCAAAAGAAAGTCCAGCGCTTCGCCGAGCGTCAGGGTTTGGGTGTGGACGGTTTCCCAGCGTTGCCGGACTCGCTCAAAAGCTTTGGAGTTATTTCCGAACTGAGCTTTTCCTCGTTCGCACGATCCTCGATTGAAGCTGGTGACAAACTGCCAGTCCCAGTTTTTGATAAAAGCGGCTCGGCCTTGTAACGGTGATTGTTCGCCAAGACGCTCTCCATCACCATCTCCTGTGTTACTTTCTCAACCAGATCGAATCGGAGTTTCATCGCTCATAATTTACGCCATATCGCAGTGTTTCCGCAAGCGGCGAACGGGGCAAGTCGCAATCAAGCGGTGGGCATTTTATTTCCAGGAAGTCATGGTTTCTTTCGACAAAAGCCGGTTGGGCTTCTCTTTTGCATTATTGTCACAACGCGAGGCGCGCAGGAACTATTTCTGGATGTCGGCGAATTGATCTTTGTCGTTCAGTTCGGCGCGAAGTCGATTCAACTCGGCCAACATTTTCTTCTGCACATCCGCATAATTTGGATCGCCATAAACGCTTTTCAGTTCCTGCGGATCTTTTTGCAAATCGAACAACTCCCATTGGTTGATACGATTGAAGAAGATCAGTTTGTAACGCTCGTTGCGCACTCCGTAGTGCGGCTGGACCTTGTGGTCGGCGGGATAATGGTAGTAGCGATAATACATCGAAGTGCGCCAATCCTTCGGCGTCTTGCCCTGCAAAAGCGGAGCGATGCTGCGACCTTGAACCTCCTTCGGTGCCGTCACGCCGACGTAGTCGAGAAAGGTCGGCGCAAAGTCCACGTTGAGAATCATCCCGTCGTTTACCTTTCCGGCAGCAATCTTCTCCGGGTAACGAATCAGGAACGGCATGCGCAACGACTCTTCATACATAAAACGTTTGTCGAACCAGTTGTGGTCGCCGAGGAAGAACCCCTGGTCCGACGTGTAGATGACGATGGTATTTTTGCTCAGGCCATTTTTTTCCAGGTAATCGAGGATGCGGCCAACGTTGTCATCGACCGACGCGATGCAGGCGAGGTAATCGCGCATGTAACGTTCATACTTCCAGTGCTTTAGTTCTGCCGGTGATAAACCCGACGGCGGTGTTTGTTTAACGTCGGTCGGCGTCAGGTCGCGATCAATGCGCATCGTGGCTTCGGTCGCGGCGGCGGAGCGATTTTTGTAATCGTCGTTGAAGGTCGCCGGTTCGAGGATTTCCACATTCTCAAAAAGCTTCGCGTGTTTTGCGTCTGGCTCCCACGGGCGATGCGGTGCTTTGTGGTGGCACATGAGAAAGAACGGCTGATCCTTCGGCCGTTTATCCATGAAATCGATTGCAAAATCAGCAATCAAATCGGTCGCATAGCCACCTTTAAATTTGTTGGTCTTACCCATCTCGATAAAAACCGGATCGTGATACCGGCCTTGCCCGGGAAGAATATTCCAGTAATGGAAACCAGTTGGGTCACTCTGCAAATGCCACTTGCCAATCATGCCGGTGTGGTAACCCGCCTTCTGCAATTCTTTGGCGACCGTCCATTGGCTCCCGTCGAAGCGGTTGAAAACCGGCACGCCGTTGATGTGGCTGTATTTGCCGGTGAGAATGGCCGCGCGACTCGGGGTGCAAATTGAGTTCACCACGAAACAATTGCTGAAGCGCATCCCTTCTTTCGCAATGCGATCAATGTTGGGTGTTTTGTTCACCTTGCTGCCGTAAGCGCTGATCGCGTGCGCCGCATGATCGTCCGACATGATGAAAACGATATTTGGCCGCTGCGGTTTCGCTTCTGCGGCTTGAGTGAAAAACGAAACGCAAAAAAGCGCGAGCAGGCAAAGGAGTTTTTGTTTCATGGTCGGGTCGCAGCTAACTAAACCGAAGGCAGTCGCGTCAAGAAACTATGCGCGCTGCGACTTGAAGCTTTTCGGGAAAAAAACTCCGCCGATTTGACCAGTGCTTTTTTTAAGGGCACCTCCGGAAACTTCGCCGTGCCCACTTGTCAAACTCCCCAATTGCTTTGAGTTGCCTCCGCTTGCCGAAATGGCAACTAACTCAACTGAGATATTGCACTGCCGCGTAAGCAGGAGATAATAAAACAACAATCACACGAAATAACCCGGATGAATTTTAAATTGATCCAGCCGACCAGAAAACGAGGCTTCACCTTGATCGAGCTCTTGGTGGTCGTTGCCATTATCGCCATCCTGGCGGCATTGTTGTTGCCTGCCTTGAGCAAGGCCAAAGAAAAAGCCAAACGCATCTCTTGCTTAAACAATTTGAAGCAGCTCGGCGTCGGATGTTTTCTCTACGCAGGTGACAACGGAGACAAGCTCGTCGAGGCGCGGCAATTGGTTGTTCAGAACGCCATCAACCCGCCTGAGCAAGCCCTGTGGGGAGGACTTGGGTTGCATATCCGAACAAACGCCAATTCCATCTGGACCTGTCCGAACCGACCGGGGTTTCCAACCTATGAGGCGGATAACGTGCAGTTTGTGATTGGCTATCAATATTTTGGCGGAATCAGAGAATGGAGCAATCCGCTCGGCACATTCCCATCCCGAAGTCCGGTGAAGCTCGGAAGCTCGAAGCCGAGCTGGTGCATCGCCGCAGATACGGTGATGAAGATTGATGGTAAGTGGGGTGGTGGTCGCACAACCGCCTACCAAAACATGCCGCCGCATCGTGGCGCAAACGGCATGCCTCAAGGCGGCAACCAGGTCTATGTGGATGGTTCGGCATCCTGGGCCAAATTCGAGAAGATGTATTACTTCCACAGTTGGAACACGGACGGGAGCCGCATTGCCTACTGGTATCAAGACCCTTCGGATGTGGATAGCAGGATGCTGGCTTCGGGTCGCGGCGGTGGGCTGGACTCACTCAAAGCGCGTTATTGAATTCTCCGTCGCTGCCGCACCGGAGGAAGCCCGACCGAAAGTAGCCATGATCAAGAAGGGGCGCCCTTTCCGTTCTGTTAACCCGCAGGCGGATTGCGTTAATGGTCAGACCATCTATAGCCTTTGCTGGTAGTGATAAAAATGAAGGTTCTAATTTTCAGTTGCCGAAACTTATATTCAACAAGTTAAAAGAACTCCGGGCCGAAAACCAGGGCATGCCTGACCACCCGCCAGAAATACCAGCGAGACCGGGCTTGCCCCCGGCGAAAAGAGGCCTAATGTCGTCGTCCATGAATTGGACTCAAAAGCAATTCTCCGTGTCCGAACGGAGTGCAAAAAAATTCCTATCAATGAAAACGGCCCAGATAGGATTGCTTGCGATGGCTTTTGTGCTGGCCGGTTGTGAAACGACTGACGTGGCCGGCAACGGGAGCTCGGCCTCGGTGATGATTACCGGGCACACGGATGAAGAGATCCGGCAGACGACCGCCCAGGTTTTTGGATGGAACAAATACAACCGGCTGGACGACTTGAGTTTTGAGAAGGAGGGGTCGAGTTGGGATACGACGACCTACGGGAGCATGAACGCAAAGCTGGTCTGGATCAAAATGCGCGCGCGCGTGACCACCCAGGCGGGTGGTTTCATTGTGCTGAGTTGCGACGTCTATGTCGTGGAGAACCACGGCGACGGCTTCATGCAGACCGAACGAAAGCTGCCCTTCGGAAAGCGAGACGAATGCAAAAAAATTCTCGACCAGATCAAGCTGCGGCTGTCCTTGCCGCAGCCGCAAGCGCCGTGACCCAGCAAGGCTCTTGTCACACGACCTCTGCCGGATAGGAATGGGTTGGTTCACCTCCACGAAACCCACCTTCACTTTTTATAAGTTAAAGTCGCAAGAGATGGAGAATGGTGACTCGTTCAAACGTTGCTTGGGGCTATTAGATACTCGCGCTATAAATGGTGCCGGTTAACAGCCAACCCCATCTGACGCGTGCCGATGAACCTCCGCAACCGGTGGCAGTTTTAATCCTGTTCAATCCTGCGGTTGGCACATTGTTTTACTTTGCTTCCAACTCCGTTGGGAGTAGCAATAAGGCCAAGCGCGTTGAGATCCATTTATGTTTACTACAATTTTACGAAAGAGTTTGGGCGGCCTTTTGGGTTTGCTGGTTTTAACCATCGGTGAAGGTTGCGCGCGGCCCAAGGTCCAGGTGAGGGTAGATCCTGAGGTTAATCCTTGGACCAAGTCGGGCCTGAACAACGATCCAGCCAACTTTCATTTCGTGGTGGTGACTGATCGGACGGGAGGAGTTCGACCCGGTGTGTTTGAAGACGCCGTCCGCAAGATCAACCTGCTGCAGCCGGAGTTTGTGATGAGTGTGGGCGATTTGATCACGGGACATACCGAGGACCGTTCGCAGATCGATACCGAGTGGCGGGAGTTCATGGGGTTCGTTGATCAATTGGACATGCCCTTCTATTTTGTTCCGGGCAATCATGACATCACGAACAAAATCATGGAGGAGGAATGGCTCAGGCGTTTCGGTCGGTTGTATTACCATTTCGTTTACCAAAACGTGCTCTTCCTCTGTCTCGATAGCGAAGATCCCCCGCCGTCACATATCGGCAAGGCCCAGCAGGATTACGTGGCCAAGGCGCTGGCTGAAAATCCAAACGTGCGCTGGACGTTGGTCTTCCTGCACAAACCCCTTTGGGATTATCCAGAAGACACCGGATGGACAACGATCGAGACGATGCTTAAGAGCCGTCACCATACGGTCCTTGCCGGGCATCGGCACAGCTACACCAAGTTCGAGCGTAACGACACGAGTTACATCGTTCTGGCCACTACGGGAGCCGGGAGCAAACTGCGCGGGCGGGCGTTTGGTGAGTTCGATCAGGTGGCTTGGGTGACGATGACCGATAAAGGGCCGCTCATTGCGAACCTTCTGCTCGACGGCATCTGGGATGAGAATATCCGCACAGAACAGATGGCGCAAACCATGCGCACCGCCCTCGCCGGAAAAGCTGTTATCTCCGAACCGCTCTTCAAGAACGGACAATTCCGCTCCAGCCCGACTTTTCCGGGCGCGACGGCCATACTGAAAATCACCAACGACGCTGACCTCCCGATGAAGTTTCACGCACGGTTCAACTCCACCGACGTGACGCACATCAAACCTGCGGAAGTTGATCTGACAATTAAACCCAACTCCACCGAGTCCATTGACGTGCATTTCGCCGTCGGTCGCCCGGTCAAAGTCACTGACCTCGCGCCGCTCACGGCGGACTGGACGATCACCTACGAATTTCCCGGCGGGGCGCCGGCCAAGATCAATGGCAGATATCAATGGTAGCGACATTTCTGGAGGCCATCACGAGGATGCGAATTGTTGGGTGTTCTGGCTGACACCTTGACTTCACTGCCATTGACATAAGGATTGGAAGACGGGAGGACGGGTCGGTCTTAATCGTTCTCTTAATCATAATCTTTTCCAGCCTGTTCCCCTGGGGATTAAGATGAAGAGTAAAACAATTTTCTGGCAGAAAAATTCCGCTCCGCATCACCCTCAACCGCTTGCCTCATGCGCGTGTCTCGTTATCATTTGACGCTATGAACCCCATCGAAATCGTTCCGCTGATGTCGAACCGCGACTTCATCGAAAAATATGCGCAAGCCGGGCGCATCGGCCTCGCCGGCGGGCCATCGCTCAGCAGCAAGCTAATCCAGAGGGCCGAACGACACGTTGGTTCTGCAAAACATCGGCCCAGCCTCTGGTCGCACGCCTTCGTGTTTCAGGGACGCCGCGTTGGCGGCCACCACTGGGTCATCGAGTCCGACATGGAAATCCACCGCCGCAATATCCGCCTCGGGGTCCAGGAAAACCGCATCGACAAACTCTGCGATCCAAAAATTTATTCTTCGCTCGCGATTCTCGATTTTGGACTCACGGCGGAACAAACCAACGAGTTGATCGCCGAGGGTCTCGACATGGTTGCGCGGCGCGTCCGTTATTCCCTGCGCGAACTTATAGGCACGCTCATCGCGCTGCGCCATCCCGAAAGGCGCCCCACGACAACCTCCTCGCGCGCGAACAATCCTGCTATTGTTCCGCCTTCGTTCACCACGTCTTTGCCAGGATAGGCATCGACCTCGCGCCGGGCATGAGTTTAAAAAATTCCACGCCCGAGGACATCTCGCGGACATCAATCCCGCACACGACATATCTCCTGCGTGCCGAAAAAACGCCGAACTATCCCATCACCGCGCTCAAACGTCGCATCCGCATTGGCGTCCGCAAAGTCGCGCGGAAAAGGTAACTGCGATGACCCCCCCCCGGCACGGCCATGCTGGCGAACACCGCCGTCGCTGACTTTTGCGAAGTTTTCATCCATCGCCATCGCTCGCTTTTTTATTTTTACTTTAAGAACGCTGTTGACCAACTGGCGTTTTATGAAATTCTGGGCGCGAGCGAATTCGTCCCGTAAGCGACCAGAACGCCTCGGTAAACGATTGGGAGTTCGCTCCGATTGAAACCCTGAAAACCAGCTGATGAAAGACGAAGTGTTCAAAGAAGCCCAAGCGGTTGCCGACTTCAAATTCAGCGCGAAAGTCGCCGCTGTGTTCGACGACATGGTGGATCGGTCGGTGCCATTTTATCAGGAAACGCAACGGATGATCGCGGAGATGGCCGCGGACTTCGCGGTGGACGGCACGAACCTTTACGACCTGGGCTGTTCCACCGGCACAACTTTCCTAAACCTCGATACCCTCGTCAGGCCCGGAGTCAAATTCATCGGGGTCGATAATTCAGAGGAGATGTTGCAGCGCTGCCGGGAGAAACTGTCGGAACGCGGATTCAAACGCGACCACGATTTGATCTGTGCCGACCTGAATCAGGGCGTCCACATCGAAAACGCCTCGGTCGTGCTGATGGTGCTGACGCTGCAGTTCGTGCGCCCGCTGCACCGTGACTCGCTGATCAAGGGAATCCTCCAGGGCTTGAACGAAAACGGTTGTCTGATTCTGGCGGAGAAAGTGCTGGGCGAGGATTCGATCTTCAACCGGCTGTTTATCAAATATTATTACGACCTGAAGAAGCGGCACGGTTACAATGAGATGGAGATCTCCCAGAAACGCGAAGCACTGGAAAACGTGCTCATCCCCTACAAGCTGCTCGAGAACCGTGAAATGCTTTTGCGGGCCGGCTTTCGTTACTGCGACGTGTTCTTCAAATGGTACAACTTCTGTGGCATCATCGCCGTCAAGTAATGATTAAAATTGGCAACTTTCTCTTTCACTACCGCAACGGCCTCTTCCCGCTCGTTTACCTACTGCTCTTTCCCAAGAGCGCATTGTTGCTTCCAGACTTTCGCACGGCGGCGGTCTTCGGCCTGGTCATCGCGGCGTTCGGGCAATTTGTCCGTGCCACGGCCATTGGGCTGGACTACATCATCCGCGGCGGGAGGAACCGTCAGGTTTACGCGGAAGAACTGGTGCAAGGTGGGATGTTTGCCCATTGCCGCAACCCGCTTTACGTCGGGAATTTTCTCATCGTGGTCGGCCTTGGAATAGCGTCAAACTCGATCCTCTTCATCACCATTGGCATCCCGTTTTTCATTTTTGCATACTGGGCCATCATCGCGGCAGAAGAGAATTTTCTGCGGAACAAGTTTGGCGCGGCGTTTGACACCTACTGTGCCCGGGTGAACCGGATCATTCCCAATTTCTCCGGCCTCGGAAAGACGCTGAAAGGAATGAAGTTTAACTGGCGCCGACTCATCATCAAGGAATACGGCACCACCTATATCTGGACGCTCGCCATGATTCTGGTCGTGCTGAAGAATATCTGGTCCAACGGCCAATATCAGGCGGATAATCCGCTCGTCTGGACGCTGTGGTCACTGCTCGGATTGGTGACGATCGCCTACGGCATTGCCCGCTACCTCAAGAAGACGGGAAAGATGACCGAGGAAACTTCGGCGTGACGACTGTTACTGATAGGAATTTAGTTTGGCGCTCCACCTAGAGATCATTTTCATAGCGGTTTTCGGGTAGGTTGTTGTTTATTTGCTAACACACCTCAAACCACTCACTCACCTGCCTGCCGGATAACCACGTTTCACTCAAGCGCCAGTTAACGCTGAATGCCCCACGACCTGTTAAACCCGAATTCCGAAGTTGGAAATATGTGGGAAGAAGAAATCCGGGGAGCGCACGCCGCTGGCGTGCGATTTTCGGTGGCCCGCCGAAAATTTCATCTCACAAATTTTTTGCCACCCGTGATCCCGGACGGAAGTGTGGAACGAAGCTTGGGCGAGCCGCCCAAGCCAGCACGCGGGCCGCCAGTAGTGTTCGGCCAATAGTGTGCTTTTGGAAACAGTGCGGGCGGGGGATCAGGCCA
>JAYVSV010000073.1:0-11460 GCA_043775015.1 Verrucomicrobiota bacterium
CGGAGCGTGGACATTCCTGTCCGCCCGCGCGTCCTTCCGCCCAGAGCGCTTGATATTTTAGCCAAGCCCCGGCGGACAGGAATGTCCGCGCTCCGTTTCTTCACCCACTTTTAATCACACCCGATTGCCTGAGTGTCAAAATTCGCAGTCATGTCGAAAGGACTTTCTCCTAAATCATTTTTCCAAATCGTCTCTGGACAACTCGGCATCTTTCAGGATTTTCAGAAGCAAACCGGGGCCGATGATTTCGCCTGCGTGAACTGGAACAACCGTGTATCTGCCATCGGGATGACGCAGAGAATGGTGGCTGCTGCGAATGCGAACGATTTAAAATCCGTGTTCTTCGAGAATGCGGACAAGCTCTTTTCCACGAAGCCTGGGTGAGCGTGGCATGGCTAAACCCGAATCCGTTGGACGCCGATAAAGTTGGACGAACCCGCGTGATCTTTTTCGTCTTCCAGACAAAGCTCGATAACTTCACGAATCCGTTTCATCAGGACATCAAGCGACTTGGCTTGCGTGTGAGCGCCGCGCAAATCGGGAACCGATGCGACAAAATATCCTTCGGAATCTTGTTCAATGACGACGTTGAATTCGCGTGTTTTAGTCATGATTGAATTATGCGCTGACATTGAAACTACGCAACGAGCAATTACTTTGCTGGGTGGCCTATTTGATTTTGCGGCGCAGACATTCCCTTTGCATCCCAAACCTTCTCCGCTAAATTTGCGGATTGCCTGATGGCAAAATTCGGAGTCATGTCGAAGGAATTTATCAAAATTGGCGGAGCGCGTGAGCACAACCTCAAGAATCTCACGCTCGAAATCCCGCGCGACAAACTGGTGGTCATCACCGGCTTGAGTGGTTCGGGGAAATCGTCGCTCGCCTTCGACACGATTTACGCCGAGGGTCAGCGGGCTGCTTTAAACGCGACCTTCCTCCGTCAGAATCGCCGCAAATTGTTCGTAAACCACGTCGCGCGCTTCGGCAAAAGTACAAAAACATTCCGGGCCAGATTTTCCCGATGTGTAACGAAAGATAATGCGGTACGCGCCCACACGAAGTCGGTAGTAACCGTCCAGATCGCGCTGGAGTGCTTTCACATCTCCTTTCCCCTGCGAGAGAAGTTTGAGGCCAGCACGGAGATCGCGCCGGGTTTGCGGCGATAACGTTTGCAGCCAAACCTGCACCCGATCAGAGGCCGAAATTTTCATCGTCGAGATCGAGGACTTTGTATTTTAGCTTTCCGGCTTTATCCAACTTGATCCATTTCATCGCTTCGGGGTTGGCGAGAATTTCCATCGTCTCCAGCAATCCTTCGAACCGCGCCCGCGGAATATAAAATCCTTCCACGACATTGTGCCGCGAAATGCCAACGATGTTAGCCGCCCGAATTATTTTCGGGAGGTTCGCCTGCGCTTCAGTGACGGAGACTGTAGATTTCATTGGAAATATACGTAGCAGATTTTTCGGGGTGGTCAATGTTGCGCGCGGATAATCGTATCTTATCCAAAAAATGCTTTTTCAAGTTCCTTTGTCTTTATTGACCCACCGGGAGGCCAACCTTTGTATGGGTATATTTTTCGCCCTGTTAAGTCGATAACGTAGGGTAAGATATTCCGGACTGGAAACATGCGATTAATTTTACAGGCGTCTTGGTGTGACTCTTGAAAGGCCTTGGCCTTGGCGGAATTGGTGAAGAATATCAATGGCCATACAATTGTTCCGATTCTGGTTAAACCCAATTTTAAATTGCCGAATTTTCGTTCTTTGATCGTGTGATCAATTTTAGAAACTCTTCCGAGAATCTCATCGCTGCTTAGAAGATCTGCCTTGATGCTACATATCATTAAGTTAGCAGTTGCTTTTAAGTTGAAGGCAAAAAAATCACATGATTTCGAGACTTCCTCGAGATCGGAGTCGATTTGATCGTTTTCCAATATTCCATGCTCGAAAGCGGTAAAGCCAATCTCTTTAACGTATTCTACAAGTCTAGTCTCTTGGTATGGCTCAATTTGATTCATTATCTTGGGTTTTGATTCAAAGATTCAAAACAAAGTTTTTTTAATTAAGGAGAAAGCAAAAAAGAAAACTAGAAACACAAAGATGTAAAATAGATATCCGAGCACTATGTTTTTCAGATTTCCTTTTGGTTTCTTCACTTTTTCTTTGCGTTGGTTAGCTTCACGAATTTTTGACCTGCTACCAACGCAGCTTTTAGAGTATCTGGATGTTTTTTCCCCTTTTCGTGAACCAATTGCCCGAGAGCTTTCATGCTATCGCTAAACCCTTTTTTCGCATCTCAGACTCTGTTCCGACTTCTCCGCAAATTTCTCTTTGTGCGATTTCTGCAAGTCTGGTGGGATCTTTCGTTTCGAGCGCAATTTGAAATTCTGGCATAGTGCTGAGACGTTCCCAGTCATCGGCAAAGATTTTTTTGTAACGCTGAATTTCTTGATCGGGTGTCATGCTTTGAGATTAAGAATTCGCAATAGAAATGAAAGTGGAAAATTTAAGCAGGCCCGCGAGTTGCGCTTCGACATTCCCTTTGCATCCCAAATCTTCTCCGCTAAATTTGCGGATTGCCTGAATGGCAAAATTCGCAGTCATGTCGAAGGACTTTATCAAAATTGGCGGAGCGCGTGAGCACAACCTCAAGAATCTCACGCTCGAAATCCCGCGTGATAAACTGGTGGTCATCACTGGCTTGAGTGGTTCGGGAAAATCCTCGCTCGCCTTTGACACGATTTATGCCGAGGGCCAGCGTAAATATGTCGAGTCGCTCTCGGCTTACGCGCGCCAGTTCCTCGACCAGATGCAAAAGCCGGACGTCGATTTCATCGAGGGACTTTCGCCTGCCATCGCCATCGAGCAACGCAGTTCCGGCACCGGCCCGCGCTCGATCATCGCGACGACGACGGAGATTTACGATTATTTACGCCTACTTTTCGCGAACATCGGCCAGGCGCATTGTCCTGAAACCGGCGAACCGATTACGCAACAAACCACGAGCGACATCGTGGATAAAATTCTGGCGTTGCCGCCAAAAACTCGTGTGATGTTGCTCGCGCCGGTGGTGTTGGATCAAAAGGGAGAATTTCGCGACGTGATCGAACGGCTGGCGCGCGAAGGTTTCGTGCGCGCACGCGTGGATGGCGAACTCGTCGAACTTAGCGCGAACGTGCGCGTGAAGCTCGACCCAAAACAACGTCACACAATCGAAGCGGTGGTGGATCGTTTGGTGATCGATGAGAAAATTCGCGTGCGCCTGAGTGATTCGGTGGAGACGGCGTTGCGCTGGGGTGAGGGCAGGGTGGTGGTGTTGCATCAGCCGGGGGAGGGTAGGGCGGGCAGTCCTTTGCCCGCCGCAGGTTCGCAAGCCAAGGACGGTGCGCACGGAGTGACGCGCCCTACCAACGACACTTGGACGGAGACGCTTCATTCCAATCGCATGTATTCCTCGGCGACTGGAAAAAGTTTTGAGACCCTCACGCCAAAACATTTTTCGTTCAATTCACCGAACGGCGCGTGTCCGGTTTGCCACGGCCTCGGCCAGAAAATGGTTTTCGACGAACAACTCATTATTCCCGACGTGGAAAAATCTTTGGAAAAAGGCGCGGTGTTGCCGTGGCGTCGCGGCGGCAAACGGATGATAACTTATTACAAGGCGATGTTGCGCAGTGTCGCCGCTGCGTTCGACGTGAATTTGGAAACACCCTACGAAAATTTGCCGGAAAACTTTAAGAAGGTTTTGCTGCACGGCTCCGGCGAGAAGGAATTGGATTTCACATTTTTCCGGGCAGGCAAGCAGAGCAAAATCACGCGACCCTTCGAAGGAGTGGTTCCGAACCTGGAGCGCATGCACGCCGAGAGCGAAAGTGAGTTCACGAAAAATCGCTTGAAAGGTTTCATGAATCCCCAGCCGTGCGATGCGTGCGGCGGCAAACGATTGAAGCCCGAAATTTTGGCGGTGACATTGGGGAGCGCAGGCGGCCCGCCGGAAACTCTTCAAAAAATCAAACAGAGAAACGAAATCGTTGGCGGGCCGCCGCCGATGGCAGGCCAGCGGCCCGCGCCCCCCAAAATTCCCGGTCTCTCCATCATGGATGTCTGTGAACTTTCGGTTGATGACGCCGAAGAATTTTTTACGCAACTCAAGCTGACCGAGTTCCAGCAAAAAATCGCGAACGAAGTCGTTAAAGAAATTCGTTCGCGCCTAGGTTTTTTGAAAAATGTTGGCCTCGGTTATCTCACGCTGAACCGCGAGAGCGGAACGTTGAGCGGCGGCGAAGCGCAACGCATTCGGCTCGCAACGCAAATCGGCGCGGGACTTGTCGGCGTCCTTTATATTTTGGATGAGCCGAGCATTGGTTTGCACCAGCGCGACAACGACCGGTTGTTGAAAACTTTGGAGCGCCTGCGTGATCTCGGGAATTCTGTCCTCGTTGTCGAACACGATGAAGACACGATTCGCCAGGCGGATTATATTCTCGATCTCGGCCCCGGCGCAGGCGTTCGCGGTGGAGAAGTGGTTGCGTCGGGAACTCTTGCGGAAATCGAAGCCAATCCACGTTCACTCACCGGGCAATATCTGCGGGGAGAATTGTCCATCGCGGTTCCAAAAATCCGCGTGAAAGCATTTGGCGAACGCGGCGCTCTGGAAATTCTCGGAGCGCGGGAAAATAATTTGCAGAACGTCGATGCGCGCATTCCGCTCGGCACTTTGACTTGCGTGACGGGTGTGAGTGGTTCGGGTAAGAGCACATTGATCGACGACATTTTGCGTCGTGCCTTGTTCCGAAAACTTTATGGCTCCAAAGAACAACCCGGCGCGCATCGGGAAATTCGGGGCATCGAACATCTCGACAAAGTCATCGTCATTGATCAAACGCCGATTGGTCGCACGCCGCGCAGCAATCCGGCGACTTACACCGGCATGTTCAATCAAATCCGTGATCTCTTCGCGAAATTGCCGTCGGCAAAAATTCGTGGTTATCAAGCGGGTCGATTCAGTTTCAATGTCAAAGGTGGCCGTTGCGAGAAATGCCAGGGCGACGGTTTGATCAAAATTGAAATGCATTTTCTGCCGCCGGTCTATGTGACGTGCGAAAATTGCAATGGCCGTCGTTACAATCGCGAGACGTTGGAAATAAATTACAAAGGGATGAACATCGCCGACGTGCTCGACATGACCGTTGATGAAGCTGTCACATTTTTCCGCGCTGTTCCGAAAATTTACGATCCTTGTCTCACTCTTGCAGAAGTCGGGCTCGGTTATGTGAAGCTCGGTCAGTCCGCGACGACCTTGAGCGGCGGCGAAGCGCAACGCATCAAACTCGCGGCGGAGTTGAGTCGCAAAGCCACGGGCCAAACACTTTACATTCTCGACGAACCGACGACCGGTTTGCATTTCCACGATGTCGCAAAGTTGTTGGAAGTTTTATTCAAACTGCGCGGCACCGGAAACACACTCGTCATCATCGAACACAATCTTGATGTGATTAAAACCGCCGATTGGATTATTGACCTCGGCCCAGAAGGCGGTTCCGGCGGCGGCAGAATTGTCGCGCAAGGAACGCCGGAGACCGTTGCGCGCGTTGCCGAAAGTTACACCGGCCAATTTTTGAGTCGTATCCTCGCCAGTGTTCCGTTAAAAAAAATCGCGTGATTGGATTCCAAAACTATTTCGTCTGAGTGCTGTGCGTTATCTCCAGATATTTATTTTCCTGCTGAATCTTGGCGCGGCGCGTCTCGCTCCGGCGGCAACGGGGGCGGAGACGCGTGCGTTCAATCACGGTGTCCAGCTCTTTCAAGGGAAGTCGTTCAAACTGGCGGATGAGGCGTTCGCGAAATTTATCGGGGAGTATCCCGAATCCACGAACAAGGTGCAGGCGATTCTTCACCAAGCGCAATCGCGTTATTTTCAAAGTGATTTTTCGAGTGCGCTCGCGTTGTTGCAGAAAGAATTGCCGCAGGCAGGAACCATTGCGCACGAGTTCCAATATTGGATTGGGCGAAGTTTTTTTCAGGGAGGAAATTTCCGTTCCGCTGCCGATGCGTATGCGCAATTGAATCAAAAATTTCCGGACTCATCGCATCGGCTTGAAGCCAGTTACGCCGAAGCGTTGGCCGAATCCAAACTCACCAACTTGTCGCGCGTGGTCGAGCTGCTCCAGACCTCCGGTGGACTTTTCGAAACGGCCGCCAAAGCGCAACCGAGCAGTGAATACACGGTGAACGGATACTTGTTATTGGCCGAGGCATTCTTGAAGCAATCGCGTTTTGCCGAAGGCGAAAAGTTAATCGCGCAGATCGAATCTCGGAGCACGACTCCGGACGCAAAGTGGCGTGCAAATTATTTGCTCTGCCGTATGCAGCTCGGATCGAACCAACTGGAAGCGGCGTTGCAAACCAGCACCAATTTGATGGCGGCAGCCCAGGCGGCGGGCACGCCAAAATTTGGCGCTGAAGCCAATTTGTTGCGCGGCGAAATCTTGGAAAAGCTGAATCGCCTCCCGGAAGCGATGGTTGCTTACGAGCAGAATACGACTGAAACCACGCCGCTGGAATTGCGGCACCAGTCATTTTTTAAAACGATCGAAGTCATTTTGGCGCAAGGTGAAATCACGAATGCGATGGCGCGTCTCGAGAAATTTCAACAAAACAATCCGGTAGATTCCGCTCTTGATTTTGTGAACGTGACGCTGGGCGAATTGCGGTTGAAACAGTTTATCTCGCAGACCAATCTCGCTCCCGCTTTGGCCGCGAATTTGTATGAGCAGGCGTTGAACACGTTCAATTTTTCGATCACGAATTTTCCGCAAAGTGCCCAGCTTGGAAAAGCGTTCCTAAACCGTGGCTGGTGCTTTTGGATCCGGGAAAATTTTAGCGCGGCGGAAGCGGATTTCCTCGAAGCGACCAGGCGGCTGCCGATTTCCGAAGAGCGTGCGGTGGCGCGTTTTAAACTGGCCGACTGCCAGTTTCAACAGACGAATTACGCGGCGGCCGTAACGAACTATCAATTGTTTATTCAAAACTTCGGCGCATTGGAGCGGGTTACGAACAGTTTGTTCGAGCCGGCGCTTTACCAGACCGTCCGCGCCAGTTTGAAGGTTGGAAACTTCGAGGCTGCGGTGGACGCGATGAAAAAACTGCTCACATGGTTTCCGAGGGGTTCGCTTGGCGATCGAGGTTTGCTTTTGGTTGGAAAAAATTTGATTCAGAGCGGCAAACCGGCGGATGCGCGTAATTTGTTTCTCGAATTTCTCAAGGCGGTTCCTGATTCGAGAGTGGCAGCGGAAACGAAACTGGCGATTGCTGAAAGTTTTGCCCAGGAAAGAAACTGGCCCTCGGCCTTGGCTGAATACGATGGCTGGGTCACGAATTTCACAAACCATTCGCAATTGGCTGAGGCGGAATTTTCCCGTGCTCTCGTTTATGAAAAGGCCGGGCAGGAAACCAACGCGTTTAATTTGTTCACGAATTTTGTGGCGCGGTTTCCGTCGAACCAGCTCGCCGCTCTTGCGCAAAACTGGGTCGCCGATTTTTACTGGAGCCACGACGATTTTTGGAATGCGGAAAAGAGTTACCAGGAATTGTTGAAGCTCAATCCTGCTCCAGAGCTGGCCTATCAGTCGCGCCTGATGGCGGGGCGCGCAGTTTATGATCGGTCCGATTACGCGGGAGCGGCGAAGTATTTTTCCGACCTGATCAAATTGGTGGAGGAGAATACGAATGCGCCGGCCGCGTTGAAAGCCGAAGCGTGGTTTGCGTTTGGCGACGCGTCGTATCAGCAGTTTCTTTCGAACACGAACGAAGCGACCGTGCGCGATGCCATCACGGCGTTTTCACGGGTGCCCCGCGATTTTCCAACGAACAAAATTGCGGCTCTGGCGACGGGACGAATCGGCGGTTCCTATTTTCAATGGGCCGGACAGGACGCGACGCAGGCGGAGTTGCTTTACAACAAATCGGCGGAGTCCTACAGCAATGTTATTTCCTCGGCGCAGGCGGATATTTCCGCACGAAGCGAGGCCGAAATCTGTCTTGGAAATATTTGTTTGAAACGGGCGGACACGAGATCGGGAGTAGAGAAGGGAAAGCTCGTCGAGCGCGCTTTGGGTCATTATTTACTCGTGTTGAACCTGGCCAATTTGCGCGACGGCGAGGCTCCAGATCCGAAATGGCTTTATGAATCGGGTGTTTTTGCCGCGAAAATTTGCGAGAGTTCGGAGCAATGGGAACAGGCGCTGAAAATTTACGAAAAAATGAAAAAGCTTTTGCCGCCGCTGAACGTTCCCATTCAACGGAAAATGGACATCGCCAGCGCCCGGTTAGTTTCACTGAAAAAGTGATTTCGCGCAGTGCGCACGATTTTTTGATGAACTAATCTTTGCTCAAGGGCGACTTATACCGGTTAAGAATACTTGGCAACAAAATGGGATTTCTCTAGTTTCCGTCTGTCCTAGAATATTTTCGAAGTTCGATGCGTCGAACGCCGAGAAAATAGATTCAATTAGAATACAAATGAACAATCACACAGGGCGGTCGAGTTTCGAAGAGGCAGGCCGGAATTTTCTACAGAGGTTTTCGAGGAACATTTTTTCAAGGTGCCGTGTGGCTCGATCCGTTCGGAACATCTCCTGTCTGGGCGTGGCGTTGCTCTCGCTTTTCCGCACGGATTTGCTGGCTCAAAATGGAGATGCCAAAGACGGAGGCCAGCCGGAAAAACAGGTGGCGCCGGTTCCGCCAGAAAAAATTCCGCCCGCCCCTGTGTTGACGCCGGAACAAGCGCTGAAGTCATTTAAAATCGCGCCAGGATTCCGCATCGAACTCGTCGCAAGCGAACCGTTGGTGCATGACCCGGTGGCGATCACCTTTGCGCCGGATGGAAAAATGTGGGTGTTGGAAATGAGCGGCTTCATGCCCGACGCTGATGGGAAGGGAGAAGACCAGCCGGTGGGAAAAGTCGTCGTACTCGAAGATACGGATGACGACGGCAAAATGGATAAACGCACTGTGTTCCTCGATAAGCTGGTGATGGCTCGCGCGATTTCGCTCGTGAAGGGCGGGTTGCTCGTCGCTGAGCCGCCGCGTCTCTGGTTTTGTCAGGACACCGACGGCGATGGCAAGTGCGATTCCAAAGTCGAAGTAGCCAAAGATTATGGCGACCAGAAAAATCCCGAGCACACCGCCAATGGATTGATGACTTCTTTGGACAACTGGATTTACAGTGCTGATCACACCATGCGCTTTCGCAATGTGGATGGTGAATGGCAACGCGAACCGACCACCTTCCGCGGTCAATGGGGTATCTCGCAGGATAATTACGGAAGGCTTGTTTACAATTCCAACAGCGACCAGTTTCGCATCGACCTCGTTCCTTCGGCTTATTTGCGGCGCAATCCAAATCTTCGTACGCCTGTGGGTTTGAATGTTGATCCGATTAAAAATCAGTTGACCTGGCCGATTCGCGTTACGCCGGGTGTGAACCGGGGATATCGCGATGGCATTTTGCGCAAAGACGGCACGCTGGAAAAATTTACGGCCGCGTGTGCGCCGTTGATTTATCGCGGCGACAATTTTCCCGCTGAATATCAAGGCAACGCGTTTGTTTGCGAACCTTCCGCAAATCTGGTGAAACGGAATATCCTCCAGGAAAAAAATGGGATCATGACGGGAAGGCACGCTTATACAAATTCTGAATTTCTCGCATCGACTGACGAACGTTTTCGTCCCGTTAATTTAAACAATGGTCCTGATGGTGCGATTTACCTGACCGACTTGTATCGCGGCATTCTACAGCACCGTATTTATCTGACCACGTATCTGCGTGCTCAATCTGAGTCGCGCGGCCTGCAAGCGCCCACTGGTTTGGGTCGAATCTATCGAATCGTGGCCGAAGGCAAACCGTTGAAGCCGGTCAATCTTGGCCAAGCGACTTCGACTGAGTTGGTGGAAAAGTTGTCGCACGCAAACGGTTGGGTGCGCGACACCGCGCAACGATTGCTCGTCGAACGTAATGAGTCAAAAACCATTGCGTTGCTGCAAGCCAAGGCTGTCACGGACAAAAGCTCTCTCGGACGCATCCACGCTTTGTGGACGTTGGACGGCATTGGGCAGATGGACAAAAAAACGTTGCTCTCGGTCTTGCCAAATCAAGATCCGAAAGTGCGCGCGGTCGCGATTCGGTTGTCGGAACCGTTTCTGAAAACTTCGGACGCGCCGGAGTTTCTCTCACTTTTCTTGACGATGGCCAAAAGCGAAACGCAGCCCGATGTTCAACTGCAACTCGCTTTCACGTTGGGCGAAATCGCCAAACCGAAAGCAGAGGAGGGGATGCTGGCGATTGCGCGGAACAGTGGCGAAAGTCCAGTCATGCGCGACGCATTGATCAGTGGTCTCTACAAACGCGAACTGGAAATTTTGGGAAAAGTTTTAGCCGATAAAACCTGGAGCGAGCAAAAACCAGGGCGCGGCGCATTCTTAAGCGGACTTACCACCTGTATTCTTTACGAACGAAAAACGAACCGGGTGGATCGTGTTTTTGAACTCGCTGCCGCTGCCCCTCTTTGGCAGCAGACCGCGTTGTTGGACGGCATGCTCGCGAGTGCGCCGGGCCAAACGAAATCGAAAACCACGGTTGTCAAGAAACCAATCTTCTTTGCTTCGGAACCAACGGGTTTCACAGCCTTGAAAAAGAATCAAGCTCCCCAAATTTCGGATCGACTGAAAAATATTTCCGGATTGGTGACCTGGCCGGGACAACTGGGATATGTGGCTCCGCTGAAAGTTGTTCCACTCACCGCTGAACAGGAAAAGCAATTTGCAGTCGGCCGCGATTTGTTTGCGGCGAGTTGTGCGGCGTGCCATCAATTGACCGGCTTGGGCATGGAAGGTTTGGCCCCGCCTTTGGCCGATTCCGAATGGGTGCTTGGCCCATCGGACCGCTTGGTGCGAATCGTTTTGCACGGCGTTCGAGGAAAGATCGGCGTCATGGGCAGAAACTACGAAATGGAAATGCCGTCACTGAACGTTTTTGATGACGAGCAAATTGCGGCAGTGCTCACCTACATTCGTCGTGAATGGGAACATGGCGCATCGCCGGTGAATGTTGCGGCGGTCAAGAAAGTGCGTGATGCCACTGCAAACCGTAACGAAGCCTGGACCGAAGCTGAGCTACTGAAAATTCCGTAATTGCGAAATCGAGGATCACTTCCAATGCGGTTGATGGCATAGTCAAACACATCCAAAGTTTCCGTCGGAGAGATGGTCCGCCGTGTCCCGAAGGCGATTAACATCGTGGTTGTTTCGTTCAAAATCGAGACAGCTTCGCGCGTAAGAAGTGTTCGATCTGATTCAATATAGCAATTAACAACAACATTGGGACATATTGGCAATAAAAAGGAAGGGGTCTTTGGCGGTGTGGAGGTCTTTGCGCAGGCGGGTCTTGAGGGTAGC
>JAYVSV010000074.1:0-7725 GCA_043775015.1 Verrucomicrobiota bacterium
TGAATGAATTTTACCACCCGTTCCCGTAAGTCCAACGCATAGGCTTTCATGCCCGCCACGTTATCAGACTATGCCCCAATGTAAATGGTAAATGCTATATTTCTTGTGAAGTTTAGTCTGTTTTATAGATCCGACCATCATCAGCCGAGATTGTGGCCCTTTCATACTTCACGCTCTTTCCAAACATACCGAAACATCAATGTCCGCAGCGCAGCCGTGAGCGGAATCGCCAGCACGCCGCCGAGAATTCCGCCCATCAAGGTCGTGCCGACCAACACCGCCACGATTATGGTGAGCGGATGCAACCCCACGCGGTCGCCGATGATTTTTGGCGAGATGACAAAACCTTCCACCAATTGAACGACCGCAAAAATCCCCAGCACAATCAGCGGATGCAGCCAGTCGCCAAACTGAACGGCGGATAAAATCAGCGCCAGCACCAGGCAGGTGATCGAGCCGATGTACGGCATGATCCCCAGAATCGCCGCCACCGCGCCAAGCAGGATGGCGTAGTTCAATCCCAGAATGGAAAATGCGATGGCCAACATCGTGCCGGTGCAGAGCGCGACCAGAACTTGTCCACGAAAAAAAACGATCAGCGCATCATTGATCGACGTCAGAACAAACACGACTTCCTTTTTCACTTTGGATTCGTTGAGCGGGAGGTAATCAGTCCAGTTGCGTTGGATGCCGGATTTTTCCTGAAGAAAATAGAAAATATAAACCGGCACCAGCGCGAGTCCGATCAAAAAACCGACCCACGACGCCGCGCGTTGCAGTTGGAGAAAAAGCCAGCCGCTCACGACCGGCGCAACCGAGGCCAGCCAGTTTTGGAGCGATGCGCCCACCTCCGTGGAGAGCATCTCGCGAGCGCGCTCAGCCATCGCGGAATGCGCCATTTTATCCGTCGCGTATAGCCGCAACCGCTCGGCGTAATCCGGCATTTGTTGGACCAGGCTTTTAATTTCTACAATTAATTGCGGTACCACCGTCGCCAACAAAATCACCAACAGCATCAGCGCCGCAAAAAAAACCAGCAGAATGGCGCGCGTGCGCGGGACTTTGCGGCGCTCAAAAAAATCGACAAGGGGATCGAGCAGGTAGGCAATCACAGCGGCAATGGCCAGAGGAAAAATCACTGAAGCCAGCTGGTTCGCCAACCAACCGAAGCCCCACACGATCAGTCCGCCCAGAATAATAACTGCCGCCACCGCCAACGCGGTTAGCGAAAACCAAATCACACGCGATTGTTTTTCTGTGGGGGGAGAAATGTTCATAATTTTTGGAGGGACGCGCTCCGCAAGTCCCTGTCCGATTCACGGACGGAGAAATGGGACTTGCGGAGCGCGTCCCTCCGAATCGAAATCCATTCTCGATCTCTTATTTTCATTTCACCCTTGTCCCAGCTTTTTTGATTTTTCGGTCGCGGCGCGCACTGCATTCATGATGCTGCCGCGCACTTTTCCTTTTTCCAATTCGTGCAGACCTTCAATCGTCGTCCCGCCCGGACTCGTCACCATGTCTTTCAACACGCCCGGATGTTGTCCGGTTTCCAAAACCATTTGGGCGCTGCCGAAAACCGTTTGCGCCGCCAGCTTCGTTGCGACATCGCGCGGCAAACCCGCCGCTACGCCGCCATCGCTCAATGCTTCGATCATCAAATAAACGTAAGCCGGGCCGCTGCCGCTCAAACCCGTGACGGCATCGAGCAAAGATTCCTTGAGTTGAAAGGCGATCCCAACCGCTGAAAAAAGTTTCCCGGCCAGCTTCGCGTCGCTGGCAGTCGCTGATTTTCCCAGCGCGAAGGCGGTTGCAGATGAACCAACCAGCGCGGGCGTGTTCGGCATCACCCGGATCACCCGCGCTGAATTGCTCAAGCCGCTTTCCAGTTTTGCGATGGGAACGCCCGCTGCGATGGAGATGAGTAAATGTTTTTCGGTGAAGCTGCCGCGAATTTCTTGCAGAAGTTCCGCAAAATTTCCCGGCTTCACCGCCAGCACGAGCACGTCCGCAAAGCACACCACTTCCAGATTCGAGTTCGTGGTCTTCGCGCCGGATTCTTTGGAAAAATATTTTCGCGCCTCGTCAACTGGATCGCTCGCGACAATATGTTTTGCGGTGGTCAATCCAGCCGCGACAAAACCTTTTGCGAGGGCGGTCGCCATTTTGCCTGCGCCAAGAAAACCGATGGTGAGCTTTGCTGCCATGCGCGGTTTGTAACAGTTACTTTCGAGACGTGAAAGAGCAAAGCCGCTTCATTCGCCAATTAATTTTGGTGTTTTTCCCATTCCTCAATTTGCTTCCCGGTTGCGGGAAGCGGCCACACCCAATCCAGCGCTCGCATTGGATGCACCGGCTTGATCCAATTCGTGCTGTTTGTTGACGGCACTTCGGGATCAACCAATGAAAACTTCACGTTCCGGTTTACATTTGCGTTTCCATTATCATCGACTCCATTTTCACCAACGGAATAAAGCTCAAAACTTCCGTCGGAATTTAATCGATAACGAAGTGGTTGCCCATCGATTGGATCGCGTGGAATAGTCGTTAAAAATTTGGGGCGTAATTGTTTCAACTCCTTCGGGTAATGCCCGTTCTCCAAATTGTATCGCTCCAATCCGCAAGCTGTCACAACGAGCTGTTGAGCTATTTTTGCTGACGCGAATTTTACAAATGTTCTCGAAACCATACTCCTCGAATCGACAAACAAAGAATCTTCACGCTCTGGCCCCAGAGCATTTAACTTTTCCTGCAGGTTCTTTAACGCCGGCTGATATGTTTGAGTGTCCGCAACACTCCGGTTTGCCTCCAGTCCTGCTTGCCACATTTTTAAAAGTTCCAATTCATCCCGATAGGACTTTACCCATTTCCACAGGCTTTGATTAGGCCGGTTGAATAACGCCTTAAAGGCTGCTTTCGGGTCGGTTAACACTACGTCCTTAAATTCACCTAAATCATCGAGCAATGTCGTGGTTGCATTACCCATTGCCATTGTAAGCGGATCTTGCCCGGTTTCCCGCGCTTCGGCGCACATTTGAATTTCCATGGCGCGTTCCATCGAAAAAATTTGCTCGAAATCTCCAAATTTAAGCGCTGCCCAATCTTCTTGAAATTGCTTCAATTCGGAATCGGTCCAGTTGGGATAATGAAGTGCTTCCCAGGTTGTGTTGAAGGCGATGTTCAGACAGGCGATGCGAACCAAATGGCTGATGAGTATTGGCTCGCCTTTGTAATTTTTTTGAAACTGTAGCATGGCTTTAAGATTCGCTCTGGCTCCGGCTTTGTTTCCTTCGTGCAACTCATAAATCGTCGCGGCAGAAAGCCAAACCGCACCTTGCTTCAGCGGCACCAAATGAGGAAGCAGCGCGCGAAAGCCTTGCGGGTAAGTTACCGGGAAAACCAGTTGTCCTCTTTCTGGAGCAGCGCGAAGTTCTTCCAGCGCCTCGGCATTCGTTTCAAAATCATTTTTTATCAATTCCCAAATGTTTGTCCGCTTCTTAACTTCCCAGTCGTACGGCTCATCACTTTTCCAAATTATTTGGGCGCGCCCCGGGGCCACCATCCTCATCAACGAGGGGAAATGGTCTCGTCGATTTCCTGAAAATGGTCGCACTGCTTCGAGGAAAGCACGCCCAGCCGTCTCATTCGTTGAACTTGGGGTCCATTCAGCAATCGTGAGCTTTTCGCCTTTGGCGAGCAGTTGCTTTTTGTAGGAGGCCACATCGTGCTTCAACTTGAAATGCATTACCAAAATCAATAGCAACGGAGCAACGAATAGTGCGATGACGCCGAGCAATAATTTCCATCGCTGTTTCATAAAGCGGCTCTACGCTTTCAGAAAATAATTGCGCTGCTTTTCGGTAATCGGCGCTTCAAGTTTTTCCAGGACTTGCAACATGTCTTCCCAGACTTTTCGTTTTTCGCTGAGCGCCTGATTTCGCAGCAGGTAAGCCGGATGAAATGTCGGCATCACTGGTGTGTCGCGGAAGGTTTGCCAGTTGCCGCGCAGCTTGGTGATCGGCATCGGTTTGCCGAACAAGCCTTCCACGGCGGTTGCGCCGAGAGCGACGATGACGCGCGGTTCGATGATGTCGATTTGCTCAAGCAAATACGGCAGACAGGTTTTCATTTCATCGACGGTTGGCTTCCGATTCCCATAAGCCTGGCCGGGCGTGTCAGGACGGCATTTCAAAACGTTGGCGATGTAAACAGTTTCACGCGAAAAACCCATCGTTTGAATGATGCGCGTCAGAAGTTCGCCCGCTTTGCCAACGAACGGCTCGCCCTGCTCATCTTCGTCCGCTCCCGGCGCTTCTCCGACGAACATTAACGGCGACTCAATGTCACCAACTCCAAACACAACATTTTTCCGTGACGCGGCCAGATTGGGACATTTCACGCAGACCATCGCGCGGTTTTTTAGTTCTGTGAACGCTGTTTGTTTTTCCGGTGTTGCCACAGAAATCTTTGGAAGCGACGCGATGATTTCCGGCTGCGCTGGTGCCGAAACTTTTTCGACGGCTGGACTACTTTTAACTTCTGGTCGCGACACTGCCGGCGCAAATCGCGCGGGCTGGCTCAGGCTCGTCAACGTTGCAGAATCGACGGTCACGTAATTCGTGCCGCGACTTTTTAAAATTTCCAAATGGTCAATGGTTGCTGCGAGAAGGCGTTGGTAATCGTCTGACATCGCCGTGAGTTTAGGTTCTCGGAAACAGAACTCACGATTTAGTTGTTAAACTTATTCACGTTCAATTCACAGTCGGGACGTAGCGGCGTCTCGGCAGAGCGCCGAACGAAAGTCATCAAAAGCGGCGCTCTGCCGAGACGCCGCTACGGGGTGCGGCTTAACTCAAGCGCATTGGCATGACGACGTAGAGGAACGGCCCGTTGATTTTCAAAACGCCCGGGCTGAGTTCGTCGATTAATTCGATAAATACTTCGTCGGTGTTCAGCGCATTCAGCGGCTCGATCACATACGCCGGATTGAAGGCGATCGCGATATCCTTGCCCTTGTAATTGATGGCCAGCGTTTCGCGGGCTTCCCCGACTTCCGGCGAATTCGCGGTGATCGCCAGATTATTTTTAGTGAAATGTAGTTTGACCGAGTTTGATTTGTCGCTCGTCATCAATTCCGCGCGTTTGACCGCCTGCAAAAATTCTTCGCGCACGAGGGAAATCCGTTCCTTGGTCTCGGCGGGAATCACCTGGCGATAGTTTGGATAATTTCCTTCGACGAGTTTGGAAATAATCAAAATGGAAAAACCCTTGTCGTCTTTAAGCGTGAAGGCGACCTGGTTTTCGGTGAACTTGATTTCAATTTCGCCTTTGTCCTGCAGCAGCCGGCTCAATTCATTCACCGCTTTTGTCGGCACGATGAATTCGCCCTGGCTGCCCTCGGCAATGTCCACTTCCTCATCGACCATCGCAAGGCGTCGGCCATCGGTGGCGACCATCGTCATTTTGTGTTCTTTGAGGATGATGAAAATTCCGTTGAGCACGTAACGCGATTCGTCCGTCGAGATGGCGAAGGACGTTTTTTTCAACATGCTTTTTACTTTTTCCTGGGGAAGGACAACTTTTTTTGTTTCCTTGAAATTCGTCATGGGAGGAAATTCATCGCCGCTCAATCCATTTATTTTGTAAAAAGAAGCTCCCGCACGGATGCTGCTGGCGTTTTTTTCGTCCACTTCAATTTCGATTTCCTGGCTGCCTAATTCTCGAACCACACCGAATAATTTTTTTACCGGTATGGTGGAGGTGCCTTTTGTTTTAACGTTCGCTTCCACCGAGCAGGTGATCGTCACATCCAGGTCCGTAGCGGTTAATTCGAGGCGATTGTTTTCGGCGCGCAGCAGAACGTTGGAAAGAATCGGCAACGTGGTTCTCGTGCTGACGACGTTTTGGACTGATTGCAATCCGTGAATGAGCTGGTCTTTGGCTATGGAAAAATTCATGACGTCCTTAATAGAATTCTTTTTCTTTCTAAAATCTACTTATTATTAAGGGCTGTGAATAATTTAAACAACTTACCCTGTCAAGGTTGTGACAAGCACTTACAGGATAAAAACAGGACCCGATAACTTTCCCGATCTATTCTAGAACTGTAATTGCTCGAAGTTATTAAAACTCGGCACAAGTTATTGACACGCCATTCGGCACGAACTAGTTGCTGCGGACCCGGTTAATAACAATGGGAAGAATCTTTTTCACGGCTTCAACTTCATCACGAGAGGAGTCGCGACCGAGAGAAAAACGGACCAGCGCGTTGGCGAGATTCTTTTCCAAACCCAGCGCCAGCATGACGTGAGACGGTTCGAGCGAACCCGCCGAGCACGCCGAGCCGCTCGAAGCGCAAACGCCTTCCATATCCAATCCAGCGAGCAAGGCGATGCTGTCAGAGCGCTCGACCGTGAACGCCACGGTGTTGCTCAAGCGCGAGGAGCGGGAACCGCGGAAAGTGACCCCTTCGAGCGAGTCGATGAATGTAATCAAGTCGTTCGAGAGAACGGACAATTGTTTAGAGTTAAACACCGGTATTTTAATGAAGCGCTCGATTGCCTCGGCAAAACCAAACACGGCGGGCAGGTTTTCAGTTCCAGCGCGGCGTTCGTTTTCATGCCCGCCGCCAAAGAGAATTGGATCGGGAAGCAGAGGAGAACGAATATACAAAGCGCCCGCGCCCTTTGGGCCAAAAAATTTATGAGCACAGACGGAGACCAAATCTGCGTTGAATTGATCGATATTCTCGAAAGGTTCTTTGCCGAACCACTGCACGGCGTCGGTGTGGAAGAGAACGCCCTGATCGCGGCAAATTTTTCCGAGTTCTGCAATCGGTTGAACGGTGCCGGTCTCATTGTTCGCCGCCATCAAGGAAACCAAAGTTGTTTCAGGTCGAATTGCCTTCCTTAAATCGTCGGGCGAAATCAAACCTTCGCTATTCACCGGCAAATAAGTGACCTCGAAGCCCTCGTGTTTTTGCAGGTATTGAAAGCAATGCAGCACCGCATGGTGTTCAATCTGAGACGTGATGAGATGGCGGCCTTTGTCGCGCAAATGTCGGGCCGTGCCGAAGATAGCGAGATTGTTGCTCTCGGTTCCGCCGCTGGTGAAAACAACTTCGCTCGGTTTCGCACCCCAGACAGTCGCCACACGATCGCGGGCATGGTCGAGCAACGAGCGGGCGCGTTGTCCGACGTGATGAACGCTGGAAGGATTGCCCCAGATGTCATCGAAGAAAGGCAGCATCGCGGCTTTCACCGCAGAATCGAGCGGCGTGGTTGCGTTGTAATCGAAGTAAATCGTCTGCACGTTTTGTTAATCCAGAGCGAAAAGAATAAACGGAAAATTCAGGAGAAGCGATCTTCTCTCCACGGATCCGCCGTGTTCGAGTAGCCGCGCAGTTCCCAGAAACCGAGCAAGTCGCGATCGAGAAAAATGATTTCTCGAATAAACTTCGCCCCTTTCCAAGCGTAACGTTTCGGGATGATCACACGCGCCGGGCCGCCGTGTTCTCGCGTGATCCGTTTTCCATTCCACGAATTTTCCTCCTTCGCAACCTTCGCCCCTTCGCGGGACAATCCGGTTTTGCGGCCGAAGTCCCGCGAAGGGGCGAAGACAACTTAAAATATGGGAACCTCCGAAAACTGCTTTTCGGAGTTGGGTTAAGGGTTGGGGTTCGATGTTTGGGGTGATTGGATTCATGACGACTCCTTTGGTGGGGGT
>JAYVSV010000075.1:0-10858 GCA_043775015.1 Verrucomicrobiota bacterium
CGCACCGTCACCGTTCCGGTTGCAACCGGAACGGTGACTCCAGTCTGGCCTTTCAGCCAGCGAGGACAATTAGAAAGATACAAGCGGCGTGAACGCCGCACTCCGTTCATAAACAAGCATCACGAGCATGGAGCACAAAAGGTTGAAAGGATTCTTTGCCGTCCAGACTGCGCACGAAAGATTCAATCATCAGTCGGATGATGGAACGCAGTTTATACTTGCCCTCGCGGTAATTGAATGAAGTTTCAAACAACTCGGCAAAATGTCCAGCTAACCGCTTGGGTTCATTCACGTCATCCAAGTGCCGCACGACGGTCAATTCCACGGTGCAACGAAGCGGTTCAATCAAATCACAGGCCAGACTTGGACGGCTGCGGCGCAGTTTGTGAATGATGCCGACGGTGGGATCAAGGCCGCTGGCGAGACATTGCCATTCGATGGCGTGGTAGAGAAAACCGTAACCATAGTTGAGCGCGGCATTGATGGGGTGGCTGGCTTTGCGCTTCTCTCGTTCAAACAAATCCGTGGAGATAGCGGCGAAGTAGCGCGGCCAGAAGAAGCGGGCATAGCTGGCTTCCAGCCGGAGAATGCGATTGAACGAGTTTTCGCGCAGTTGCGGTTTCTCAGCCAAACGGGGATCGAAGCTGCGAAGCATTTCGTGTTGATTACAAACTTTTGTCCAAAGAAAGCCGCTGGCGAGTTGAGTGGCGCGTTGCGGAGACAAACGGCAGAGTTTCCAGATGGCGGTGGGGTTCACATAACGGGCGCGCGGTGCAAGGCTGAAACTCTTCCATTTCTTCTGTTGCTTGTCCCAGCGCGACATGATGACCGGGCATTGAGTCACCAATAATTCCAACGCCGTCTGCGACCAGCGGCACGAAGCCGAGAAACACTGGACGCTGCCGAGCGTATCAATAGCAATCTTCCGATGGCCGGAAATCAATTTGCCATCGGTGACGTGCAGGTCCTGATCTTCACTTAACAGGATGAGGTGGTTGATCATGGCCGCGTGTGTGCCGCAACAGGAAGGCGATGAGTGCATCGTCGCCCGGCTGTTTCAATCCGGCTTTGATTAACCATTCTTGATCGGGCGTGAGTTGCTTTCCGTCTTTGCGTTCTTGGTCGGTCAGCGGCTTGGTTTGCTTTCGTTCGGCAACCAAGAGTTGAATTTGACCATTGGTTTTCAGCGCAGCAACGCGAAACCAAAACTCCCGGTAAGCGACTTGTCCTGGCTCGCAAATCTCGGCGGCCTGTGTGAGCGGAACGCGGAGCAAATCACCTTTAGCAAAGCGGCTGATGTCTGTGCCATGTGCATTGGTCAATCGTTTGGCGTGCGGCGGCAAGCCCGTGAAAATCTTACGCAGGGAAATGGCAGGTGGTTTTGGCTTGGCGTCAGGTGAGGCATCGGACTTGGTTAAAGCCAATTCCCCGCCCGCGCCTTTGGCCTTGGAAAGTTCTTTTTCGTAGAGCTTCAAGGCTTTTTCATAATCCGTCCGCAGTTTCTTTAAGTCTGCGTTTTTTGCCAGGCCAAGCTCGATAGTTTCTGCGTCCGTCAAAACACGTTCCCAACTCAACCGCTCACCTGTGCATTGCATCACACGCAACTGAAGGTTTTTCAACCCGCGCGGGTGCGGGATAAGGCGGCGGTGATATTCCAATTCCGGCTTGCCGTCTTTGCCTTTTACGATCTCGCCTTTCTTGTCCTTCTTTTCAGTCGTCCAGATTTCTGCGCGGATAAAACTCTCTGTGGCGAGTTTGAAGCCGATGGTTTGATCCTTGTGATTTCGGTGTGGTATTACCGCCATCGGTGTCATCGTGCTGGCCGAGCCGCTGACGCCGCGGATCATTGTTCCGTCCTTGCGGGTGAGCGGGCCGGGATTGCCACGATTTATCAGCACCCCAGCCAGTTGTTGTTCTGTCACCAGCCCTTTCGGAACGCGCGCTTTAGCGAGTAGCGCACCAAGAGACTTGTCTGTGACGCGCTTCTTGTCGCTCCTGAGCCGGTCGGTCCACCACTCCTCAAAAACCGGCAAGGGGATTGGATGCTCTGGTGGCAAGACTATTGACTCAACGGCTGCGAGTGCTTCTTCGCGGGTGAAGAATTGCGCCTGACGCTTCTCCTGCCATTCATTCAAACGGCTGGTCGGCAATTGCTTTTCATCAATGCCGGCATCGCGGAGCAATTTGAGAAGCTTTTCACTCGACATGTCTTTTTTGGCCGCGAGTTTATCCAGCGGGTCACGCGCCCACATGAGACCGTCTTTGTCCGGCGGGCTGTAAATGGTCTGTTGATAGCGCGACTGCTTGTTGTGCGCGGGTTGAATCTTATCCACAAGACAAAGCCCGGCGGTTTCCTTTTCAAACTGTTTCAAGTCCGGGCCAAGTCCGGGCAAGGCGAGCATCTTGATGTTACCCCGGTTCATTTCGCTCCAAAAAATCCCGTGGCAGCGGACGTGATTCAAACCTTTCCCCGGCGGGATGTGGGAAAGAATGGCGGCGTCCCACATGTGATGCCGCAAGTTGTCACGGTTCTTTTTTGGGTAAAAATCTTCGGGCAATTTATCGCCCCACGCTTCGCGGCAAACGCTCGTCTGGTATCCGGTGGGCGTACCGATATATTGGCGAACTTTCGCATCGTCATCGGCAATGTCCATCCAACGGGCGACTTCAAAGCGGAGTTGCCGGGCAAGCTGCGCAACGCGCGTCATGTTTCCCCAATCCGGTGGCGTGTCTTCCGAGCGGAGAAAGAATTCCCGCTTCTGCCCATTCCATTGCATGATAAGAACGCGTTCCCGAATCTTCCGCCATTCCGTGGAATTATTATTGCCACCAAAAGCTTCGTAGGGCGTTTGTTCCCTTTTCAATTCGCCATTCGTGTTTCTATGAGTGAGAACGAGATTGATCATTTCACTGATGCCGCCGCGATTGCGGGGAAAGACGTGGTCAATTTCCAAATCAAGCGCGAGCGGATTTTCCCCGAGTGAATCGCCGGTATAAGGACAAATACCGCGCTGCTGGTCGAAAAGAATCAGACGCTTGTTGGCTTCTTCGCGGCTCAAGTTGCCGCGTTCAAAATCTTTGAACTGCTCGTGGAGCTTGTCTTTGAATTTACGACGGGCAGCTTGGGCTTCTTGGATTTGCTTTGCTTGCATTTTGTTGCGCGGAATATCACCAACCGTTTCGACGATGACATAATCCGGTGCGGTTTTATCCGGGGGCAAGATTCCATCCTCAATTAACCGTGCAAAGACTTGTCGGAGTTTGCCGGGAACGGCGGGTTTGTCGCCCGGCTTCGCGTTCTTTTTCCAACGACCAAGCAAAAATTCAACCTGCTTGTAAATTCCGAATCCAGCCGCCGCAGTCTGCCGGATTTCATAGAAACTCATCTTCTTTCCAGCACGCTCGAAGCGTTTGTCTTTGAGTCGGGCGGCAATGCGATCTGCCGCAAATCGCTCCTTGGTGGCGTGCTCAAAAAGAGCTTCCGCGCTGCGTCCGCAAAGTGAAGCCCGCCCTCCAAGCTCTGACATTTTCGGCCAGAGCAAATCTGTAAGTTGTGTAAAGAATTCTCCGTTGTGCGATTGGGTGTCACCCGCCAGTTCCGTGTCGCCACTCGTATCATGCTTGGCGATGAATTGTTTTTTGAATTCCCGCCGGTCAATTTTGGCGCGTTGAAGTTTTCCGTTTGATTCCAAAGCCTGAACGTCTGTTTCCAGCAAATCATTCAACAGCCAACTGAACACTTCTGCGCTGGCGAGAATCCGCGTGCCGTCTTTGCGGACGAAAGTGCGGATCGCTAGAAATTCCAACAGCTTAAAACGGCGGATGTGCCGGTTCTTGCTGGAATCACATTTCGGCGCAGGCTCGTTAAATAGAATTCCCGCCAGTGGACAGCGATTGACTTTGCGAAGTGCCAGCGCGCCGGGTTCTTTGCGGTGGTCGTTGATAATTTCGTGCAGTTGATTAAACGCTTCTTTCACGCGCTCCGCGCCTCCAACAAATTGAGGATGCTTCTGAACAATGGCAGTCAAGTGCGCCCAAACCATCTCGCGTGGAAAGTTGTGGCGGCGAGCAGGGAAACGAAGATTGTTTTTCGGCTGCGCAAAATGATCCGCCAACACTGCATCAATTCCCTTGGTGTTGTATTTATCCACGGCTTGATTAAGAGCCGTTTCAAACGCTTGACGTTCTTTGTCCGTCCACCCGCAATCTGTTAGCGTGTAACGGAGCTTGTCGGCGTGTTCCTTTTGGCAGAAAGCCGTCTTTGCCCATTCAATCGCATCCTTGGCTTTTGCTTCGTCACCCCAAGGATATTCGCCGCCATCTTCGGGCGCGTGCCAGTCATAGCCCCGATGCCGGATGATGTGACGCAGACAGGCTGAAAAAGCCCGTGTGTCGCGCAAACCTTCGACATCCTTGCGCGTCGCGATCCAGCGGAAACGAAACGGCCCGTCATCGTGTCCTTTGTCTGTGATCTCAACCCACGGTAAATCAAAGTCCGCACAGAACTTTTTCAACATCACTTCGCGGCGTTGTTCAGCTTGGCGGCAGCGGCGACCCGCGCGTAACCCACGTCTTCCTTCAAGTGGCGCGGCATCGGGTGTCTCAAAAAGAAATGTGTGGGTGTAAATCGGCAGTAACCCGTTGCGCAGCCAGACGCCAATGCCTTCAAGTCCAATATCAATTCCCAACACGACTTTGCTGTCGTAAAACGGATCTTTCTTCCAATCGTGGGGCGGTTCTGACGCTGGCGATGGTTTCAGTATGTATTCCTTGGTTGACATAAATTGAGCGTTAGTTATTCCTGTTCACGAGATCAAAACCTGCGGTGGTTGGTAATTCAAACTGTCGGCTTGAGAGCAGGCCAACCAATAAAGCCGCAACTCTTGCACGGGGGCGAGCGAAAGCTTTAGCCCCTTTTTCTTTTCTGAAATTCAACTTCCAGCCTTTCTGGTGAAAAGTGCTTGCCAGAAGCAAGTTTTCTCCGCTGAACCAGTGGCAAGATCGAAAGTTCCCGTTGGTTTTTGCTGCCATAACTTTTCCATAAAACAGAATTATTTTTGTGAGGTGCGGGAAATCCTACTGAAACGGGTGGCTTCTTCAAGAAACCTTTATTTCATCGTGATCGAGCCGGTTATTCCCACAAATGTTTAAATCCCTTTCTGCCTTTGCGTCTTTGTGGTTTATTTTGCGCGATGAAATTCGGCGCGCATTGTTCAACTTCAGGGGGCGTTTGGAAAGCGTTGGAACGCGGTGCGTCCATCAATTGCGAAGTCGTCCAGCTTTTCGTCAAAAATAATATGCAATGGTTTGGCAAACCGTACGCGCCAAGCGACCTCGCACTTTACGCCAATGAATTGGCCGCGCAAAAGTTCTCCTGCATTTTTGGTCACACCGGTTATCTGATCAATCTGGGTGCGCCGGCTTCGGACAATCGCGACAAATCCATCAAGTCACTTGTTCAGGAAATCAACTTCGCCACCGATCTTGGAATTCCATTTTTGGTGATGCATCCCGGAGCGCACCTTGGCTCCGGCGAAGAAGCGTGCCTCGGGCAAATTGCGGCTGGGCTGGATGAAGCGTTCGCTGCGACAAAACTTTCTCCGGTTCGGATCGCGCTCGAAAACACAGCAGGGCAGGGGACTTGCCTCGGTCACAAGCTGGAACATCTCGCGGCTATTTTCGAACGAGTCAAAAAACCGCAGCGACTGGGAATCTGTTTGGACACCGCGCATTTTTTCGAGGCGGGATTTGATATTCGCTCAGAAAAAATCTGGAACGAAACGATGAAGCAGTTGGATTCGTTTGTGGGACTGAAAGAAATTCTCGCGTTTCATTTGAATGATTCGAAGACCGACTTGGGTTCGCGCGTCGATCGTCACGCGGGCATTGGCGAGGGAAAAATCGGCAAGGAAGCGTTTCGCCATATCGTGAACGATGCTCGTTTCAAGAACACACCAGGTTGCCTCGAAACGCCAAAGTCAACAGACATGCACGAAGACGTGGAGAACCTCGCCACGTTGCGTTCGCTCGTGAAATAGATTGCGTGCCGACGTTAGTTTATGGTTCGAGTTGAACTGGGTTAGTCAACGCGCCGATTTTTTCAATTTCAATTGTCACCACATCTCCAGCCTTGAGCCAGAGCGGCGGCGTTCGCGCCATCCCGACACCATGCGGCGTTCCCGTTAAAATAACCGTGCCCGGCAGAAGGGTGGTGCTGCCACTCAGAAACTCGATCAACGTCGGAACATCAAAAATCATGTCGTTCGTGTTCCAGTCTTGAACCACCTGCTCATTCAAAACCGTGCGAATCTTCAGTTGATTTGGATTGGTAATTTCATCCGGCGTCACGAGGCAGGGACCGAGTGGCGCAAAGGTGTCGAAGGACTTCCCGCGTGACCATTGCCCGCCGCCTTTGCCTTTTTGCCAGTCACGAGCGCTGACGTCGTTCGCACAGGTGTAGCCGAGAACGTAGTTTAGCGCGTTCTCGCGATTCACGTTCTTGCACGTCTTGCCGATGACAACGGCGAGTTCACATTCGTAATCCACTTCGTCGCTTTTCAAAAAAGTGGGAATCAAAATCGGGTCGCCCGGGTTCTGGAGCGCGGCGGGATTTTTGAAAAATAAAACTGGAAATTGCGGGATGCTCGCACCGCTCTCTTCCGCATGGCGGCGATAATTTAAACCAATTCCAAAAATGCTCACTGGCTGAATTGGCGCGAGTAATTTGCTGACATTCGCCGGTTGGTCGGTCACTTGATGCTTGCCGTAAATGTCGCCGGAAATTTTAAACACTTTTCCAGAGTGATCGAGGGCGCCGTGCTCAATCTGGTTTGAAGAATTCTGATAACGAACAATTTTCATGCGAAACGTTGGTCAACGAAGGCGCTTTTGTAAATCCTGGATTGCGAGGGGAAGCTACTCAAAGCGGACTGAGGCCAAACCACGTCGGAGGGTGTGATTAAAAGTGGGTGACGGAGCGCGGACATTCCTGTCCGCCCGCGCGTCCTTACGCGCAGAGCGCTTGATATTTTAGCCAAGCCCCGGCGGACAGGAATGTCCGCGCTCCGTTCCTTCACCCACTTTTAATCACACCCCACGGCGGAAGGATATTTGCGACCCGACTCGACTGAGTGTAGAAATGACAGTGCAGATGCGCGCAAAAAATATTTTCTCTTTCGCTTTATCGTTCCTCACGCTGGTGTCTGCCGGTGCGGCCAAGGAAAAGCTCGTCGGCACCGTACCACCCGATTGGAGCGTGACGAATTGGATCAACTCCGCCCCGCTGACCCTGAAAGAGTTGCGCGGCAAAGTCTTGTTGGTCCGCTGGTGGACTGCGCCCGAGTGTCCCTATTGCCGAGCCACGGCTCCCGCCTTGAACACATTTAACGAGAACTATTCTGCGCGCGGTTTGCAGGTGATTGGCTTCTACCATCACAAATCGGAGGAACCATTGCGCTCGGAACACGTGAGCAACTTCGCGAATGAGTTTGGTTTTAAGTTTCCCGTTGCGACCGATACCGATTGGAAAACGCTGCATCGCTGGTGGCTGGATCGCGGGAAGGAAAATTGGACTAGCGTCAGCTTCCTGATTGATCGACGCGGTGTCATTCGCCACATCCATCCCGGTGGCGAATATGTAAAGGGCGACAAAGATTACGCCGCGATGAAAGCAAAGATTGAACAGTTGCTGGCGGAAAAATAGCTGGCGTTTCGCGTGGCAGAATTTCCCTGCTGTGAATGAGTTGATTCTTTTTCCCGGCTCAGCCACGTTCCTCGAAGAAATTTAAAACGGACACGAATCGATTTTTCTATGCATATTTTCAACAAAGCCACAGTGGTGTTGATGCTCACCGGGCTTTTCTTGAATCCCGAACACGGCAGCGGCGCGGACGCGATTCAACACCGGCTTCTGGTTTGCGAATACCCGCAGCGACTCGTTGAAATTTCTCGGGAAGGCAAAGCGGTCTGGGAACATAAAACTCCCAGCGTGACCGTCATGTGCGATGTGTTGGCAAATGGAGATATTCTTTACGCTTACGGCGGCGAACCGACTGGCGCGCAACGGGTCAACCATGAACATCAGGTGGTTTGGAATTACGTTAGTTCATGTCCACAAGTCATGGCGGTGACGGCGTTGGCAAACGGAAATGTTTTACTCGGCGAACAGGGACCTTGCCGCGCCGTCGAAGTGAATGGCAAAGGCGAACCGATCCACGCAGTGAAGTTAACCACGAGCGAACAGGCATTTCATCGCCAGCTTCGCCACCTTCATCAACTCGACGAGGGCAATATTCTCGCCTGCCACGAGATGGAAGGTGCCGTGCGCGAATACACTCCCGATGGAAAAATTGTTTGGGAATATACCGGTGTGCCGTCGGTTTATGAAGCGCTGCGGCTTAAAAACGGGAATACAGTGATTGCCTGCGGCACGCAAAAACGCGTGATTGAAGTCGATCGCGAGAAAAAAATCGTTTGGGAATTCGGTGCCGCCGATGCGCCGGAGCTGAATCTAGCCTGGATTACCAGCCTGCAACCACTCAAGAACGGCAACCTGGTGGTCGGCAATTTTCTTCGAGGACAGGAAGGGAAGGGCGTTCACGCCTTTGAAGTCACCCGCGACAAGAAAATTGTTTGGACGTTTGCAAATCACGAATTGGTCAAAACTGTGACCGAAGTGCGCGTCCTTGATTGAAGTGTTTTTTTTAAATCTTTCTCGATGAATTGCGGCGCTACTTCGGAGTTCGCGCGTAATGCGGTTCTTATATGCTGCATTCTTCGAGATTTGTGGGATGACGTTGTAGGCGTGCTGTGTTAGATAAATAGGATTGAGTAATTCTTCGCAAAATTGGTTTTCGCCCTGGCTCATGTGCGCTGGACTTTTGGCCGTTCTCATTTTACCCACCACCTCGTTTGCTCATGGAGATTCGCACGAGCGGATTACGGCTCTGACGGCACAGATTGTCTCGCATCCAGAACTGGTGGAGTTGCTGCTCCAACGGGCGGAGTTGCATCGGCAACACGGCGAATACGGTCTCGCCCTGGCTGATTGTCAGACGGCGGAAAAGATGGATACGAAGCTGATCGCCGTACAATATTATCGCGGGAAAATTTTGTTCGACGCAGGTTTTTTCGCGGAATCGCGGGCGTCGCTGGATCGCTTTCTCGCAGTGCAACGCACGCACTCGGAAGCGTTCCTCGTGCGCGCTCGCGGCTCAGTGAAACTCAAAGAGCTCGAACGCGCCGCGGCTGATTTTTCGTCCGCCATTCAATTTGCGCCTGCTGCGGAACCGGATTATTTCGTCGAAAGAGCGCAAGCGTTGGAAGCGGCTGGAAAAATTGAAACTGCTCTCTCTGGTCTCGATGAAGGGATCGCAAAACTCGGCCCGATCGTCTCGTTGCAATTGCCCGCAGTCGATTTGGATCTCAAATTGGCTCGTTACGACGAAGCGCTCAAGCGCATTGACTTGCTCGCCGCGCAATCGTCGCGAAAGGAACCGTGGTTGCTCCAGCGCGCAAAAATTTTGGAGAAATCGGGGCGAACAGAAGAAGCGCGTATGGCTTACGCGAATGCGGGAGTGGCGATCAACGGTTTGCCAGCGCGATTAGGTAAAAGTGATTCCGTGCAAGCGATGCAACACGAAGTTTCGGCCTCGATCGAACGACTTGCTGCTCGTTCTCCGACAAAATAATTATGTGCAACATGCTTCGATTTCAAAAACGATTTAACCTTGGTGCTCGTTGGGTTTTTATATTTCTTGCCTGTGCGCTGGCCGAAAATATTTCGAATGCCCAGAGCACGCTCGTCACCATTACGAACAGCTGGCGCTACAATCAAACCGAGGCTCTCGTCGGCGACGATTGGAAGCTCGCGAGCTTCGATGACTCGGGCTGGCCGGCTGGTCCCGCTCTGCTCTACTCGGAAAGCAACGCGGCGGTTTCGCCTCGCAACACGGCGCTGATCTATGGCCGCACCACGTATTATTTTCGGACGCAGTTTAACTTCTCCGGCACGCCGGTGCAACCGGTGTTGACCTTCTCCAACAAAGTGGATGACGGCGCAGTTTTTTATCTAAACGGAAAAGAGATCCAACGATTGCGCATGCCGGCCGCACCGGCGCAAATTGATTACGACACGCTGGCGACTGATCTTCCGCCCGGTGGCGACGCGACCGGTTGGGACGTTTTCTCCATTCCTGCCACAAATCTTTTTGTTGGAGCAAACCTCATGGCTGTCGAACTTCATCAACAAGCCACGAACAGCAGCGACGTCGTATTTGGCTCTGCCCTTTCGCTGGGCAATCCGTCCGTGGTGCGCGGTCCCTACTTGCAATCCGGCACACCTACGAGCGTCGTGGTTCGCTGGCGGACCGATCTGTCCACCGATTCACTCGTAAAATTTGCAACGAATGTGCTCAACCTGAACAGTCAGGTGAGCGACGCTGTTTCGAGCGCCGAACACGAATTAACTCTGTCGGGACTCACGCCAGATACAAAATATTTCTATTCCGTCGGTTCCTCGGCGGGAGTGATCGTTGGCGGGGACACAAATTTTTTCTTCATCACGTCACCCGTCCCCGGAACGCCCAAGCCAACCCGCATCTGGGTGTTAGGCGATGCAGGAACCGGGGATGCCAACCAGGCGGCGGTGCGCACCGCCTATTACAATTTCACCGGTTCGCGCCACACCGATCTATGGTTGATGCTTGGAGACAATGCTTATAACGCAGGATTGGACACAGAGTACCAATCCGCCGTCTTCAATATGGGAACCTCCGAAAACTGCTTTTCGGAGTTGGGTTAAGGGTTGGGGTTCGATGTTTGGGGTGATTGGATTCATGACGACTCCTTTGGTGGGGGT
>JAYVSV010000076.1:0-8426 GCA_043775015.1 Verrucomicrobiota bacterium
AAAGTCTCCGAGATTCCCGCCAGCCTCGACTACGACGCCTTCGGGCGCATCTACGAATACTTCCTCGGCGAGTTCGCCATGACCGAGGGCCAGGGCGGCGGCGAATTCTACACCCCCTCATCCATCGTCCGCCTGCTCACCGAAGTCATCGAGCCGTATCAAGGACGCATCCTCGACCCCGCGTGCGGTTCGGGCGGCATGTTCGTCTCGTCGGCCCGCTTCGTGGCGGAACATAAAAAGAATCCCACGGCGGAACTGGCCATCCACGGCGTCGAGAAGACCGACGAAACCGGACGCCTCTGCCGCATAAACCTCGCCGTGCATGGGCTGGAAGGCGACATCCGCCACGGCGGCCAGCTGAACAGCTATAGCATTTAACATTTACATTAGGACACAGGCTGGTAAGATTGTCGGCATGAAAGCCTATGCGTTGGACTTGCGGGAACGGGTGGTAAAATTCATTCAGTCGGGCGGCTCCAAGGTGGAGGCCGGTCGGCGCTTTTCCCTGAGGCGCAGCACCATTTACCGCTATCTGTCCGCCGCCAAGACCAATACTTTGGCGCCCAAGACCAGTTGGGGCGCCTGGCGCAAACTCGACCCCGCCAAACTACAGGCGCACGTTAAAAACCACGCCGACGCCACGCTCGCCGAATTGGCCGCCGCGCTGGGCGTCAGCCACAACGCGGTGTGGGTGCGGCTCAACCAGCTCGGTTGCACGTTAAAAAAAACTCATAAAATATCGCGAACGGAACGAAGTGCAGCGGTGGCTCTTCCGGCGCGAACTGGCAACGCTGGCCGCCCAAAACGTGTATTACCTCGACGAGTGCGGCGTGGATCACCGGCTGTATCGGGAGTGGGGGCGCGCCCCACGCGGTGAGCGGATTTACGAGGCGGTGGCCGGCAAACGGCGGGAGCGAACGAGTATCATTGCCGCTTCCCAAAATAGCCGGCTGGTGGCGCCGCTGGTGTTTCAAGGCAGTTGCAACACGGAGGTGGTGGACGCCTATTTTGAAAAAATTTTACTGCCGGCACTGCCGACCGGCAGCGTCATCGTGCTGGACAACGCCCGGTTTCACCAGTCGCCGACGACCGCCGCGCTAGTCGCGGCGGCGAGTTGCGAGTTGCTGTTCCTCCCAGCCTACTCGCCCGACCTAAACCCGATTGAACATATTTGGGCTAGTTTCAAGACCCGCCTCCGTAAAGACCTCCCCACCGCCGCCGACCCCTTCCTTTTTATCGCCAATATGTCTCTATGTTGTTGTTAATTGCTATACTACGACGACACGCACGATGCCACGGGCCGCTTCGACTTCCTCGCCAATCCCCCGTTCAACGTCAACGCCGTGGACAAGGAGCGGTTGAAAGACTCCGTCGGGCCGGGACGCCGCTTCCCCTTCGGCCTGCCGCGCACCGACAACGGCAATTACCTCTGGATTCAACTCTTCTATTCGGCTTTGAAAAATGGGGATGCCCGAACCTCGGGCGGCCGCGCTGGGTTTGTGATGGCCAACTCCGCCTCCGACGCCCGCAGCTCCGAGCAGGAACTCCGTAAACAACTCATCGAGAGCCAGGCCGTGGACGTGATGGTCGCCGTCGGCCCGAACATGTTTTATACGGTGACGCTGCCATGCACCTTGTGGTTCTTGGATAAAGGCAAGGCATCCGGTTCTCTCAACCATCAACTCTCAACCAGCACCGCGACCGGAGGGAGACGGTGCTGTTCGTGGACGCCCGCCACATCTACCGGCAGATAGACCGCGCGCACCGCGAATGGACGCCCGCGCAGATTGGCTTCATCGCCAACGTCGTCCGCCTCTATCGCGGCGAGGCCCTCGACTTCACCCTCGGGGGCGACGAAGCCAAGGCGAAGCTGGAAGAAATCTTCGGCCCGGTGGGGCGAGCGTCCTCGCGAGCCGATGCTTCAGAAACAAAGACATCTCGCCGGGAGTCTCGCCCCACCGAATTGGCTTACCGAGACGTTCCGGGCTTGTGCAAGGCGGCAACAATAGAGGAGATCGCGGCTCAGGGTTGGTCGCTCAACCCCAGACGCTACGTGGGCGTGGCGGCGGGCGAAGCCGTGAGCGACGAGGACTTCAAGGAACAACTCGAAACGCTGAACGAAGAACTTGAAATCCTCAACGTGCAGGCGCACAAATTGGAAACCACGATTGCCAGGAACGTCACGGAGATACTTGAAGCATGAACACGCCGCGAACATCACATTTTCTCAACGACCATTCTCCTGACGTCGGCAAAATGGTTCTGACGGCGAGTGCCATCAACCATTTTTTTGGCCTCAACAAAATGGTGGGCAGCGGACAATCACCCAAGGATGCAGCATGAGCAGTCCCGAAGAATCTAATCCGCCGCCCAAAGGCCAATTCCTTGTCTATCAAACCGACGATGGACAGCTAAAGATTGATGTCCGGCTGCAAGGCGAAACCGCGTGGCTCACGCAGTCCCACCTGGCGACGCTGTTCCACACCACCATTCCCAACGTGAACATGCACTTCCGCAACATCTTTGCCGAAGGGGAACTGCAAGCCGCTTCAGTTATTCAGGAATTCTTAATAACTGCCGACGACGGCAAGAAATATCGCACCAACCACTACAACCTCGACGCCATCATCTCCGTCGGCTACCGCGTCAAAAGTGCCGTCGCCACCCGCTTCCGCATCTGGGCCACACAGCAACTCCGCGAATACATCGTCAAAGGCTTCGTCCTCGACGACGAACGCCTGAAAAATCCCGACCAGCCCTTCGATTACTTTGATGAACTGCCACCGTTTTGCCGCGCCAACGGCGCATCCACCCCTCACACCAGGGTGTCCATCAAACCGGGTCAAGCCCATTTTCTTACTTTGCGCCTCTGCACCTCTGTGTTGAATCTCTTTTTCATTGATCTACATCTACCAACTCACGCACTTACGAAGGGGAAAACTGCAGTCATTTCCTGAGTTCATGAGTTTCAAATTGATAAAATGAGCCGCGACCAGGTTCTCGCATCCTGTTTCGGAGTTCGGGTCATCCGGCATTCCATCCAGGTCGGAGTCAACTATTGGCGCGTTCGTGGCCATGGCTACTACTGCTGAAAATTCGGAGCTACTACCCAGCAAATCGGTTGCGGTTGTGGTAATGAAACGATCGGTCGGAACCGCGTTGGTAAACGGCGCATCAGAAATCAGAATTCCATTGTTGATGTTGCCCCGATCGATCGTGCCGGTCACATCCGTGCCAATGAAATTGCCGAGGATCTGGTTTCCACTGGATGCGAGATTGAGAATGTAAATTCCTCCGAGGTTCTGTCCAGAAATCACGCTTCTCGAATCCGGGTCACTGCCGCCAATCACGTTGTCGTGTGACTGAAAAATGAAAATGCCGCCGCGCGCATTCCAAAAATTCGAATTACCGGAAAGCCCGACGCCAATCCAGTTTCCATCGATGAGATTGGTGCCGTTACCTTCAATGCGGATTCCATCCCGGTTGAACCGGTTGGTTGATTGAATTTTTGAAATTGCTGATTTGAATTCCGAGAAAATATGCGGTAGAGGCAATGCTGATTTGCGCCAGCAACTTGCGTTTTGCTCCGAGCGGGCGGAGGTCATCAATAAAGCCGAGCGCAAACAGGGCGAGGGTCGTAAGTAAAATGACCACGCGCAAAAATGTTTTCTCCGGGTTGGGAAACCACCAGAAAACAAAAAGAGAAACGACGAGAAAACTGGCGGCCAGTGCGACGCCCCCAAACCGCGAGATGGGTTCTTTATGTGTGTGATGAAACTCGCGGGTTGCGGTAATTTTCTCCGAGTTTAAAAAACGTCGAATGATCAGCGGAATGGTCACCTAGGATACGAAAAACCCAATGCCAAAAAAGGAAAAGACAGTGGAAATATCCATGTTTTACAAAACGTCTGATCAGGAAACGCGACTCAACTAGCCGCTGGCGAGTTTACCTCCCGGCGACCGGGAATCAAACCCAATCGAACTGCGCACTTCATAGATATTGGTGCACTAAATATTTTTCAAACTCCCGCCCTTCACTTCCCACCGATTCAGATCACGCCCCAGTTCGCGTGGCCAATTCTCTTCGGTGCAGGTCATGAAAACCTGGCTGCGCGCTTGCTGGGCGCGGTGGAGCAACGGTAAAAATCCGGCGCGGCGTTTGGCGTCGAGTTCACCCATGACGTCGTCGATCAACAGAATGGGTGGAGAGCCGTGAATGCCGGTCAAATATTCGGCTTGGGCCATTTTTAAAGCGATCGCCAGTGAACGCTTTTGACCTTCGCTCGCATATTTGGCGGCGGATTTTTCGTCGATTAACAATTGCAATTCATCGCGATGCGGCCCGATCAAAGTGGAGCGAAAACTTCGTTCGCGAGCGCGCGACTGAGCCAGCTCGACCGCGAAATCATTCTTTACCGCAGGCTGATAAACGAGTCGCAACTCCTCGGCATCGCTGGAAATTCGTCGATAGGCCAACCGCGCCAGAGGGGAAATTTTCGGGAGCAATTCCTGACGAAATCGAATGAGCTGATTGCCGATTTGCACAAGCTCGTGGGTAAAACTTTCCAAGGCAGCTTCGTCCAAGGTTCGTTGTTTCAAAAGGGCGTTTCGTGAGCGAAGCGCCTGGGCGTAGCGTTGCAGCAACGGCAAATAAACGGGATGCGTTTGCGCGAGGAGCAAATCGAGAAAGCGCCGCCGCGAACGGGCCGCGCCTTTGATGAGTTGCAAATCTTCCGTGCAAAAAACGACGGCGCGAAGGGTCCCGAAATAATCGGCCAATTTGCGAACAGGTTGTGCGTCGAGGCTCAGTTTTCGTTCGGCGTTCGACCAGTAAATTTTGATTTCGTGCGTGCCTTGCGCGACGACATTTGCGCCGACGAAATATCCTTTCTTGCCGTGTTGCACCATCTGCGCGCCTCCGACTCCGCGAAAGGAACGCAGCGTCGCGAGCAAATAAATCGCTTCGAGAATATTGGTTTTGCCCTGCGCATTGTCGCCGAGAAGCACGTGAAACCCGGGCGCAAAATCGACATCCAACCGCGCATAATTGCGGAAGTCGCGAAGCCTGAGATGAGCGAGTTGCACGGGGAAAGCAGACAGGAGTCACGAGTCAGAATCCAGTCGAAAGCGACTTACGAATTCGGCACCAAATTCGTCGCGACATCCGTGCGATACGCTTTGAACGCTGGAACAACTCCTGCCAGCGCGCTCAATCCAATAATTCCCAGCGGCGCCAAAATCATTACGGGATGGAACGCAAACACGTCCAACACGACACCGGTTTGAGCGCGAATGATTTGGGCGACGATCATCATTAACACGGCATAAATCGCAAACGCAATGCACATTCCCAAAGCGGAAATTGACATCGCTTCCAGCACCACGGAAAAAAAAATCGTTCGCCGTGTCGCGCCGAGCGCGCGCAGGATCGCAATCTCCCGCCGCCGCTCGTTCATCGAATTGTAAATGCTCGCGAGAATGGAAGCCGCCGCGACCACCGCCACAAGATACGCGATGAGTGCGAGCACACGATCGAACCAGCTCACTTTGTCAAGCAGTTGAGCCATGATCGTTCCGATGGGCCAGGCGAGCGTCAGCCGGTTTCCCTGTTGATCGTATTTCATTTGCAACAGTTTCCCCGCGATCGGGCTTTTGAATTTCACCAGAACCGCGCTGACTTCGGTCGAAGCTTTTTCCGTGTGGCCGCTCATGTTTTGCAATCCTTCGAGCGGAATCCAGATCACGCGGTCGGCCGGCGTGTTCGACGGTTTCAAAATTCCAACAACGGTGTAGCTCTCGTCGTGTAATTCCTTCTCGTTGTAGTTCAGCCCGTGATACGGATGAAATTCGTCGCCGATTTTCAGATTCAATTTCTGTGCTGCGTAACTTCCCACAAGCGCCTCCTGATAACCCGCCTCAAAAAACCGGCCCTTGCCTTCAACGGAATGTTTTTGCCCGGGCGCATATTCGTTTTGTGTGAACATCTCGGGCAATGTTCCGACCAGCCGGTAGGCGCGATAATTGTCGCCCACGGAAATCGGCACCGCCATGGCCACATTCGGATCCGCTTTGATTTCGAGATAATCCCGCCACTCAATATTTCCAGGCGAAGTTTCGAGATGAAAAATCGAATTGAGCACGAGTTGAAGTTGCGAACTGCGCGGCCCGAGAACCGCGTCGAAGCCGCCGTTGATTTGTGTGAACGTTTTTTGCGCCTGCGATTTCACCACCCAAACGGAAATCAACAGACCGCCCGCGAGCGCAATCGAGCAGGCCGTAATCAGGGTTGAAAGCAAATGTTGCCGCAGGCTTTTGAAAACAATCTGCCAGAGGTTCATTAGAATTTGGGTTCCAGATTAATTGGGTAGCACCTGCCTCCGGCGGGTGCGAATCTTTTTTGATTTTCGACACGCACCCGCCGGAGGCAGGTGCTACCCGGATTCAGCTTGGAATCGCGGCGCGATTGATTTTTTCCAGATCGAAAACGGATCCAAATTGCGCGAGCACTTCGCGATCGTGGCTGACCAGCAAAAGCGCCGCGCCGTTTTCGCGGCATGCTTCGCGAATCAGCTTCAACGCCTCGCGGGCATTTTGGTGATCGAGGTTCCCGGTGGGTTCATCCGCCAAAACGAGTTTGGGACGATTCGCCAGAGCGCGGGCGACCGCGACGCGTTGTTGCTGACCGGTGGAAAGTTGACGCGGACGATGTTTTAATTTGTCCGAAAGCCCGACGCGTTTTAACAACGCCAGGGCAAAGTCCCGATCCACTCCCGGCCCAAAGGACATTCCCAGCAGAACATTTTCCAGCGCGGTATAGCCTTGCAGCAAATTGAATGTTTGAAAAATGTAGCCGATGGATTCCGCTCGAAGCTGGTCGCGTTGCGACTCGCTCAAGGCAGAAATTTTTTGGCCGGAAATGGAAATTTCTCCGGAATCCGGTTTCAAAATTCCCGCGATGAGATTGAGCAGGGTCGTTTTTCCTGAACCGCTTTCGCCTCGCAATGCGACCTGCGCTTTTTCCGCAAAGGAAAACTTTGGAACGTCGATGACGGTGTGAATCGAACCATCCGGAGCGCGGAAAGTTTTTTTCAGTTCTGAAATTGCCAGCAACATGACCGCCCTCACCCTAACCGCTGCGCCCGGTCAGATGCAATTGATACGTGTGGATGGCCAGGGTTGACGCATACCTCTCAATAACACCGTGGCTTTAGCCCGGTGGCCGGTGTGCGACGAGAGATTCAGCCGTTTCAACGGCTTGTCCAAACCGGCGCAGAAGCCGTTGAAACGGCTGAATCTCTTTTCCAGACGATTTGCACCGGGCTAAAGCCAAGGTGTTATTGAGAAACGTAATCGAGGAGGTATGCGTCAGCCCTCTGTGGATGGCAGATCTCGCAATGGACTTTATGAGTTGTCAATACCAAGAACCGACACCTTGACGTGCTGACCGGAATTGACCGGCTGATGTATTTGCAAGCTCTCGAAACCCTCCATCCGCACCGGATGCCACTGGGTGCAGCGGCCGGCGAATTAACTCAACAACGTCCCCTCTTTATCCATTAGGTTCCGTTCCATACGGCAGGGCGGCCGCTTGTTCGGGAGCAACGACTCCGACGTGAAAGATGAGGTGATCGTGGAAGCGTTGCGTTTGATGGATGGAGAATGCCGGAGATTATTGGGCTGAAAAATTACTCCTATCAACAACAGTGAATAGAAAATGTGACATTAGTCAGCTCCGACCCCTTTACTTCCGCCTGGGCGCAAAGTTATGCGTATGACATCGCCAAACGAATGACGAACACGACCTCGCCTGCCGGAAGTTTTAACTATGCCTACGATGTGACTCGTCAGTTGCAGATCAAGAAGCTGACGCTCCCAAGCGGCGCGTATATCACGAACGCCTTTGATAACATGGCGCATTTGCTTTCAACGAAGCTCCTAAATTCTAGCTCCTCACTTCTGAACTCTCACAGCTACGGCTACAATGTTGGAAATCAAAGAACGACGATGACAAACACGGCAGGCGATTATCGCAGCTACACCTACGACGACATCGGGCAGTTGAAAACGGCGTTGGGTTATGAATCGGGCGGCACGGCACGTTTGAATGAGAAGCATGGTTACGCTTATGACGCGGCGCACAACCTGAGTCAGCGAACGAACAACGCGCTCGTGCAGACGTTTGGCGTCAACTCATTGAACGAACTGACGACCGCAACGCGCAGCGGAACTTTGACCGTTGCTGGAACAACCACGTCTGCGGCAACGAATGTTACGGTGAATGGTTCAGCGGCTTCGATTTATGCATAAAGGGGTCGGAGATGACTATCGACGTGTTTGTCTGATGGGATAGTCTCTGGGCATGCCACGGAAGTTGCGAGTCGAATATGAAGGGGCGATTTATCATGTGATCAATCGCGGGGACCGGC
>JAYVSV010000077.1:0-6399 GCA_043775015.1 Verrucomicrobiota bacterium
CGGGCTTCCGAGTCCCAGCTCGCGTTGCCGCCGGTCGCCACCGCGTAACGGACTCGCCCGCCCTCGCCAACAGGCGCGCCGAGAATTATCCAAACTCAAGCCGCGTAAGAGGTTAGCCACAATTAATTGCTTTCTCATTTTGTACCCGCAAGAATTCTCCTTTTGAACTCCCGCCGACACGACCTACTTTTCGACTTGCAGTTGATGCGGCCTTAAAGGCCTTGAATGATTTCACCGACGAGTGTTTGCAACCAAACGCTTTTGGACCCAATGGTTTTGAACTTGATCCTTTAACAAGATCTCGATGCACAATTTGCGCAGGTGCAATTGCGGCGAGAATTCTAATTTCTCGAAAATATGGAGGCCAATGGGAACAAGAACCAATTGCGAAACAGAAGATAGAACGATTATTTTCGGACGGGCGCTTTTTTATTTGGGGTGAATCAGCCGTTCCCTTTTTCCTAACTTCAATGTGGGCGCTCGACAATTTAAGAGGTGATCAATTTTCAGACGGCATTCTCCTCTCGGTTCTGTCCGGCATTACTTATCAAAACAGCCGAGCCAGAATGCCAAAGTTTCCTCCCCCGCATGATTCGGCAGATGAAGCAATTTCGAAATTCCTCCGACGGCTTTTCGATGGGGAAAATGCTTTGGAGTCACAATCTAAGGCTTCTTATTCCCTTGAGTCACTAGTCATATTAGCCGCGCGGAGAATGTGGCGAAATGCGCTGGCCTCCATTTGGTCGGAGATTACTGAAATCAGTTTGGTAAAACTTGTTCCAGATCACCCTCGTGATTTACTTTTGTGGCATTGGGGACAGGAACGAGGAAAAGAGGAGGATCGGCTATTCGGTGCTCCACAAAGCTGGCGGGATTTACAAATTGAATCTCGTCGCAATGAAGATGCCGCCTTGCCAAGTGTTCTGAAAGACGAATTTGATTTTGCTTTGCTCTTCGCCCTATGTTTTCCCCATCGTCTCAACAAACCCTTGGTGAAGTATTTTGAAAATGTGACGTCAAATCTACCGACGTATCCTTAAATCGCGAAGACTCTAAAGTTGCTTGGGTCTAAACATTCTACGCGTTCTTCTTTTTGGACAGTTATTAGAATATTAAACAAGGTTAAGCGGCAGGCCGGTGCGCTCCACACCTCTCCGTCCCGCCGCTTTCACCGTGATCATCAATTCACAACTTGTGCTGCTTTGATGATGAGCCGTTTGTCCCGTTCAACGTGATCTGCTGGAATTCCAGCAGCTTCGGAAACTCCACGACGTTGTCGTCGTTCAGTTTCACTTTGCCGTCATGTAAGTGGGACGAAAAAATGCAATCGCTGCGTCTGCTTGCGTAGATGGAAAATCTTCTGATATGTTGCGGCGTTCGTTGTTGTTGCGCGAGTGGTGAAATGGCAGACACGCCAGACTTAGGATCTGGTCCCGTAAGGGGTGGAGGTTCAAGTCCTCTCTCGCGCACCATTCCTAATTTCCACAAACACAGAATAAATCTGGCCTTCGATTTGCAGATGTTCACAGTAAATCCAGTCCCCGCTTGTCGGAGACGGTGCTCAGCGCCTGTCTGAAAACGGTGGCGTCGGGCGTCTCGCCCGACGTGGAGGGCGCGCGTCCCGCCGCCCGGAAAGAACGTCCACGTTGGGTGTGACGCAAAAAACTCCCTTCTTGATCGCCTGTTCTGGCGTTTTTTCCGCCGGGCGAGACGCCACGGCTCCACGGCAGGCGAGACGCCCGACGCTACATTTTCAGACAATCTCTCAGATAATTTCGCACCGTTCGTGCGTTGAGGTGGTCATCTGCACTTTTAACTGGTCGATCTCCCGGTTTCAATTTGCGCTGGACTGGATGCCTTTAACCTACTGCGGAATTGATTGCCACTGAGGCCAAATGGCGGCCTGTCCGGATTCAAGGTTGGTGATGCGCCTTTCAGTTTGGTCTGCCAGACGCATGACATAGATTTGGCGTGCCCCAGCGCGTTTCGAACCATAGGCCACCCACTGGCCATCCAATGAAGGTTTGGGGTGATAGTGCAATGTTCCTTCCGGAGTCTTGGTCAGTTGCATGCTCTTGCCCTCCGGTGTCGATTGGAAGAGTTCAACATTTTTTCCGATCTGTGCTGTGTAGAAAATTGATTTGCCATCCATGGACCAGACCGGGACATCGCTGCTGCCCTCGTGAAAATCAGGGACATCCAGAATGAGAATCCAGCCCTGATAGCCGTTGAGATCAGCAACCTTTCGCAGGCCTGTTCCATCGCGGCGGACGACATAAGGATCGCTGTGGCCGCGGATGCCGCTCACGAACATCAGCCATTCGCCATCGGCAGACCAGGCTGGACCGAAGTTGAATGCATTACCCGTCTGAATATGTTTCTTCTCCGAACCATCCGCGTTGGCGATGTAAACCTGGTAATCTTCATGATAGCTGATGAGCTTTCCATCCGGTGATGCGCTGTAGCCGTAGGTGAAGCCTGCGTCCTTGTCCGAGAGGCGATTTTTATTGCGTCCATCCAGGTTCATCACGAACGGTTGCGCCGTGCCGTTGATGAGTGGGTTAAACCCGAGCTTGCGACCTCCTGGCATAAAGAAAAATCCGCCGTTGTAATGACTGACGCGTTCCACGGCGGTGAGGTTGGTCAATTTTCCCGAGGTCAGGTCGAGAAGGCACGAGTCGAGCATCCACTTGCCCGGCTCCATCCGAAACTGCTTATGTTCCTCCTCCCAACGCGCATTCTCCGGATCCTGCCATCCACGGAGAATGATGGCCTGCTTTCCGTTGGGGGACCATCCTGCGAACTGGGTCCATGCATTGGGGTCGTTCACAAGCTCCCCGCCTACCTCCTGCCGACCCGAACCGTCGGTCTTCACAATCATCGCCCGCATCGTGCGTATGTTCGCGTGACGCCCGCCGGGAAGGTCGGTGCGTAACTCGGTGTAGCCGATGAGTGGCTCCAAAGATTTTTTTTCATCGCCGGAATTTGCATTGTTCGCCGCCCGTTCTATTTGCAGCCTTAACATGCCGTGGTCCCGGACGACGCCGAGTCGCGTGTCAATCGCTTTCGCCACCGGATCATCGCCGGTTTGACCGAGCTTTTTTCGAAGCTCCTTTCGCAACCACCAGTAGCCTGAGTTCCACGAGTAAAGGATGTGGCCGTAGGGATGCCCGTCCACGGTGCTGATGGATTCGTTAAAGGCAGGTACCTGAACGATTTCGCGATTGATGCGTTCAATTAGTTTGGCATCCACTTCGGTCGCAGGCAAGCCGTGAACGCCAGCGAGGAGATAGTTGGCGGCGTCGTTCAAAAACCAGGAACCGCCGTAACAATACACGCCGCTGTGGCCCGGCAGCAGCGAACCATCTGCCTGAGAAATGACGCGCAGGCCGTAAGGCGTTTTCACTTTCTCCGACGTGCGGTAGTGCGTGAGCACCTGTTCGTCCGGGAGCAGTTTTTGGCCGAACACGGCATAGGTCAGGGTGGCGCCGTAGAGAGTGTCTTGTCCGAGAGTGTCGCGCAATTTACGGCTGGTGGGCATGAAGCCCCGGTCGGAATTAAAAATCGAGCGATAGGCAAGGGTGGCGCGCTGGATATCATCGTCGGACACCGCGAGGCCAAGTTCTTTCGCCGCGAGCAGCGCACCGCAATGAAATCCCTGGTCGCTGGCGGGAGAGTCGTCCTCGTCGTAGAGCAAAACGTCGTGGTAAGTTTTCCAGCCCTTGGGATTCGGTGATCCCGGCAATGACGGAGGAACGTAGAATCCATTCTTTTCGTGATGGCGAATGAACTCATAGGCCTTCTGGACGAGCGCCTCATTCACGTTGCCGCCAGCGCGTTTCATCAGCACGGCCCAGATCAGGTAATAGTGCGCGTTATCTTCATAGTCCATCCGAGTCCAGAAGACTGCGCGATTTGCCTCAATGGTCTTCTCTGGATCATCCAGGCCCAGAGCCATGTAGAAACCGTCGCTGACCCATTGCTTCCAGCCATAACCCGGGCCGGAGATGAAAATGTAACGACCGTCGCGCGGCTGATTATTGGCGTCGAGGGCGAGATTGCGTCGAAGCAAATAGAATGAGGTGTTGCGCAGGATCGCTTCGAGCGTGGATGAGTTCCAACCTTTACCATTGGCAACAGCCAGATGAGCTGCGACCTGGGCGTCGTAATGGTTGCGAGCCGGACTGGCAAAAGCCCATGTCGTGAACGTCTTGGTTTCCCCCGCAGCGAGCGATTGCCAACCGTCCATCTGATACTGGTAAGTGTCGCGCGCGTCCTCGGGCGGCTTGATGATCAAAGGATACGGATCACGCCCATCGCCGGTCAGGACGGCGAGCCGATGCGCTGGTGGATCCAGCAATATCTGGCAGCGATTTTCCCAGAGGCCCGGCGAATCGGCGGCCAGCCCGAAAACTTTGTCTGCGGTGCGCAGCATTGCGACCGGAAACGTTTCCGTCTTCGCCGTTCCGCGCACCGTGTCAAAAATAACTCGGGCCTTTTCGGGGCCGGAGAACGAAGCAAATTCTCCCTCCACGGCCAGGTCGATTGGAAAATTGACGGCGAATCGTTGGGCTGCTTCGGCGCGCACTTCCAGCGTGCGTTCCACCAGCGAAGACGTTTTTTGCACAAGCCGCAGCCGTAGAGTCAGTGCGCCGATTTTGGCCGGGCCAAGTTCGATTACACCATCGCGCACGGACTTGTTGTGGAACTCCACGGGAACTGCCTTGACGCCAGGCAGCAAAATCTCCACGCCTGCGGGTGCCTCTTCCGTCGAACGGCCAACGAGCGTGCCGCCCGATCGATACTCAACCCCGATGTGGTGGTTTGTTTCGATGAGAGCGGCGCGGAGTTCGACGACCTGCCCGCGCGCGAGTGGTGCGAATGAATTTATGAGCAGTGCGGTGAACGTGAACAGCGTGGCGAAGCAGAGCCTTTGGAACTTGGGTCGGAGCAAACGACCCGAGGCACAAACTCGGCTGGGTTCTCGCACAAAGGGTGGAAGCATTCGGGGTTTCTACCCTTCGACTCTGCGGAGTTCAAGCCCACAACGAAAGTTGGCCGCGCATGATCCAGCCGCTGCCGTGCTGAAACTGTGATAACAAGCCGGATGGTTACTTCTCCGCTGGCAAATCATTGAGGTCGATGAGCGCGATGGTTTCATGAATTCGTCCAGTATGAAATTGCACATAACGCCCGATTCGATCGAACGAAGCGTGCGCGTGAACCGCGTGAACCCCGTCACGAATCCCGGTTGCGAGCAGGCGCGTTTTACCCGTCTCGGTTTCCATCAGCCACAAACGTCCTTCCGCATCATCGACGACGATCTTTTTTCCATCCGGTCGCGCGGCGGCGTGCCAGAATTTTCCTTCGCCCACCATTCGCGCCGAACCATCTTTCTTCACCAGCATGATTCCGAGTTTGTCGTTGACCATGGTCATATCTCCAGTGTCTTTGACCCAGGCTTCGTGCGTCACCCATTCCTTTAGCGGTGTGAACCAGGTGTCGCGTTCCGTGCGTGCGTAAAACGGACGATTGCCCGTGCCGTCCGTGTTGACGAGCCACGAACGTTGCGGGGCGTAACCGCTCGTTTCCCATGCGTAAAAAATGATCGGATCCGTTGGGCTATGCTGAACATGTCCGATGCGAAAACCTTGCGTGATCACGGGTCGATATTCACCCGTCGCAATGTTCATCAACCCAATTTCCCAATTGGCAGCGTCACGCTGTTTGGTGAGGGCGAGCCACTTCCGGTCACCGCTCAACGTGGGTTGCTGAAAACCACCGATGTGCGGCAGCGGGATCTCGCCGATCTTGTGTTCGGTGAATTTTAAAATATCCAATCCAAAAACTTCCGGGCCGCGCAGAAAATAAATCAGGCTGGCGTTGGTCGGGTCGGGACAGGCGCCCCGCGCTCCCACAGCGGAACCGTCCGTGAGTTGCACAATGCGCCCGGTCTCGATCTCGGCGCGGTAGAGTTGGCTCGTCCCGGTTCGTTCGGAGGCGAAAATCAGGAAGCGATTATCCGCCGTGAAATTGGAAATATGGTAATAGAGATTGTCCGCCCGGCCCGCAGTCAATTCCCAAACGCGAACATGGGTCACTGGGTCGCGATAGGCTTTCCGTTCGATGCCCCAATCTTTGCCGGCATTCGAGGCGAATGAAGACGTGCTCGCGACACTAAAGAAAAAAAGCGCCCAAAATGGTTTCATGTTTCCGAGTGAAACAGATCACAGCGCCGATGTCGAATCTGCGGCGAGGCAGGGTGTGATTAAAAGAGGGAGAAGGAACGGGGCGCGGACATTCCTGTCCGCCGGGGCTTGGCTAAAATATCAAGCGCTCTGGGCGGAAGGACGCGCGGGCGGACAGGAATGTCCGCGCTCCGTCACCCACTTTTAATCA
>JAYVSV010000078.1:0-26641 GCA_043775015.1 Verrucomicrobiota bacterium
ACCGGGAACGCTTCAAGACCGACATCTTCTTCCATCTCGGCGGCCTCAACCTCTACCCTCTACCTCAATGAATTTCCCAACGCTAAAGTTGGAAGAACCTTTTTTACGATGAGGGACGGCTGATGCGCCAGTGTCAGCGAGAATGGGAGACTTACATAATTTGCAACGGCCTTGTGAGCATGAAAACGATGGTTTCGGGTTCGTTTGACCCTAAATTACCAAACCAGTTCGTTGGCCGGTTGTGCCGGAAGTTTTGACGTTACCATGGATGGCATATAGAATGGTTTCAATAACAAAAACTTAAAGCTAGGCTCATATAATTAGTGTAGTGCATGGAATAAGCCTGTAAATGCGTCCAGAATTTGGACGAAACAATCTGGTATAAGCATCTCGGAAAGAAAAAATTTTATGAAGATAAGCGGAAACCGGGGGTTCACCCTCATCGAATTGTTGGTGGTCATCGCCATCATCGCAATTCTGGCCAGTCTCCTCTTGCCCGTTTTGGTCATGGCAAAAATGAAGGCGCAAACCACCCAGTGCCTCAGCAATCTCAAGCAATTGCAACTGGCCGGGGCCATGTATAACGGCGATTTTTCGGATTTCATGGCACCCAACAGCGACAACGGGAATCAGGGCAAGGACATTGATAATCCCGGCTGGGTCGCGGACGTGATGAGCTTCGACAGCACACACACCGGCGTGGATGAGGCTACCAATCTGGACCTCCTCATCGGCGATCAATACGCCCCCTTTGGTTCGCTGGGGCCTTACACCAAGAACGCTAAAATTTATCACTGCCCTGGGGACAAAAGCGTGATTTCGTACGACGGCGTAACCTATGACCGCGCGCGCAGTTATTCCATGAACGGCTGGGTTGGTTTTGGCACCCGCGATTGGGGACAGCCGCCATCGGGTCCGACATTCCGGCTGAATTTGAAAGTCACACAGATGGTCAATCCCGGACCAGCGAAGACCTGGGTGTTGATGGATGAGCGGGAGAACAGCATAAACGACGGCTGGTTCGCTGTGGATATGATAGACACCGGAGCAAACACGCAATGGGTGGATTTGCCGGGTAATCGGCATAATCGCGGTACGGTCCTTTCATTCGCGGATGGCCACACCGAATTCAAGAAGTGGCAGAACGGAACGACCACTTCGGCGTCGCTCAATCCCAACACCCAGTCGCCCAACAATGCGGACATTACCTGGCTGCAGGAACGCACCACCGGAAACTGACAAAAAAACCAAACCATTCTTATTCTCGATAAAAACCTTAAAGACGAATCCACCATGCGAAACTCATTAATCACTTCGTGCCTGATCGTTTTACTCGTAATGGCCTCGTTGCCGTCCGCTGTGGCGCAGAGCTATTCTGTCACCAACCTCGGCACTCCCGCTGGGTTCACTCTGACCATGGGCAACTACGCTCTGGCCCACGGGATCAACAATTCCGGCGCGGTGGCCGGCGAGTGGTCGTTCGGCGGATTCTCCCAGCGCGCTTTCGAGTATGCTAATGTCTCCAACACGGATCTGGGGATGTTGGGGGGACCGAGTGCAACGATTTACGCGATCGCTTACGCCATCAACGACACAAATCTGGTGGTGGGTGAAACCAGCAGCTTCCTGAGCACCCGCGCTTTTCTTTATACCAACGACATGATGGTTGACCTCACCCCGGTCGGCGGAACTTCCACCTACAGCATCGCACGCGGAATTAACTCTGCGGGCAAAATCGTTGGGGAGTCGTATGTCAACACCACGGACATCCATGCCGTCATTTTCCTAGGTAACCGTCTCCAGACGGATCTGGGTATCCTCACCAACGGCACTTACAGCGCCGCCTATGGCATCAACAATTCCAATGTGATCGTCGGCGAAGCCACGGTTAGTGCCGGAAATACTTACGCTTTCATTTATTCCAACAGCCTCATGACCAGCTTGGGCACACTGGGAGGAAATTACAGCGCCGCCTTTGCGATCAACGATTCCGGCCAGATTGTGGGCGAAGCCAACACTAGCGGCGGTGAGACGCACGCCTTCCTATACAATAATGGCACAATGTCGAACCTGGGCACGCTCGGCGGCACTTCCAGCTCGGCCAGCGCCATCAATTCCGCCGGCCGGGTGGTGGGTTATGCCACTACCGTTGCCGGAGATTCGCGTGCTTTTTTATATGCCGGTTCGACGATGCTGGATTTGAACAATCTAATTTCGTCCGCCGTTTGCACAAACCTGACGTCCGCCGACGGCATCAATGACGCCGGCCAGATCGCAGCCACCGGCTACACACCCACAGGCGATCTCCGCGCTTTCCTGCTAACGCCCGTATTGAAGGTAACGGCTCCGCAGTTGCTGCCGAACCAGCAATTCCAACTGACCGTTCAAGGTGCGCCGGGGCAGAAATTCATCGTTCATGGCTCGACCAATCTGGTCAATTGGGTGCCGCTCAACACCAACACGCTCGTTGCCATCTCCACTAATTGGGTGGACGCCGGCACTGTGACCAATCACTATCGCTTTTACCGTGTTCAAGCGACGCAATAACCATGATTGGGGTGACTGAAACCATCGTACCCAGTTCCTCGCGACCCGTGACGAGGCCGCTCGTCAAGGCGGAGCCTGTTCCAAGCCGGGTGCGGGTGGGGGGCAAGTTTCTCTTTGTCGGCGACGAAAAGTTTTACGTCCGCGGCATCACCTACGGCCCGTTCCGTCCGGAGGCCGACGACTGCGAATATCACGATCCACAAACAGTGGAACGTGATTTCGCCCTGATGTCCACCAATGGCATCAACACGGTTCGCACCTACACCGTGCCGCCCCGCTGGCTGCTTGACCTCGCCCAAAAATATCAATTGCGGGTGTTCGTCGGCCTGCCGTGGGAGCAACACATTGCTTTTCAAAACGAGGAGCGGCGGGTGCGCGACTTGGAGCAGCGCATTCGGATCGCCGTGCGGTCACTGGGCCGTCATCCGGCGCTACTGGCTTACGCGATCGGCAACGAAATTCCCGCTTCGATTGTCCGCTGGTTCGGTCATCGGCGCATGGAAAAATTTCTTGAGCGGCTTTATTGGGCGGCCAAGGCGGAAGACCCGGAAGGCTTGGTCACTTACGTCAATTATCCCACGACCGAATATCTGGAGTTGCCCTTCCTCGATTTCGCCTGTTTCAACGTCTATCTCGAATCGCAGGACAAACTGCAAGGCTACATCGCGCGTCTGCAAAATCTCGCGGGCGAACGCCCCTTGATCATGGCCGAGATCGGATTAGATACCCTGCGCAACGGCGACGATGCGCAAGCGCGCACGCTCGAATGGCAGGCGCGCACCATTTTCGCTGGCGGCTGTGCCGGATTGTTTTTCTTCGCTTGGACGGATGAATGGTTTCGCGGCGGCAACGAGATTGAAGATTGGCTCTTCGGCGTCACAACCCGCAACCGTGAACCCAAGCCCGCCCTCGCTGTCATCCGTGAAGTTTTTCAACATGTGCCGTTTCCAACGGATGACACATGGCCGTTTATTTCTGTGGTGATTTGCAGTTACAACGGATCGCGCACGATCCGCCAATCCCTCGAAGCGTTGCGGAAAGTGGTTTATCCGAAATTTGAAGTCATCGTCGTAGACGATGGTTCACGGGATGCCACCGCCGCGATTGCCAGTGAATTTGAAGTGCGCCTGATCCAACAGGCTAACGCCGGATTGAGCAATGCGCGCAACACTGGCTGGCAAAACGCCAAGGGCGAAATCGTGGCCTATCTGGATGACGATGCCGCACCCGATCCGCATTGGCTGCATTACCTGGCCAGTGCCTTCCGCTCCAGCGATGAGGCCGGGATCGGCGGCCCGAACATCGCATTTCCTGACGACACATTCGTGGCGCAATGCGTGGATCACTCGCCTGGAAACCCCACGCATGTGCTTCTCACTGACTGCGTCGCCGAGCATCTCCCCGGCTGCAACATGGCGTTCCGTAAATCGTGCCTCGCAGCCATCGGCGGATTCGATGGGTCGTTTCGCATTGCCGGGGATGATGTGGATTTGTGCTGGCGCTTGCAGGCGCGGGGCTGGCAACTCGGCTTTCATCCCGGCGCGATGGTTTGGCATCACCGCCGGGGCACGGTAAAAACTTACTGGCAGCAGCAGCTCAATTACGGCCGTGCCGAAGCCATTTTGGAACGCAAGTGGCCGGAAAAATATAATGTGGTCGGCCACCTGACTTGGAACGGGCGGCTTTATGGCAAAGGCTTTCGCCACTTTTTCCACATGAGCCGACGCCGCATCTATCACGGCAGCTGGGGCACCGCCCTCTTCCAGTCGGTTTACAGCCTCGCCCCCAGCACCCTCACCAATATCCTGATGTTGCCGGAATGGTATTTATTTATCGGCGTCTTCACTCTGATCCTGCCTTTGGGGATACTTTATGAGCCTCTCCGCTTTTCTCTCTTACTGCTCGCCTTGGTGATTGCACCACCGGCCATCAATGCCTGGCTCTGTGGGCAACGCGCTTATTTCCGGGATGCCCATCCACAGGCTTTGCGGCGGCAGCAACTGGCGGTCGTAACCGCGTTACTGCATTTTTTACAACCAGCGGCTCGCCTCATCGGCCGATTGCGCCAGGGGTTGACGCCATGGCGACAGCGAGGACCCAAGCGTTTGTTTTTTCCGTGGGCCAAAACCGTCACTATCTGGAGCGAAAAAAACTGGCGCGGACCGGAGCAGCGTCTTAAAGCCCTCGATAGCGCCATGCGGGAAAACGGCGCAGTGGTAGTGCATGGAGGTGATTTTGATACCTGGGACATCGAATCCCGCGGCGGCATGTTGGGTTGTGCCCGGGCGCAACTGGTCATCGAGGAGCACGGTGAAAAGGTGAAGGGCGAGCTGCGCCAACTCGTGCGCTTGCGCGTCTGGCCGGTCACCTTGCCATCGGTTGTCGCTGCCGCCATCGTCTTTGCCGTTCTGGGTATGGATGCGGCTTTGAATCTGGATTGGGTGGCTTGGGCGGCATTGAACGTGCCTGCCATTTTGATTATTCTGCGCGTGATGGAAGAATGCGGTTCCGCCATGGAAGCCATCATCAGTGCCGTTCCAGCCACCCTCGGCGAACGGGAAACCATTGTCTCCAGCACCCAAAAAACATGACCGCTCCCGAAGCCCAGGCGGACGATTCTCGCGGCGGCACGGTGCAGGTCACCATGCGGATGCTCCGGCGTTTCCTGCCCGGGGAAATGCGAGGGCTGATCATCGGCTTGGTGCTCTTACTGGCCGCTGCCAGCGTTGCACTGCTCCAGCCGTGGCCGTTGAAGCTGGTGCTGGACTCCGTTGTGGGTTCAATTCCTGTGCCAGCACCCGTCCGCTTGCTGATGTCGCTGTTCGACAGAAATGCTTATTATGCCGCCCATCCGAAAATGTTTTTTCTGACGTCGCTCTGCCTCGCGCTGCTGCTGGTGGAGCTGTTCATGGGAGTCTGCAATGTCCTCAGCTCCTACGTGCTGAACTCGGTCGCGCTGCGCATGGTTTTTCGGCTGCGCTGCACGCTCTTCGATCACATCCAGCGCCAGTCGCTGACGTTTCATGATTCCAAAACCGTCGGCGATTCACTCTATCGCGTCGCGTGGGACAGCTATTGCATCCAGGCGATTTTTAGCGAAGGCGTCGTTCCGGCGCTGACTGCGAGTGTTACGCTGCTCGGCATCGCGCTGGTGATGTTGACACGCGACTGGCTCCTGACTGTGGCCGCGCTGGGCGTCGCCGTGCCGCTGATTTATTTGATCCGGCGGCTGGATAAACCGATGACAGATCAATCGCTGCGTGTGCATGAATTTGAAAGCGACGTCAGCACGCGTGTGCAGGAAACTTTGGTGGGTATCCGCGCTGTGCAGGCGTTTGGCCGCGAACAATTCGAGAGCGACCGCTTTCGTCATAAGGCGAATGATAGCTTGCTCGCCAGTCTGCGACTGACGGTTTTGCAAACGGCGTCCCAATCCGTCGTCGGCCTCGTGCTCGCCCTCGGCACCGCTACGGTCATCTGGATCAGCGCGCGCGGCGTTTTATCCGGCGGTCTCACTGCCGGTGACCTTGTTCTCCTCGTGGCGTATGTCGCCATGATTTTCAAGCCGCTTGAAACTTTGGCTTATACCGCCGCCGCCGTGCAAAGCGCCGCCGCTGGTGCGCGGCGGGTGCTGTCTGTTCTGGACGAAACGCCGGGGGTGCGGGACGCCAGCGATGCCCGCGATTTCCCCGACCGTGCCCGCGGCAAAATTGTTTTTGAAAATGTCTGGTTCGGCTATCAGCCGGATCGTCCGGTGTTGCAAGGCGTGAATCTGGAAATCCCGGCCGGCACCACCGTGGCCGTCGTCGGCACATCCGGCGCGGGCAAAACCACCCTCGCCAGTTTACTCCTGCGGTTTTATGACCCCGTCGCCGGACGCATCACTTTGGACGATCATGGCCTGCGGGAATTTACGCTGAAATCCTTGCGGGAAAATCTCGCCATCGTGACCCAGGAGCCGATTTTATTTGCCGCCACCATCCGCGAGAACATCGCCTATGGTCGACCCGAGGCCACGCCGTCGGAAATTGAGGCTGCTGCCAAAGCCGCTGGAGCGCATGAGTTCATTCAAAAAATTCCCGAACAATACGAAGCGCAGATTGCGGAGCGCGGCGTTTCTCTGTCCGGCGGCCAGCGCCAACGCATCGCCATCGCCCGCGCCTTTCTCAAAAATGCGCCAGTGGTGATTCTCGACGAACCCACCAGCGCGCTCGACGCGGAAACCGAGGATCGGTTGTTGCAGACGTTCCAGCAACTGATGAAAGACCGCACGGGACTGATCATTGCCCACCGCCTTTCCACCGTGCGCTGGGCGGATCGCATCGTGGTCTTGGATCAGGGGCGCGTTGTGGAAAGCGGGACGCACGCGGAACTCCTCGCCCTTAATGGCCATTACGCCCGCCTCCATCAACTTCAATTTGGCGAATCGGAAACCACCCCAACCGCCACCACTTCATGAAAAAATCGGCGACCAAAAAAACAGGTGGCTGGCTCGACGGAAAATTGCCAGCCAATGTGAAACTCGGGCCAGGCACCGTGTTGAGCGGCGACCATGCGTTTCTCCGTTTTCGCAGCAGCAAAAAACCGGCCCTCGTGATCGGCCGCGCCTGCACGATGGATGGCGTGCATTTCGCGCTAGGCGAAACGGCGCGCGTGCACATTGGCGATTACTGCTATTTTTCGAACGCCCTCCTGCTGTGCGAGCTTGAATTGCGCATCGGCAATTGTGTGATGATCGGCTGGAATGCCACGATTGCCGACAGCGATTTTCATCCCATCTCCCCTGCGCAACGCGTGGCGGATACGATTGCCTGTTCGCCTCTCGCCCAAGGCCGACAGCGTCCACCCATCGTCATGAAACCGGTCATTATCGAGGATGATGTCTGGATCGGCCCCAATGCCACCATCCTCAAGGGCGTGCACATCGGCGCAGGCTCGTTCATCGAACCCGGCGCGCTGGTGACGCGCGATGTTCCGCCCCGCTCGCGAGTATTGGGCAACCCGGCGCAAATCATCGGCACCGTATGAAGCTGTCCGCCGAACGCAAATTGGAAGGCGACTGGTATGATGGCATCGTGCCGGCCAATGCCACCATTGCGGAGACGGCCCACCTCGAAACGACTTACAGCTTTCTGCTCCACCGCAGCCGCGTGCCGGACGCCGTGCGAATTGGTCATGGCAGTACGGTTTATATTGGAGCCATGTTTGACGTTGGGCCGCGCGGCCGGGTGCATATCGGAAAATTTTCCCTGATCAACGGCGCGTGGTTTATCTGCGATGGCAAAATTGAAATCGGCGACCACGTGCTAATTTCTTGGAACGTGGTTTTCATGGACAACTATCGTGTGCCGCTTAATCCGGCGGCCCGGCGTCGGCTATTGAAACAGGTTCCAGCATCTGAACTTCGCCGGGTTTTTGGAAAAATTCGCGCCCGCCCCATCTCGGTAGGACGCAACGTGTGGATTGGTTTTGATTGCTGCATTTTGCCCGGCGTGACCATCGGCGAAGGCTCCATCGTGGGTGCGCGCTCGGTCGTGGTGGACGATGTTGCGCCGTTCACCGTCGTGGCTGGCAACCCTGCCCGCGTCATCCGAAAAATTGAAAATGATGAAATATCCTCCCATCACTAAAGGCCGGATCATCGTCTTCGGCATTCTGTTCTGGTATCCGCTCGCCGGCGTGACTTATCAGTTCTTACATTTTCTCATCGGCCTGCGCCGTCTGGGGTACGATGTCTATTACATTGAGGATTCCGGCCGCTGGATTTACGATCCGAAGTTGAACGACCTTTCACCGGATGCGACGAACAATTTGAAAGCCGTTGTGCCGGTGCTCGAAGCGCACGGTTTCAAAGATCGCTGGGCGTTCCGGGGAAATTATCCTGACGGCCAATGCTACGGCCTGACGGAAGAAAAAATACTGCAACTTTACCGCGAGGCGGATGCGTTCTTGAATGTGACGGGCGCGCAGGAAATTCGCGAGGAACACCTGGCCTGCCCGCGCCGGATTTATCTCGAAACCGACCCCGTCGTCTCGCAGATAAAAATTGCAGCGGGCGACGCCGGAACCATTGCCATGCTGGAAGCGCACGACACGCATTTCAGTTACGGCGGCAATTTCGGTCAGCCGGATTGCCGCGTTCCCTTGGGGCGGTTCAACTGGAAACTCACCGTGCAGCCCGTGGTGTTGGACTTGTGGGAGAATCAGCCCATCAAACGGAAACAAGCTGCCTACAACACTATTGCAACGTGGCAAAACAACGGCAAAGACATCGTCTATAACGGCGAGACGTATTATTGGTCGAAGGATCGGGAGTTCCGGAAATTTCTCGACCTGCCGCAGCGCCGCCCTTTGCCGTTTGAACTGGCGGTGAGCGTGGACGAACCCACACAGCGCGAGTTGACCCGCCACCAATGGCAAATCACCGATCCGGTAAAGCTGTCCACCGACTTGGCCACCTATCATGATTTCATTCTAAAATCGCGCGGCGAATTTACCGTGGCCAAGGACCAGAACATCCGCTTGCGAAGCGGCTGGTTTAGCGACCGCAGCGCGTGTTACCTCGCGGCCAGCCGGCCAGTGATCAACCAGGACACCGCCTTCGGTAGTTATCTGCCGACCGGCAAAGGCTTGTTTGCGTTTCAAACCATAGACGACATCCTCGCCGCCTTGGACGAAATCGAAACCGATTACGAAGGCAACTGCCGCGCCGCCCGTGACATTGCGGTCGAACATTTCGCCGCCGAAAAAGTGTTGGCCAGCGTAATGCAGCGTGCCGGACTTTAAACCATGCCAAAATATTTGATCGTCAACGCGGATGACTTCGGCCTGAGCCAGAGCGTGAACCGGGGAATCATTGAAGCCTCCGAAAGGGGCATCGTCACCAGCACCAGCCTAATGGTGCGACAACCCGCCGCCGCCGAAGCCGCCGCCTATGCGCGCCAACACCGGCGCATGAGTGTCGGGCTGCACTTGGATCTTGGCGAATGGATCTATCAGGATGGTGACTGGGTTCAGCTTTATAGCGTCGTGGATACGCATGACGCCGAGGCCGTGCGAAAGGAAATCGCCTGGCAGTTTTCCGAGTTTCGACGTCTCGTCGGGCGTAACCCCTCTCATATTGATTCCCATCAGCATGCCCACCGCCGGGAGCCAGTTCACACCACCACGCTCGTCTTGGCGCAAGGGATGGGTCTGATATTGCGCGAGTGCCATCCGTCCGTCCGTTACTGCGGCGATTTTTACGGGCAGGACGGCGAAAGCCTGCCCATCCCCGGTGCCCTCAGCCTGCCTGGGTTGCAGCAGATATTTTCCTCGCTGCCCGACGGCACCACCGAACTGGGTTGCCACCCCGGCTTCACCGGGGATTTGAAATCCGTTTATTCCTCGGAGCGCGAGGACGAAGTGCGGGTGCTCTGCGACCCCGCCGCCCGTCAATTCCTGGCCGATCAACAAATCGTGCTCTGCTCCTTCGATCCGGCCACCGAAGCCCATGGCATACCCGGCCTGCCCAAGTTTGCCTTGGCCTCCTAACCCAAATGCTCGATTCAGGCACAAATTCTGCCGTTAAACACGCGCCATCGTTCACAACAAAAAATTATGCGCCAAACCTCCAAGACTAGCATCGACCGACTGAGTCGGAGCGAAGTCGCGCAGGCGCCGGACTAGGCGTAGTTGAACAAGTCCCCCGCAAAGCCTTCGGCCACGGAGCGGGCCGGTCGAACTTCCCGAAGCCTTCTCCCGGTGGCCGTGTGCCAACACCTTGCGGTTTTCTTTTTACCAATGCCATAGGAAAGCGCCTCGTTTTCGAAATGATTCGAAAAGTAGGCACCAATTTCACAGCAGGGCTGACGCGTACCTCTCATTAACACCGTGGCTTTAGCCCGGTGTCTCGTGTGCGACGAGAGAATCAGCCGTTTTAACGGCTTGTCGAAACCCGTGCAGAAGCCGTTAAAATGGCTGATTCTATTTCCAGACGATATTCACCGGGCTAAAGCCACTCTGTTAATGAGAAAGATATTTTAAATGCATCCGCCTTGAAAAAAACGGGGTTTAGCGACCAAAAGATTTCTTTTTTTCGGGTCTGTATTCCAAAATGTCTCCAGGCTGACATTCCAGATGTTCACAGATGGCTTCAAGCGTGGAGAAACGAATCGCCTTCGCTTTGCCGGTTTTTAGAATGGACAGGTTTTGCGGAGTGATTTCAACACCATCGGACAAATCATTGAGCCGCATTTTTCGCTGCGCGAGAACCACGTCGAGGTTGACGATAATAGGCATAGTTAAACGGTGAGTTCCTGTTCTTCCTGAATTTTCCGGCCTTCGTCCATGATCCAGGCAATCAAAACGATTACGAGTCCGGTCAGAACAAGACCGAAGTCAAATCCGGTGCCAAAATCGAAGGAGAAAAATCCTATCTTGAAGACGGTTATTTTACTTACCATTACGTTGGCGTGATCAAATTTAGGGACAAAAAATTCCTGCGCGGTATTTCCAGCCGCCGAACGCGCCAGCATTGTGATCCCCGAAAACAGGAGTCCACCCAAAACACATAACGCCCCCAGAGTTTTAATGCACCGGATTGTTTCCGCGCAGAAAATGAAACCACGCTCATAAAACCGAAAAAGGCGAGCCAAGTTCCAATACCAAACGCACAATACCAGATGATAAAGTATTGTGACGATTCCAAGGGCCACGATAAACAAATTCCAAGACGAAGATGTGCGTTGGGCAAACTGACCAGGGAAATAACTCGCCGCCGCGCCGAAAAAAAACAAAATATCAAAAAGTAAAAAGGCGAGAATAACAATGCGCGAAATGCGACTAACAATCTTAATTCGCTTCATTCTGAAATTATCGGGAATTGTTGCAGTCGTTGGATTCATGAGGGGAACATCTCAATAAAATTAATGCCCGTCAACGCTTATTTATTGTTTATCATTTATTTTATACCGCTTCTCGGATGTTGCGGTCGAGATCTGGCGAGGCATCAGACCTAATGATTCGTTAAACAATAAGACGCGGCAAGTTTGATTCTTTCGCAAAATCACTCTACCGTTTCGCAAAATTATGACTGACCCGCGTTACACAAAATTGGCGAAGCTTCTGATCGAATATTCCACCGCATTGAAAAAGGGCGAAAATGTCCTGCTCGATATGATTGACGTGCCGGACGAGTTCTCGATCGAGTTGATGCGCACGGCGCGAAAGGTTGGCGCAACTCCGATCGTTGAAGTACGGCACACCCGGGTTTCCCGCGAAGTGGTTCGCGAAACGAACGAAAAACATGCGGCGCTGGTTCGCGATGTGGAAATGTTTCGCATGAAAAAAATGCAGGCCTACATCGCCATTCGTGGCAGCGCGAACGTGAGCGAAAATTCCGACGTGAACAGCGATCTCATGGCGATGTATTCCAAAACCATGAGGCCGGTTATGAATTATCGCGTGAACAAAACGCGTTGGTGCATTCTGCGTTGGCCGAGTCCGAGCATGGCGCAATCCGCCGGCATGAGTACCGAGGCGTTTGAAAATTTATACTTCGACGTTTGCACGATGGATTACAAAAAAATGGCAAAGGCCATGGTCCCGTTGCAAAAGAGAATGGGCAAAGCGAACGACGTTCGACTGATTTCTCCCGGCACCGCTTTGACCTTCAGCAAAAAGGGGATTCCCGCGATTCTTTGCGAAGGCATTCGCAATATTCCTGATGGCGAAGTGTTTTCCTGTCCGGTAAAAAATTCCGTGAACGGCGTCATTCAGTTCAATACACCGACGATTTATTCGGGCACGAAATTTGAGAATGTTCGTCTCGAATTCAAAGAGGGGAAAATCATCAACGCCACTTCCAACAATACAAAACGGCTCAACGAAATTTTGGATACCGATCCCGGAGCGCGTTATATCGGCGAGTTTTCACTGGGCTTTAATCCGTACATCCAAAATCCGATGTGCGATATTTTATTTGATGAAAAAATTGCCGGCTCGCTTCATTTCACGCCCGGCCAGACTTACGAAGTCGCTGACAACGGGAATCGTTCCGCCGTGCATTGGGACATGGTCTTGATTCAGCGCAAAGAGTGGGGCGGCGGCGAAGTCTGGTTCGACGGCGAACTGATTCGCAAAGATGGAAAGTTTTTGCCGAAAGATTTGCAACCACTGAATCCGGAAAACTTGAAAGGTTAACAATGCCAAACCATTGACTTGACCCGATACCGGGAGCAAAATGGTTTTGTCATGAAGTTAAAAACCTTGATGGAGATGCGGGACGCTGCGCCATTCAAACCATTTGAAATTCATTTGGCCGATGGCTAAGCGGTGACAGTTGTCACACCCGACCATCTTTTTTTCATGCCTAACAGCGTCGAGTTTTTAATTGTTCTGCTGGACGGAGGCTTTCGCATCGTGGACGCTGATCAAGTCGTCAACACAGGCCGCAACATTAAGCGCGCAAAAGCTCATTAGTTGGAGCACCGGTTTGCAACCGGCTTTGGAGTCGTGGAAAGGCCGGTTGCAAACCGGCGATCCGTGTCAGGCTGCGTGGAATATTCAAGCCGCGATTTTCACCCCTTCAAAATACTTAAAAACTGCTTCATCGCCGGCGAGAGAACTTTATTCTTTTTATAAATCGCGGCAAGCGGACGAAACAGATCCATCCCTTCGATTTTCAACTCGGACAACGTTTGTTTTGAAACTTCCTGAGTGATCGTTCCTTGCGGCACGATGGAAATTCCCGCTTCGATTTCCACGGCGCGTTTGACGGTTTCGATGTTGTCGAATTCCATCACGGTCTGCACTTCGACATTGTTTTCCTTGAGAATTTTGTCGATGGCTTTGCGTGTCGGAATATCAGGTTCGAATCCAATAAATTTCTGCCCGGCGAGTTGCGAGAGTTTCACCGTTTTGTATTTCGCGAGCGGATGGTTCGGATGACAAATCATGACCAAAGCGTCCTTGCGCAGCGGAATTAATTCCAGCTTCGCATCTTTGACCGGATAGGCGACCAGTCCTAAATCCACAACATTACCGAGGACATCTTCATAAACCTGATTGGCGCGACGATATTCGATATGAACGTTGACCGTCGGATAACTGCGCAGAAACTTTTTCAGATAAGGAGGAAGATCGTGCAAGCCGATACTGTAAATCGTGGCCACCCGGACGGTTCCAGAAATGATGTCTTTGATTTCCTGCAACCGGTTTTGCAGCGAATCGTAGGTTTGAATGATCTGCTTGCTGTATTCGTAAAGCACCTGGCCTTCGCGCGTGAGACGGAACTTTTTTTTGCTGCGCTCGATCAGTAGCGACTTGAAATTCTTTTCCAATGAACTGATCTGCTGGCTGACGGCGGATTGGGTCACCTCGTTGATTTGCGCGGCTTTGGTGAAACTCTCCGTCTCGGTCAGATCGCAAAACACTTTCAGACTTTCAATTTGCATAAAGTAAATTGAAAACAGAAAGAGGCACCGCGTCAACTGACGAAACAGGCGTAAGCATGTCTGTAAAACTCCAGTGTTGACTGCGGTTTAACCGACCTCAATAAACTCAAGCAACGGCAGCGCGAAAATCCAGAAAGGCTCCCGGCAACAACTCCTTCACCTTAAATTCTTTGATCTTCTTCGGCTTGGCGCTGTCACTCACGTAAACCACGGCGTTGGACGCGTATTCAGAAAGCAACTGACGGCACGCGCCGCAGGGCATTCCGCCGCCGTCGATCCGCGCCACCACCGCGATGGCTGAAAATTTCTTTTCTCCCTCGGTTAACGCCTTGAAAAGCGCAATCCGTTCCGCGCAACAGGTCAATCCGTAACTCGCGCTTTCCACGTTTGCGCCGGAAATAATTTTGCCGCCTTTCGTCAATAAAGCCGCGCCCACTTTGAATTTCGAATACGGCGCGCAAGCCATTTTCTGCGCCTTCACCGCTGCGGCAATCAATTTTTCTTTGCTAACTTTTCGCATACGACTCGCAAAAGTTTTTCAAAAATTGAGCAACCGATTCCTTCTTTTGTTCCGCAATCGCGAGAACTTCCAAATGGGATAATTTTCCCGAGCCAAGACCCGCCGCAAGATTGGTGATGCAGGAAATGGCCGCCACGGACAAACCGCATTGCCGCGCCACAATCGCTTCCGGCACGGTGCTCATCCCGACCGCATCCGCGCCGAGCCGGCCGAACGCGCGAATCTCGGCCGGCGTTTCATAACTCGGCCCCGTCGTGGCCAGATAAACACCCGAGTGCAAACGGAGCTTGGTTTGCTTGGCCGCCTTCTTCAATTGGTCGATCAGTTTCTGTTCGTAAACGCGCGTCAAATCCACGAACCGCGGCAGCCCAGGATAGCCGGATCCACGCAGCGGATTGGTTCCCATCAAATTAATGTGATCTTCGAGCACCATGAAATCGCCCGGTTTGAATTTTTTATTAATTCCACCCGCCGCGTTGGTCAGGAGAAGCGAACGAATTCCAAATTCCGCAAGCACGCGAATCGGAAAGGTGATGCGATCCATCTCATGCCCTTCGTAAAAATGGGTTCGCCCTTTCAACACGAGCACCGGTGTTTTTCCAAAACTGCCGATGACAAGTTTGCCCGCGTGGCCGCTCACCCCCACCGACATGAATCCGGGAAGCTGGCCGTAGGGAATTTCCAGCGCCACATCGAGGTGCGTTAAAGCGTGTTGAAAACCGCTGCCCAAAACCAGCGCGAGCCTGGGGCGCAACGAAGTTTGTTTGCGTAAAGTTGCCGCCGTTGTTTTTGCATCGAAAATCACAAGGCAATAATAAAGTCAACGTGTGCGACTTAAATCTTATTGTTGAAATAAATAAAAGCTCCGTGCGGACGAGGCAAAGATGTGCGCCGATCAGTCAAAGGCTTTCCCCCCACCGTCCAGCGCTCATTCTGCCGATTGCTTTGTTGCATCACTCGGATGGCTTGAACGTGTTCGGATCGCCCTCCCAATTGCGGGAGCTGTTCGTGTTAGCTATTCCACGAAACTCAACCCAAATATAATCGTCGGGGTTCTGATTTATGGAAATTCCAAAATTCACTTTTCCATACACTTGGTCATGGCGACTCGTAATGAAAAGTAACCGATCAAACCCGCCCGACCATTTATGAGGGGGATTGGTTGACATGATGAAATTGTCGCTCGGTTGATATCCATTGTTCGGTGCCAAATAAGTAACTCTAAATTCCGCCATTGAGGTCTCGATAAAACCTCCGTCAGTCACTTCGATTTTCACACTCCAATCTTGGAGACTGCGTTCCGAAACAATGCCCGGCGATCGGCCTACGGTTACTTTAATATCGCCCCCGCTGGGAACGATTTTCCCCGCGATCAGGTCAAAATACACAGGCATGTCTGTGAAATGAAATTTGTATCGCTGATCAATTTTCATCAACGGCTCTGCTCCTTGTAGCTTCCACATTTTGATAACTGCCGGATGCGTGGGATCGGGAATGTGGCGCACTTCCGGGTAAAAATGAGAGTATTTGAAAGCTGCGTTAGTGGACGCGATGGCGTAGCCAGGTTTCCGCGGCGTTACGCTCAGGCTTTCACCTTTGCCATCGTTGAAGTGAAAACCCCCGGCATCGTCACTAACCGTCTTGATCTCTCGAACATCACTGATGTAGCCATTGTCGCGCAGGATGCCCCCGGTGATTTCAGCGCCAGCTACAGGGTCACCAAATTGATCTTCTAGTTTGCCGTAAAAAACGATTGGCACGTCATTTAATTTAGTGAGAACCTCCTGCATCTCTTCTCCTTTTTCTTTCCTCGGGACTAAGGAGGTTGTCCCATTGGATGTCCGTTCTCGCGAAACAAGGTTTGTGCTTGCGTGCGAATTAATTTTTCTTCTGTCCCGAGTATCGGCTTGATCGCGCTTTGATGGATGAACGATGTCATTGGATTGAGGCAACTCGGGAACTTGGACTGGCCGCTTTACATAATACACAACCAGTATCATCAACGCGACGACCACTACACACGCCGAGAGAATTGAGCGTCTGATTTTCAGGGGGCAAAATTATTGCGGTTTATAGGTATTCGGATCGCCTTCCCAATTACGGGAACCGTTCGTGTTGGCGACTCCACCAAATCTGATATACATGAAACTTTCTGGTTTTTCATTGATACGAAACGAAAGGCCGAGTTTGCTATACACCTTCCCGTTACGACTCATAACAAAAAACCCTTCGGTAAAACCCTCAAACCATTTGTAAGGAGTATTAGTTGAAAACAGAAATCTACTGCTACTTTCATAACCACTTTCCGGAGCCCAATAAGTGACAGACTCCTGCCCAGATGTTTTAATCAGTCCGCCATCAACCGCTTCTATTTCAAGGCTCCAATCCTGCCTGTTCCGCAAAGACAAATCGCCAGATGATCTCACTACCGATATTTTTATATCCCCGCCGCTGGAGACGATTTTCTTTTCAGGCAAGTCGAAATAGATGGGGGCGTCAGTGTAATGAAGTTTGTAACTCTGGTCAATTTGCGTCAATGGCTCGGTGCCTTGCAATTTCCACATCGTAATTACTCTCGGATGTAATGGATCCGGGACGTGACGCACTTCTGGATAAAAGTATGAGTATTTGAAAGCCGCATTAGTGGACGATATAGCGTACCCGGATTTGCGCGGTATAACGCTCAAGCTCTCGCCCTTGCCATCATTAAAGTGAAATAGACCGTTGACATCACTAACGGTCTTGATTTCTCGAACGCCACTGATATGGCCGTTGTCCTGGAGAATACTTCCGGTAATTAAGGCATTCGCAATCGGCTGGCCAAATTGATCTTCAAGTTTGCCGTAAAAAACAATCGGAACGTCGTTCAAAAAGGAAAGCTCCTCGCTTATTCGTTCTTCTTTGCTTTTCCTAGTCTGCTGATTGGCATTTGTAGTTGGAGCGGTCTGCGAAGTCCGCGTCATCGATCGGAGATTGGTGCGAATGGGCGAGGTGGAGGGCTGTTGGCTTGGGCGAACAGAAGGTTTTTTAGTTGTATCCGGCAACGTGCCAGTTTCAATGGCATTCTTGGTTGTTTGTTTAGAAAACCAAACGAGCAACACTAGCGCCGCAATAATTCCGGCGCAAATCCATAGAATTGACCGTCTGATTTTCATGGTTGCTCAATGTTGAAACCGTCTTGTTCTGAAAGCAAGGCACGCCAATATCCCCGTTGTTTCATATTAGTTGATCGAAATTGAGCACTGTGCCATTTGTGCCGGCTGTATTGATCAGGAGCAACGTTTTGAGTGTCATCAGGCCAGATTCTTGGATTTAATGTGCGCGCAAGATTTACATTTAGGTTCATTTCGTTAACATCAGCCGTTCTCCCCAAAGCCGTTGATCTACTTTGAGCGGCATAAGCCATGACCTCGTAACGATTGGTTAAAACCGCCATGTTCAAGTTTACTGTTGTAGCGGCTTTTTTCAAAAAGTGATTCCACGGCGACGTGTCGTCTGGAGCACCTGCGGAATAACTTTGGTTTCCGTCGTAAGGATAACCATCAAAAACGTATTCCCAGGCGAATATAGTGATCGCATAATTCGGCTTGAACAATTGATCCCATTCCCATCGCGGCCTCTGCAACGCATAGTCGTTCAAATTGTAAAAATTGATCCGGCGTCCAACCCCGCTGCTATTGTTGACGAGCCAGTTCTTGTAGATGTTTGGCGTTTTTGGCCCATAGCTAATCCCGCCGTAAGTGAACGAGTAATCGGAAATGCTGTCGTCATAGGTATGAGCCGGAACAGCCGCCTGGCTTGCCACATAAGTATTCACCACCTGATTTGTAACCAAGCTCAAGGCTTCTCCTGCCACAACATTTCCCATGCTATGGGCAAGCAAATAAATCTTTCCCGGATACAGGGTATTGAGAGCAACAAGTAGGTTCTTTAGTCCAACAGAAGATTGCCATGCATTATTTTCGCTGTTGTCGTAATTGCGTCGGTCAAAGGCGGTTTGAACGTATCCTATAACACCGTCTTTAATCCCATAGTCCGTCGGCCAACGGAAGCTGCCGAATCTGCCTTGATACCCCTGCCAATAAAGCCGTTTGTAAGCCGCTTCGGCAAAGCGGTCTTTCTCCCAACGCTCCATGTTCCAGCCATGCACAAACAAAATGTAAGGCGTGTTCGTGTCTGTAGGAGTTCCGTATCGAAAACTCCCCACCCCCGGCGGCAAATCTTCTGCCGCAAGATAAGCCGTATTCTTCGGCGCAACACCAGGACTGTCTCCCACCGTCCAGCGTTCATACATTTCCTTGATGTCATTGATCTGAATATAGGTGACAGTATCTGAAACCACGTTCTGATTTCCGTCTAAAATCTGCAAATGCACGTCGGCCCTGCCGGGTTTCGCGCCGCACCAAATGAAGTGTTCGCTCAAATTCGTTTTCCCACTCAGTGTAATCGGAAAATCTGAAGTCAGCAGTCCAAGATAGAGCGAAGTGGATTGAGCAACTTGGTTTGATGCTGTAGTTCCATCAAACAGATAATTTGTGCCGCCGTTGCTTTCATAAGCCCGAAAAATTCTCAACCCGCCGTCTCCTACCAGCGTTAGTTTCACGGTGTAGTTCGTCGGCGCAACGGCCATTATATTTGATAAACCAGAAGCCCAAAGCCGGGTGTAATCCTCTAAATCGCGAAGGGACGGAATCGCAGGCAATGGTTGAAACGCAACATCGGTGGAGTAGGCGTAGTCCGGCGTATTTGAAGTGGGGGAGGTGGGTGTCCCAGCGATCTTTAGATCGTCTTCCTCGAAATCAGAAGTATCCACTGTATGTCCCCGATCATAATCATTATTGACCCAAAACGTGAAAGGCTTTTCCTGAGAGGTGTTATCGGGACCGGTGATGGAGTGGTCAATCGAGCCGTCGTGGTTAACGTCCAGTTCCAGTTTTATGACGTGAACAAGACAGGTGCCGATATTGGTTTCACCGATGCTCGCTGGCTTGGTTGTTAGAAGCACGCGACCCGCCTCGAATGGAAAATAGTCTCCGTATTCTGAGAGTAATCCGTTTTGGTTGGTGCTGACGCTTCCATCTGTGTTCACTTTGTAAGCTTTGTCAAAGTAAAGGCCGAGGTAGCCGAATTGGTTGGTATAACCGTTATCAAGCGCGAGTTTCGCATAGCCGAACAGAGGATAGGGTTCCGGGTCGTTTCCAGAAACAAACAATAAAGGAGGCGTTGTATTGGTCGGCGAAAATTCAAGCTGTCCCGGCTGATCCTGGCTATATTGCCGCCCAAAATAATAACTTAGAACGTGAGTGATCGGCTCAACGACACATGGATATAGATAGTCCGCTTGGTAAGAGATTCTGCCGCCTGGAAAGAGGTCGGTGTAAGTTCCATCGTGCGGTTCGCGTGCCGAGACGTAACTCAGGCCAAAGAAGTTCTTTGGATTGGCTTCCATCACATAGCTTTGATTGGTGCCATATTCCACACTTACGCCAATGTCCTCGTCGTAATAAGGGTGTATCAAGTTTGTAGTCGTAGCAGACGAGAGAAGCCCCGAAATTGAAACCACGCTGGTAGGATACTGAAACTGGTATGCGGCAGCAGTGAAGTGCAATACCGCGTAGGTCCCGTCATCTTCTGCGCCAGTGGTCGTCTGTCCACTCGAATTCAAATGACCTGGATCAAGAACGAAGTTTCGATAATGATAGTTATCGACAAAGGGTCGAAACTCCTCCTGATAAGCATAGGAAGGATATTCTTCATAAGTAGGGCCGATATTGTAAAAGCTCGCCACAACATAGTTCGTGGCATAAGGATCGGAATAGAGTCCGTTCCAGCTGGTTGACAAAAGAAATAATTGGAATCGTTTGTATTTGTCCGCCGCCCGAAAAAGAAAGTCCAGGTTTTGTTTGAGTTGTTCCCGGCCATCGAAGAAAGGGACGCTTTGATGAGTGCTGTTCCCCACCGAAATAAATTTTCCCAAAGAGCCGTTCGTCAGAACTACTTGCGCCCACCGGGTCCGTTCGTCTCTAATCTGAACTTGTGATTCCGGGATGATGGCAATGCCGTTCGTAAAACTGGAGAGCGGCAACGTGAAGGAATTTGTGGTCGGCGGATTTGAATTATAGTTTAGCCATGTTATTTTTACACCCGTTACATCGGGTGCCGCACCAGACAAAACCAGATAGGAGCGTCCGCCGGAACCACGAACCCGCCCAAGCATTGTCTGCGTAAACGGCCGGTGCACCGAAACCCAATCACCCCACTCCGAATCTCCCGCAGCATAATGCGCTTGAAGCCGGTAAGTGGGCGGATAGTAATTAGGATCTAAATCAGGCGGGGTCGTCGTATCGGCATAAGAACGATTGGTCGCGGAAGTGGGAAAATCATTCACGCCAGTTTTGAAGTAATATCTTTCAATCGTATAACCTGTGACCGTCCCGCCCGATGGATTCCAGGCGAGGTTAGCAGTCGTTCCACTGGAATTAAGCGTAACGGTTAACCCTCTGGGCGCGTGTGGCGTATTAAATGATGTAGGCGAAGTTCCATTCTCATATTCCTCGATGTTACTCCAACCATCCCCGTCCGTATCTTTGTAACCGTCGGAAGTTCCCGTGTTGCCGGTATCGGAAAGGCTTGGATTCAGACCCTGTTCGGTTTCCCACCAATCGGGCAAACCATCACCATCACTGTCCAGACTTGTATGGCGCGCCCAAAAGAAAATGTTCGTTCGACCCGGTAGCCAGATAGGATTAGCCAACGTCGAAGTGTCTTGCCCGATGAAACCGTGATCAACCGTCCAATTCGTTTCCGAAAGATTTGTCTTGGTTAAAATTTCGTAATAACCATCCGCCGCCGTTCCGTGCAACGTCAGCGTCAGCCAGTTGGAAGTCTGACTGTAAATTTCCAGCCACAACCCGTTCGTATAACTGAAGGCTTCCAACGAGGATGGTCCAGGGCCGTCGAACTCGTCCATTTCATCAAATGAGAGGAAGCCGCCTTCACTTGCATTGAGCAACATGGAAAACATTTTTACTTCCGCTTGTTGCGCCTCCTGCTCCGCTTGCAAAGCGACGTAATCCACTTTGCGGTCGTCATAAATGAAAACGTTCTCAAAGGAATAGACATCCGCACCTTCAATCGGGTTGTAGGGCCACGGCGGATTGTTGGTCAATTGCGCTGAATAAAATGTTCCAAACTGAGGCGGGCTGGATAACAAAACGGGTTGCTCGGCGCGAACTTCAGAAACTGAACCCGCTTCGTAAAATTGAAAACTGCTGGAAAAGTTTTCCTGTGCGTTGACCCACAAAGGAAGAAGGAACGCGCTGGCGATCAGTGTTTTTAATTTCATGGTAATTTCTGCGAACCTCAGAAACGGAAAGGCGCGAACTCAACACGCCCTGCATCGAGGCACCGCTAAGCGCCTGTCCAGATAGCGCATCAAGCCGCGCCAACTGGCGCGTGCTTGAGCAATCTGGACGGGCGGGAAAATTAGCGGTTTTCGATGCAGCCCCGTAGCCAAAGCTACGCAAATTTATTTTGTTAGTTGTTACATGGTTTTAGAGACGCACTTGTTATCATGCAGAAAGTGCGAACTGCCAAGCAGTATTTCAGAAATTCATGCTCCTGGCACGAATCACCTTCTTGATTTATCTCAAACCTAATTTACTCTCGCTCAACAATTTTTTGTTATGCAATTGAACAACGACGAAATCCGCCGCTACTCCCGACATTTAATTCTTCCCGAGGTCGGAATGGCGGGTCAGAAAAAAATCTGCTCAACCAGCGTGCTGTGCATCGGCGCAGGTGGACTCGGTTCGCCCATTGCGATGTATCTGGCCGCTGCGGGAATTGGAAAGCTGGGCTTGCTCGATTTTGACACCGTGGATTTTTCGAATCTGCAACGCCAGATCATTCACGGCACCAGTGATGTGGGCCGACCGAAGACCGATTCAGCCCAGGAAACCATCAAGAGCATCAATCCCAATGTCGAGGTGGTCATTCACAACACGCGGATTTCTTCCGAGAACGCATTGGAAATCATTTCGCAATACGACATCGTCGTCGATGGCACCGATAATTTTCCCACGCGCTATCTGACCAACGATGCCTGCGTGTTGTTGAAGAAACCAAATGTTTACGGTTCTATTTTCCGTTTTGAAGGCCAGGCCAGCGTCTTCGCGCCGCATCTGGGCGGGCCGTGTTATCGCTGTCTTTATCCCGAACCGCCGCCGCCCGGAATGGTGCCGAGTTGCGCGGAGGGCGGCGTGCTTGGAGTGTTGCCAGGGATCATTGGTTGTATTCAAGCCACGGAAATTTTGAAACTTGCGCTGGGCAAAGGAAGTTCACTGATCGGCCGGTTGCTGTTGTTCAACGCACTCGACATGAAGTTTCGCGAATTGAAGCTGCGCCGCGATCCGCAATGCCCGTTGTGCGGGGATAATCCGAGCATCACCAAGCTGATTGATTACGAAATGTTCTGCGGAATTCTTCCCGAATCGACAAATCCTGCGGTGAACCCGGACGAAGTTTCGGTCCAGGAATTGAAAACCGCTTTGGACAACCCGAAGTTGAACATCAAAGTCGTCGATGTGCGTGATCCGGACGAATATCAAATCGCCCACATCGAAGGCGTACCGCAGATTCCGCTCGGCTCATTGCCGCAGCGTTTCACCGAACTCGATCCGAACCAGCAGATTTATCTTCATTGCAAGAGTGGAGTCCGTTCGATGAAGGCGTTGAAGTTTTTGCGCGAGCAGGGATTCAAATACGTCAAAAGCGTCAAAGGCGGAATCAACGCGTGGTCCGATGAGATAGATCACGGCGTGGCAAAATATTAAGAGGTAGAGCGTGCGGACAAATCGTTTCTGAAACTCAGTGCTTTGGCCGCAGCAAAACCGCCTTCTTGTTCGTCCCTTCGACTTCGACGCTTTGCGTCTCGACGCCGGGATCGTCTTTCAGGGCGTTATGGACAATGCGGCGATCGAACGCGCTCAACGGTTCCAATTCCACCACATCGCCCCAACGGCGAACTTTTTCGGCGGCCTCCTGCGCTCGTTTCACAAGTGCCTCACGGGCTTGAGCGCGGTAACCTCCCACGTCGAGCAAAACTTTCGGCGCACTTTGATCCTGTTGAAAAAGCATCCGGTTGGTGATGTATTGCAAATCAGAAAGCGTCTGGCCTTGGCGCCCGATCAAGCGGCCCGAATCTTCCGTTTTCACGTCCAGAAAAACTCCGTCATCCAACGCCTGTTCGTCCACCACGGCGTCGAAGCCGAGCAATTTCAAGAGTTGTTCCAGCGTAGCTTTAGGTTGTGCGGCCATAAAATTATTTCGGATCGTAACTTCGACGTGAATTCTATTTTTTCTTTTTCGGCGAAATGACCGTCACGGTTCCAACCGGCTCCGGTTTCGTCTTGGTCAATTTCATCTGCGCAATGGTTAACAAGTTTTGCACAGTCCAGTAAAGCGTCAAACCTGCCGACATTTTATAGAGAATAAACATGAACATCAACGGCATGTAGCGCATGATCTTCTGCTGCGCGGGGTCCATGCCCGGCGATGGCGGCGTCAATCGAGCCTGCCACAGCATCGTTGCCCCCATGATCAGCGGCATTGGGTTGACCGGAAAATTGCCCAAGAAGGGGATGTGCCAGACGGTATCAGCCTGAGACAGATCGCACGCCCAAAGAAATTCTGCTCCGCGCAATTCGATCGCACTCTGCAACATCCGGTAAAAACCGAAGAACACCGGGATCTGCAACACCATCGGCAAGCAACCGCCGAGGGGGCTGACCTTGTGTTCCTTCATGAACTCCATCGTCTTCTGATTTTTTTTCGCCGGATCGTCTTTGTATTTTTCGGCGATCGCCTTCATCTGCGGCTGCAACGCCTGCATCCGCTTCATTGATCTGGTGCTCGCGCTGGTCAGCGGCCAGAAAAGGGTTTTGATGATTACGGTGATCGCAATGATGGCCAAACCGTAGGCCAAACCAATCGAGTGCAATCCGTTCATCGAGAGCAATAACATCTTCGCGAAAAATCCAAAAAAACCACCGAAGCCCATGACGAGGTCCAAGTCGTTTTTCATCTCCGCGCCGAGTCGGGCCAGGGTGTTGTATTCCTTCGGTCCGGCGTAAATCGTGTATTGATGTTCCAGCCCTTGATTTCCACCGAGCGTCAACCCCGGATAGCCAAATGCAGTTTGAAATCCGACTGGCTTTGCCACCGCCTTGGAATCCGCCGTCAGAACTTCTGCGCTCGGCGACGGCAACGCTATTTGCCGCGACAGAATTTTCGGCGCGGCCTCACGCGGCACGACAGCCAATGCAAAAAATTGATTATGGACCGCCGCCCAAATTACGTTGCTCGCGCCATTTTCGTAATCGGTTCGCGGCGTCCCCGGAAAGCAACCGAGGGTGCGGTTGGCAAACCAACCGGAATCGACATGCTCTTCTTTCGCTCCGTTAAACCAATAAACCCCCATCGTCGCCGACTCGTCATGCACACTCATCGGAGTGGTCGTGCCGACGACAATTTCGTGATTCGGAATCATGACCGGCTGGGCGGAACGATTTTCCATCCGCACTTTGGCTTGCAACAAATAGTTGGAACTAATCTGAAATTCTTTGATGACGACCAGCCCGTTGGTGAGAGCTTTCTCCGCGCGAATCGTTTCGCCAGAGCGCGAAAGGCTGAACGAACCCATTTCCAATCCGCCACCGACGAGCGCGAGTGAGGGAGCCGGTGCCCGGGTGTTGAGCGATGCTAAACGTTGTTCGCCAGCGGTGGTTTTCCCGCAATCAATCGACTCAGGATATTTCCGCAGCTCAACTAATTTCAAACCACCGCCGCGCGAAGTGAACGTGTATTTCGCGCTCTCATTCGTCACGACCAACAACTCTTCCGGTGCGCTGTCGGGAATTTGGGCGACTGCGGAAATGGAATTGGGCGCAGCAACAATCGCCGGGGTCGAAACGTTGGTGGCCAACTGGTTCGTCGCCACGAGAACTTCGTTGGTGCTGCGCGGAGGCGGCGGATAAAGCTGATGCATCAGCTTCGGCCAAAGCAGAATCAAAACAAAGGAAATGACGAGGACGATGACGGATTTACGATCCATGCTGGCAAATTTTGAATTTTGAATTTTGAATTTTGAATTCGGAAGGAACCGGGTCGTGTCCGCAACCGCCGAAAGGATGACAACGGCAAACGCGTTTCACGGCGAGCCAGCTTCCAAAAATTGCGCCGTGGCTGCGAACGGAATCCAATGCGTATTGCGAGCAACTTGGAGAGAATCGACAGCGACCGAGAGGGCCAAAGAGAAAAGTTTTCGCCGGAGAAAGCGTCCAGCGATAGATGCGGACCAGGAAAATCAAAATGTGTTGCCCGATGTTCATCACGATTTCAACAATTGCATTTGGCGCAGCGCGCGCAAAAAGTCATGCTCCACTTGGGCGAAAGATTTTTCCACAATCGAATTTCGCGCGACCAGAACCAGGTCGATTGACTGCGCAACCTCGTGTTGATGCAAACGGAACGATTCCCGCAACAATCGACGCGCCCGGCTTCGTGCGACCGCGTTGCCAATTTTTCGACTCGTAATGACCCCCAGCCGGGTTGAGGAACCTGCTGGAAGAATGAGCCAGTTCGCAATCAAACAACCTGATGAGAGCCGTTGCCCTTTCGTTTTTGCCCGAATAAAGTCGCGCCCCAATTTCAATCTGCTGGAACGAGGAAAGCGGAACGAGCGAGAAGGCCCGGCATCCATGCCGAAAATTAAACCGGAGTCAAACGCTTGCGACCCACGCGGCGGCGATTGGCCAAAGTGGCTTTGCCGCTCTTGGTTGAATTGCGATTTAAAAAACCGTGCTGCCGTTTGCGGCGAATCTTCGATGGTTGATATTGGCGTTTCATCTTTTCTCAATTGAGTTTTGTCGCACAGCAACTGGCTGGGTCAACGAAACTGTGGCGGCCATTCCGCAACAGGAAGCGAAAAGATAGCAACGAAGATACGAGTGTCAATCGTTGAAATGTCCCGGAATGGCGCGGGGGTGTGATTAAAAGCGGGTGAGGGCCACGCGGGCGCGATTGACTGCCGGGGCCATCGGAACGCCGCCCCGCAGTGGCGGGGCGGCAGCGCGGGCAA